>QZLD01000104.1 GCA_004796385.1 Gammaproteobacteria bacterium | reverse complement strand
CCGGAGGTCATACCTCACACTGGGATGTTCCAGAGTGGCGTCAAGGGTTGGTTCATGTGCGTGAGATGGGTTGGACCGAAGATATGAGGGGCGGATACAACGGAGAGTGTTTACCGGAAACCTGGCAGGGACAAACCTGGCCTTGTGGTACTTTTGATAACGGGGATTACAAAAGCTATTTTGGTAGAGGAGCTAAACAGCTTAGTTACAATTATAACTATGGCCCTTTCTCAGAAGCAATGTATGGTGATGTAACTGTTCTTCTAGATAATCCTGAACTGGTTGCAGATACATGGTTAAATTTAGCAAGTGCAGTATTCTTCTTTGTGTACCCTCAACCACCAAAGCCAAGTATGCTCCATGTTATAGATGGAACCTGGCAGCCAAATGAACGTGATATTGCCAATGGACTCACCTCTGGGTTTGGAGTTACCACACAAATAATCAACGGTGGAGTTGAATGTGGCGGCAGTACAGAAATCCAACAAAGTGTAAATCGCATAAGTTATTATCATGGATTTACAGGATATCTTAATGTTGAAATACCTAGTAACGAGGTGCTTGGCTGTGCTGGCATGAAACAATTTGATAATGATGGCGCCGGAGCCTTGAATATATTTTGGGAACAAGATTGGAGCTGGTCAGCGGATACACCAGATGGTAGTAGCTATGCCTGTAAACTTGTTGGATACCAAACACCTTTTTCAGCTTTTAAAGAGGGTGATTATGCTGCATGCGTGGACCACTTTTTTGATGTAGATATTGAACCATAAAAACATCTTCTGAATATACCGACGTCCCGCCGGCAAAAAACCAAAGCTGGCAGGACACTAAGCGCCACAACATTTATTAAAAAAAAACAAAACGAGCAAGCAATTAATCAGCACTATACCTAAGAAAACATCTCTATAAAACCAGAAGCATTAATAATATTTTCCGCTACATTGAAAACTGTCTTTCGGTTTTTTCTGGAATAACTGCGTATTCTTTCATATGACTCATCTCTGTCAATTGCATATCTGTGCATTAATATTCCTACCGCAACATTTATACAGCGATTTTTATCAAGATTATCAGTTAACTTTGAATTGATTTTTTTTAGCGAATTTTTCTCATTGTTTCTTTCTACTGCCATTTCAATTATAGGAATAATCCTCCTTACATCAAAAGGCTTTACAAGATAGGTATATGCACCAAATTCTCTTGCCATAGAAACAGTTTCTTCATCATCATATGCAGACAAAAATATTATTGGAAAATCGCATATATCCTTTATCTTTCTTGCAACGGCAATACCATTAATCAAAGGCATTCTAACATCCAGAATCGCAATATTTATTTCATGCAACCCAAGAAGTTCCAAGGCTTCGGCACCATTACCCGCACTAATTGTTTTATAGCCATAATTCTCCAACCCTTTTGATAACATGGACAAAACCAGCCTGTCATCATCAGCCACAAGAATATTTTTCACGCTCTTTTGCAAAACCACAACTACTTTTTCTCCAAACTAATAACAGGCTTTTTCATACTTAACTGAACCACAACTTCATTGTTGATATGAGCGATATTAAATTTGCAATTATCCTTTGGCAATAACGATTTTATTAAATCAAGTCCATCTCCACACCCTTCACCGGATAAAAAATTAAAATTTTCAGATAATACCCCCATGTTTCTGAATTCAACCATATAAACACCTTCCATAAATAAATTAAGAACCTTAAGAGAAACATTATTTTCATACACCCCGGTAAGATGCTTCATTCCATTAGTAATCAACTCATTAAATATCAGAGCTATTGGAACAGCTTCCTCATCTGCTAAATAAACACAAATACAATCTTTATGATCTTCTTGTACAACAACCTCTCCTGCATATCCCGAAACTGACGAACAAAGACTCCCAAGCAATTTAGTAACAGAAACCTTCATATTATCTCTACAACGCAAATCAAAAACCTTTGCTATAGATTCAACCTGACTGGCGGAACGATTAATAACCTCAAATGGATCATCTTTGTCTCTATCAGCACTACGCAAAATAGCCATTATTCCATGCAAGTTATTTTTTATTCTATGATTAACCTCTTTAAAAATTGAATCTCTTTGCCTTCTGGCAGTCTGTAATCTCATATGTTCCTTATACAGCCTTGCACTAAGATCTGTTACAACAACGGATATTCCTTCAAATCCACTACTTAAACTAAGTTCATCACTAGGAGAAAGCAATACGGGAATCTCCTCACCATCTTTTGATATCAAACTCTTCTCAACTGTATTTTTCAGGGCTTCACACATCCCTTCTTCCTTACAAGAAAAGCAATCATTTGCTCCACAAAACAGGGAAAAATGCCGGGAAACTATTTCCGACTTAGGAAAACCAATCATTCTGGAGAATTTTTCATTACAGTAGTCTACTCTTCCATTGCTATCCAAAAGAAGAAATCCATCATTCATAGACTCGACAAGGAAACGATATCTTTTCTCACTAATTTCCAATGCCTGTTCTATCTCTTCTCTTTCCTTAATTTCATTCATAAGTTTTTTGTTGCTAAAACCAAGCTCAGAAATAAAACTAACCAATTGGAGAAGATAATCCAAAATATCCTTTACATAAGACCTTTCAAATACAGGAACCTTCTTAATAGCCTTTATATATTCCTGTTTATCAAAACCGAATGTTTCTGCCTGCTCTTCAAAATAAGCAATATCAATAAAATCATCCGCATAAAAAAACTGACCGATGAATAACGTTGCATAATGATACCCATCCACAACAATGGGAGATGCAATATCCCACAAACCATTTTTACACCTGTATTCAATATAATCACTATCCTGAACTCTGGCATTTATATATTGATCACTCTCTATACATCTTGCTCTTGTTTTGTCACAAACCCTGTGAAATTTAGTGCACACATCCTGCCATGATATAGAAATATCCACATCACCATCAGGCCTGATAATGGCAGCAGAAATCCCAGTTAAACGGTTAAAATTAGTCAATAGTTCTCTAAGATGCTCGATATCAACAATATCTGCAAAACCAATTCCAGCCGTACATCCTGGTTTATTTTTCAACATATAACACGTTCCTTACTAACAATATAAGTTATTAAAACCGCTCAACAGATACAAACTCCTCATCCATTAAGCGGCCTTACAACATTGCAATTAAACAATTTGCTCTCCCGGCCTGTTTAATTGCAGATAGCTCCAAAATCATTCCGGGTCGGTATAAACCCCGCAACCGACATACATCTCTTTTCCTTTAATTCGTTTAACATAAGTAGACTTAGGTGAAACCTTTCCTGTTTCCGGGTTAGCCCATTTATAGTCTACCCAACCCTCTCCGTCTTCTTTGCTTTTTTTGTTCATCTCCTGAATAAAATATATACCGTCAGGAGTTCTCAGTTTATTAAGATTCTTCCCTTCAAGATTGGCCTTTATCGGATGAATAATCATCAATCCGTCAAAGTTGATAACAAAGACATAAAGCTGACCATTAATAAAATCGCCTTTTTTATCTTTAAAAGCTACCTCAGCCTTCTCCATTCCGTTTTCTTCGATATATTTTATCGCCTTCTCTACCATATTTTTTGCATCCTCTTTTGAGGCGGCGGCAGCGATGCCGGAAAAGCAGACAATAATACCCATTACAGCTACTATCTTCTTAAACAACGACTTTTTCATAACTTATCTCCTTTGGTTTGCTAATGAAAAAAACTAATCATCTGATCAAGTTCAGATGACATTCCTTGCATTCTGTTACTGAATTCATGAACACTTTCAGAATTCTTTACCGTTTCCAGCCCTGACTTTTTAATATTTTCCACACTATTATGAATAGTGGCAGCTACTGATGAAAGCTCTTCAATTGCCGATGCTGTCGCGATACTCATATCAGCGATATGCGTAATAGATAACGAAACCTGAGCCAGCGATTCCTCACTACGTTTTGTACAATTTACGCTTTCACCTACCTGCCCCTGACCTTTTTCCATAACCAGCAATATCTCTTCAATCCCCTCCTGGACTCTGGAGATAATCCCCTGAATCTCTTCCGTTGATTTCTGAGTCTTATGCGCCAGAATACGAACCTCATCAGCTACCACAGCAAAGCCTTTGCCCTGCTCACCGGCTCTGGCAGCTTCAATAGCGGCATTTAGTGCCAATAAATTTGTCTGTTCGGCAATATTCCTAATTACATCAAGCACCATTCCTATCTGCTCGCTATCCTCTCCAAGTTTTTTCGCAACATCATCTCCATGAAGTATCTGTTCCGCCAATTCATTAACGGAAGAGACTGTCGTTTCCATTATTTTTTCCGTTGCTGCTGCATTGGCATTTGCAGAACTGGCGGCATCGGCAATTGTGCTGGTACTTTCAGCTAAACCATGAGTGGTGCCTGTCATCTCCTTCATTGATCTGACAACGGATTCTATCTCATGATGCTGCTCACCTATTGCTTCCAGCGAAGCATCGCTAACTTTTCTTAACTCTCCGGACAGTTCCAGCAATTGTCTGCCGGAGTTTTTTATACTCCCGGTAATAGTATCTTGAAGCACATCAACAAGTTTATTAAAATCGTTTGACATATCTCCAATTTCATCATCTGAAATACGATTTATTTTTTGAGATAAATCTCCAGATGAAACATTTGCAATAACCCTCTCAACCCCGATAATCTGAGCTGTTATCCTGCTGGCAAATATTATAGATATAACAAAAGAAACAAATATGGCAAAAACCACCAGAATCACTGACCACATAATTGCACCATCCGCCAATGAAATTGACGCCTGTATGCGATCACTGCTGTTCTGTTTACCTTCGTTTAAAACCTCATCAAGAAGGGCATTTAATTTGGTGAATATTGTATCTGCATATTGAACCGAAGTAATTGTTGCTGTTGCATCTATCACTATCAACCCGGAGGCCTCAGTTGACGACTGAATATACTCGTCCAATAACTTTAAGGATTTTCTGATTTTCTGCTTTTGAGATGAACTTACGTCGCTTCTATCCAGTTCCAGTTTGAGATTATTAATATTTTTATCAAACTCCTTAAACAGATATTCATATGATTTATTGAGAGCTTCCTCATTATTATCTCCAATATAGAAGACAATATTCCTGTAATTAAGGGTATTTAATTCCTTGAGATTATCTACTATCCGGGTAATTCGCTGATATGCGTTAAATTCTTTTTGAAAGCCGTTCTGAGCAATATCTTTCTGTTTGGAAAGTGCCGAAATATTCAGGTAACCGACAACCAGAATAAGAAATGTCGATATAAGCGGTGCAGAAACTAATTTATATCTGATTTTCATGGAACCACGATCCCTGTAATTAATAACAAACTACGGATGCTTTCAAACATCCGCATATTACAAAAGAATCGGGGGTAAGGATTCCAAGCTTAAACTAACATTAATATTAGTTTACATCATAAATTTTGCAAGATTCGAAAATAGATTAGCGTTCATTATATTGAAACAACCCACCTTGTATCGGTTTACATTGCTTCTGATTTAGTATTTTCCAATTTTAATAAAATCTCTATATAATGTTTTTCTTCAAGACTCGTGGGGTTGCTGCTAATTTGCAGCCTATGCTTGTTGGTTTCTAAGCCTTGCATTGTAGCTCCGCATCTCGTTTAAATAACAGAGTTCATGCCTAATTCTTTCAAAAGGTTATATACTTACTTATAGGAATGCGCCATAGACAAATCGCAAAATGCTCTAAAAATAAAAATCTCAGCATATTTCGGGGATAGCAATGAACCAAACAGATAAACACTGCCTTAAAAAGATAATAATTTTCGACAATAGAACCAATACAAACCAATTAACTCAAACAGCTAAAGATAACTATAATTTAATTACTACAAAAACCTATGGCGACCTGCTACAAAAACTTTCTCATATTGATATTTCCGGAGCAGTAATCGGGCTTGAACACTTTTTATCTGAAAATGATAATCAAAATAAAAATCTAACAAAATATACAAATCACCGCTTCCCCATCATCTTTATCTCTACAGATAACTCATTAAATACCCATTTAAAAGCACTTAAATTGGGCGGAGAAGGTTTTTATAACTACCCGATAAAGCCATCGATTTTTGATCGTATTAATGATGCTAATTGCAACAATAACAGCTCCTGTAATGCACTCTTTATATGCAATAAAAATAACAAATGGGATGAAATAATATCCCAAATGCCGACTGAAAATTTTAATATCGATTTCACCTCCGAAAAAAATGCAATAGATAAAATTTCTAAAAACAAACCTGATGTTGTAATCACGGATATGGCTCTCGAAAATTGCAGTGGACTGGAGATGGCTACTATCATCAGATCTTTTTTCGACTTTACAGTTAACACTCCGTTTATATTTCTTTGTGAGGATTCCAAACTATACAGCGAACTGGAATGCAGCAATATTTCCAATAATAAATTCATTACCAAGCCGGTTTCAGCAGAAAGATTAGTTTCGGCTCTTAGCAGAATAATAAAGAGAAATCTTATATCAAATAAATACTCTCCTCTCTTACAGCGCCATGATTCCATTACAGGACTTTATGATCGAGAATACTTCTTAGCAGAAATTGAAAAAGCACATGCAACTGTAAAAAAAGATCATTCAAGAAAAATTGATCTTGTTTATATATTGTTTCAGAAAACAAATAGTGATTCGGAATCTAAATTTTCCGATGAATTTATGTTTAAAGAACTTGCCTCTGCGGCAATATTAAAAGCAAGAGATAAAGACATATATGCCAGATACAGCGATTCTGTCTTCTGCGCTATTGTCCACAACAGAAACAACAAAGAACTTGGAGAGGATATCCGGCTGCTTTTAAAAGAGATAAAAACCAAAATTTCCAAAAGCGACAAATATAAAATAAAAGATATTATTATCAGTGTTGGTATAAGCACTTTCAGCCCTAAACTTGAAAATGAAATTGAGACTCTTTCTCAAGCAGAAATCGCTGCAAATAGCGTGGCAGAATCCGGCGGCAATGGCATTAAGTTTTATACTGCCAAAAAGGAACAGAAAAAAAACATTGCCAGAAGAAAAAGATGGCAGCAAAAAATTGCTGATGGCCAATTCAGAATTGTTTATCAACCTATAGTCGGACTATATGAAAATGACCGCCACCAATACGAAGTGCTTTTCCGCATGAAAAAAAGAGAAACTCTTCCTGAACAGTTTCTGCATATTGCCGATAAGATTAATATAATTGAAAGAATTGATATAGAAATCTGTCGCCGCGCTCTTGATATTGCTAAAAGAAAAAATGAATCGGGAACAGATATTGAACTGATAGCAAATATTTCTCAAAAAACTGTATTATCAGGAAAATTGCAGAATTGGTTATTAAAAAAACATGAACAAAATAATATCCCGGATAAAATTCTGGCATTCGCTATTAATCAGGATGATATCTCTCCCGAAAAACAAAAATACCTGGATTTTGCAAAAGCAATTTCCTCCGCTAAACAATCCATAATACTAAAGCAATCCGGAAATCATAATATTAACTCCACATTTAAAACCGCTCTTGATATAAATGCGTCTTTTATAAAGCTGGATAGACTTTTTATACATGAACTAAATAAAGATATTGAAATACAGGAAAAACTAAACCAACTGGTTTCTTTATGCGAAAAGAAGGGAATTAAGATAATTGGAGGTTATGTTGATGATGCTAACACACTGGCCTCTTTATGGCAGGCTCAGGTTAGCTATGTTCAAGGTTACTTTATTCAGAAGCCAGTTAATTCAATGACATACCATAATGAAAACAATGCCATTTTCGGATAACCCGAAAATGGCTTATAAAAAAATATCACATAAAACTATATGGTTCGGATTGACTCTCAAAATGCACCTGCTGTTCCAAAATACCGATATACATCCAGGTTTCACCTTCAAAAGAAACATCAAAAATAGCATCTGTATTCAATTCATCGGAATAAATCATTAATTCATAATTGCCCACAGTAACAGGGAAATCATATTCGTAAATCTTTTCGCAATCTTTTCCGATAACATTTTGGCTAATTAATTTTACATCCCCAAGAGATAGATTAAGCTCCGAGATATCATCTGAACTACTGAGGTAAATATGAACTCTAACCTGATCACCCCCTACAAAAGGACTATTTTCAGCAGACTGACTATGAAAATCGGCAATTCCGAGAACCGGCTCATCACTCTCTACGCAATAATTATCTTCAAAACTATCAAAAAATGCAGATTCCGTTTTCATCTCTGCAGTTTCTTCCTCAACAGCTTCAGAAACAACCTGATCATTATCCATAGCACTAACAGAATCTTCTTGTGACTCCTGACAAGCACACAAAAAACCAACTGCTAAAATCAAAATAAAAAACCTTTTAAACATAATCTCCTCCACATCTGTTTTTATAATTTGCTTTAAATAAAAATACGTTCTGCGATTTTTTAAATTTTTACATACCCACTAGAATTCTATCAAGTAACGAAATGTAACAAGAAATTGATTATATAGAAGTCTTTTGGGAATATCCACCCAAAGTTAACGATTGCGCCTAAATACCATTAAAGACCATAGGAGAAATATGCTTAGCCATAACAATCGCATCTTCCCTGCCATTTTCAGCAGGATAATAATTTGGTCGCTGCCCCACCTCAACAAAATCATACAGTGAATACAATTCTATTGCCTTTGCATTGGAAACCCTTACCTCAAGAAAAGCGGTATCGGCATTCAAACGAACTGCATTTTCCATCGCCTCATCCATCAAAGATGCTCCAAGCCCTTTTCCTTGCATATCTTTTTTTACACAAACATTTAATATGTGAGCCTCTGCAACAGCAACATACATAATCAAATAACCTATTATATTCCCGTTAATCTCACAAATTTTGCAAATATTATTAGCCTTTATACAATCACTGAAGATTCTTTTTGTCCACGGAAATGGATAACAACTATTTTCAATAGAAATAACTTTATCCAAGTCATTATCTTCCATTTTTCTTATTATTATATTTGGCTTCATTAATATTTATTTTTTGCTAAGAATTCTTTTAACCATTTTCAGATCCTCCCAACTTTTTCTTTTTTGGTCTGGTGAGCGCAAAAGGTAAGCCGGATGATAAGTAATAACTACTGGAGTTGACCTTTTACCATAAACAGTCTGGGTTCCGCGCAAACGTGAAAGAGGAGCATCAGTCTGCAACAGATAGTGGGCGGCAACTCTTCCCAACACCAAAATCACATCCGGTTGAATAAGTTCTATCTGCCTCTCTAAGTAAGGAGTACACGCCTCAACCTCTGCCACTTGGGGGTCTCTATTATTAGGCGGCCTGCATTTGAGAATATTAGCAATATAGATAATCTCACGATTCAGCTTTATCGCAAGCAACATGTTATCCAGCAGCTTTCCTGCTCTACCAACAAATGGTAATCCTTCTCTATCCTCATCCGCACCTGGGGCCTCGCCGATAATCATAAGTCTGGCCACATCAGAACCATAACCAAAAACAGAATTATTTCTTGTCTGACACAATTGGCACTTCTGACACTGCTCTACCTCATTTCTTAGACGGTCAAGATCATAATCCGAATAAAGAGAAGAATTTTCAATAGCAGGTTCACTAGTTGTTTCTACATATGATTCCGGCTGAAGAACAATTTCATCTGATTTTGAAACAGAATGTGGCAAAGGCTCTTCTAAAGAAATAGTCTTCTGCTCCAACAGATTATCCGGTTCAACATTACGCCTTACCCAGATATCGATCCCCATCTGCTTCAAATATTCTTGTTTAATTTCAGTATCCAACGAACCAGCCCCTGTAACATAAACATAAAAAATCGGCGGCTAAAGCCGCCGACCTGTTAATCAGACATCGCTCTCTTTTTGAGGATGCCGTCTCTGCCTTCTAACAAAAATCTTATTTAGCGCATTAATATAAGCCTTGGCTGAAGCTGTTACAATATCTGTATCTGAGCCATGCCCATTAACAATAGCACCACCTTTTTCCAGCCTGACACTAACATCTCCTTGTGAATCCGTACCACTGGTGATATTGCTAACCGAATAAAGCTTTAACTCAGCCCCACTACTAACAACTTTTTCAATAGCCTTGTAAACTGCATCGACAGGCCCGCTACCTGTACTCTCAGCGCTTACCTCTTCTCCATCAAAAACCATAGTTACTTTAGCAAACGGCTGTTCACCTGTTTCCGATTTTGAGAAAAGAGATACAAAAGAAACATACTCATTTGAGCTGTCAGCTCCTGTATCAGTAACCAATGCCTGCAAATCCTCATCGAAGATTTCATGCTTTTTATCAGCCAGATCTTTGAAACGAATAAAAGCCTCATTCAATTCTGTTTCCGATGCAAAATCTATCCCCAGTTCTTTCAAGCGAGATTTAAAAGCATTACGACCAGAATGTTTACCAAGAACCATTCTATTTTCAATCCAACCAACATCTTCCGCCCGCATAATCTCATAGGTTTCCCGATTTTTAAGCACACCATCCTGATGAATACCAGCCTCATGGGCAAAAGCATTCGCCCCAACAATTGCTTTGTTAGGCTGAACCACAAAACCTGTAATACCGGAAACAAGCCTTGAACATGGCACTATCTGAGTTGTGTCGATATTGGTATCGCACTCAAACATATCCTGCCTTGTTCTAACAGCCATCACAATCTCTTCAAGGGAGGCATTACCTGCACGCTCTCCCAAACCGTTAATAGTACATTCAACCTGCCGGGCACCATTCAACACTGCTGAAATTGAGTTGGCTGAAGCAAGTCCCAAATCATTATGACAATGAACCGAAAAAATCGCCTTATCTGAATTGGGCACTCCTTCGCGCAGTTCTTTAATCAAATTACCAAACTGCCACGGAAGATTATAACCAACAGTATCAGGAATATTCACTGTCTTTGCTCCGACTGCAATTACAGCCTCAATAACCCGACAAAGAAAATCTTTATCTGAACGCCCGGCATCTTCAGGAGAAAACTCAACATCATCGGTATATTTAAGTGCGTGCTTTACCGCCCATACAGCCTGCTCCACCACCTCATCGGGAGTCATCATCAACTTCATTTTCATGTGAATGGGCGATGTTGCGATAAATGTATGAATTCTCGGGGCAACTGCATTTTTCAGTGCTTCGCCAGCTCTATCAATATCCTCTTTTCTGGCTCTTGCAAGTCCGCACACAGAACTCTCTTTAACAGCCTCTGCTACTGCTTTTACTGCTTCAAAATCTCCAGGGCTTGACGCAGGAAACCCTGCCTCCATAACATCCACCCGCATCTTCTCCAGTTTTTTGGCAATACGAATTTTCTCATCTTTTGTCATAGATGCGCCGGGACTCTGCTCTCCATCACGCATGGTTGTATCGAATATTATCAATTTATCTTTATTGCTCATCATGTTCTCCAACTAACGTTATCGCTATAACCGAAAACCAACCTTGCTGATCTGCAAGGCTGAATTTAATTTTTGTGGATGCGTTTCCCCTCGCCAGGACAAGATATCCGCCCATCAGGGCAGGAATAGCAGAGATAATCCGGAAAACAGATAAGCAGCACATCGCCTATTGGGAAATGCTATTGGGGCAATCACTTTTATGTAATCTGTATTTGCCTGCATAATCTACCTTACCGTTGATATATCGGCTTATACACTCTTTATAAGCCGTTCTGTAATCATACACTATATTAAGATAAGAAAAACCCCAAAACCACATTATTATTGGAAAAATGCAAACCTATAATTCATAATTTGTTATATGCTTTTTAATTTGTCCACACAAAGGATTGATTATGGCCTCTTTCAGATTGGGACTACTTATATTATTTTCGTCTCTGTTTTTTTACTCTTGCAATAATAATTCAAATGCTGATAACGAAACACCGAACATTCAGGGGGGGTGTCCAAAGGGCCAATTGCAAACGCACAAGTTTCTATTTACAAAATAGATACAGATGGATTGAGAGGCGATCTTATAGCAGGGCCATTTGAAACAAATCCATCAGGAGAAACCATAATCATTGATGTAGATGACGAAATATCCGGGCTATTGGATGAATTCACCGAAACCACATAGATAGCTGTCATTCCATACACTCACGCCGCCCTTACTGCTGCAAAAAGGATGATCACAGACGACAATATTCCAGCAATGGCTGCTATAAAACTGGCCATATCCGACTTTAGCTCTGCTATATCTATTCCGGCAATATTGATTCAGAGCAATCAGCTATAGAGACAACATTTTCAGCAGATGATCCATCTACCTATAATCACTCTACATCAACCGTAATCCATGATAATCAGGGAGGAACTCATACAGCAAGTTTCTATTTTCAGAAAGAATCAAACAATATCTGGAATCTGTTTCTGAAAATCGACAATTTGACTACAACCTCGGACGAACAAACCTATATTGAGCTTACATTCGACAATAACGGCTCCTTGAATAGCTGGAGTAATGATGGAGAAACACTCAACAGCAATATTGACAACATCTCTTTCGATGCCTTTGCCGTAACAACCGGAGCCAACCCTATTGAAATTACCGATTTAAATCTCAGTAGCCTGCACCAGAACAATGCCAACTTTGAGATTGAGGAGCTGGAGCAAAATGGTTTTTCAACAGGAATTCTTTCCAATGTAGACATATCCACAGATGGCATAATCAACCTCTATTTTTCCAATAATCAAAAAACAGAAGCGGCAAATATTGCCGTTGCCACATTCAGTGATGAATCTGTTCTGACAAAAGAAGACTTTGGCTACAGCGCAACACAAGGATCTGAAAACATAGGAAGTGCTACTGAAAAGCAAATAACAATAGATAAAATTGGATACTGAAACTACTAAACCCCAGCCTGACCCAAGCAGGAGTTCATGTCATCAGAAAATCTATTCCGGCATATTGATATCGCACAGAGAGACAATGAGGAAATATAAAAAATTACTCTTTTTCCTGCAACCCTTCAATCAACCCCTGCGAATCGATAGTTGCTGTACGCGCATCTTCAAGAATTTCTTTATATAGCTCATCGGGCAAACGTTCCTTTGCCAAACGCATAAAGTTAGCAGCCAAAACCTCATGCTTTGGCTGTATCTCCTGATTCAAAACCTTTATAAGCTTTTTAATATCGCCTATCTGCTGACATGTGTCGTTTCTATCAGCAAGAAGCTTGCTGTCCTGACTTTTAATTCTGGCAACAATTTTTGAGCGGCCCGCTTGACCATGCAACGCTCTTAACTGAGATTTAAACTGATTACGTTGCTTATCTATATCATTAAGCCTGCAAACCAGATACTCTTTTTGCTTTTTTAAAGAGTCAAGATCACGACCTGCTACATTTGTCGATACTCTGCGTCTACCTCTAACCGATACTTTTACTTGTTTTTGATTTCTTTCTATTAAATCTTCTGCAAACATCATTTTATTTTAGCCTTTTTCAGGTCGATGATACTAAAGTCTTTTGGCTCTTTGATCTCAACCGAAATATAACTCTGTTGCAACTTTCCATTTCCTGTGGATAAAATAACAACAGATCTCTCTATCTACATTTGACTGAGTTTAACAAATTTTTTCCGATATTACCTTAATATATATGAAATATTTCATAATAATATTTCATATGTCCTAAAAACACTTATAGCAAAGGCATTTCAGATACAAATTTCTGCACAATTGGCAACCTTCTGCCACAACCAAATGATCTTTTATGAACCCTTATAATCGGAGGAGCCTGCCTCCTTTTATATTCTGCTCTATCAACCATTTTCATAACAGAAGCGATATCCTTAAAATTATATTTATCAATTATTGAATTAATATCTGCAATTTCCCTGTTATCCAGGAATTCTCCTTCTATATACAATTTAAGAACAGCATCAAGCAATTCATATTCAGGTAGAGAATCACTATCCTTCTGCCCTTCTGAAAGCTCGGCTGACGGTTCTTTTTCTATAATTGCATCAGGAATAATTTCGCTGCAATTTATTCTGTTTATATATTGTGAAAGCCCGTAAACCTCAGTTTTATAAAGATCTCCAATAAGATTCAAACCACCATTCATATCTCCATAAAGCGTGGCATAACCAACAGACATCTCGCTTTTATTTCCTGTTGATAAAGGCAAATGTCCGAAATTATTGGAATATTCCATTATGATCTGCCCTCTAATACGCGCCTGCATATTTTCTTTAGTAAGTCTTCCCGGCTCACCTCCAAAAGAATCTGTAAATCTCTTTTGGGCAAGATGATAGGCATCAACAATCGAAACATTAAAAAGCCTCACACCAAGATTTGAACAAAGAGACTCAGAATCACCAACACTGCCACCGGAAGAAAAAGGCCCAGGCATAGTAACTGCAATTACATTTTCAGCACCTAAAGCAGCAACTGCCAAAGCTATTGTGAGAGCACTGTCAATACCTCCTGAACTGCCGATTACAACTCCTCTGAAACCACATTTTTCGACATAATCCTTTAAACCAAGGATAATTTGCCGATAAAAATCCTCATAGATATTTGCTCCATGAATATCTACCGTTTTCATTTCTCCGATCAGAGTGGTATCTATAAGAGATACATCTTCAGCATAGGCTGCAAGTTTCAGCTTTATCTCTCCGTTTTTACTCATATAGAAACTGTTACCATCAAAAACAATCTCGTCATTACCACCAACCATATTTACATAAACCGCACCCGCCCCCAAACGCTTGCAGTTTTCTGAATATATATCGATTCGCTCTTTTTGCTTTCCTTCAGATGCCGGCGAAGCATTTATTGAAACCAGCAGGTCAATTTTATTGTCGAATTCTTTCAAAGGATTGCTATCATAATTGCTATCGGCAGATTCCCCCCAGCCATCTTCACAAATAAGAAAACCAATTGTCTTACCTTGGTATTCAAAAATCCCTGAATCCGTACCCGGCTCAAAGTGACGTCTTTCATCAAAAATATTGTAATTCGGCAACAATTTTTTACTGTAATCAAAAATTATCCTGCCATCTTTAATTAAAAACAGTGAATTTCTGAAAGGTTTTCCGCTATCCTTGTTTTCGGATATCCCTCCAATCACAACAACACAATCAAACTGTTCTGTAACCTTAAGCAGATCTCGCAAAGCTCTATTTTGCCTTTCGAAAAACCCGGGGCGCTCAATTAGATCCATTGGATAGTAACCGGTAAAAGACATCTCCGGAAAAACCAACATATCTGCTATACTGCCGTACTCTTCGAGAATATCTACAATTTTGTTGAAGTTGCCATCAAAATCACCAACAGTAAAATTACACTGAGCTAATACAATTTTCATTTGAGACCTTCCGTTCACGCGATAAAAACAGATCGCAAATATACCGCAAATCACCAACCATCTCACTAAAAACAAAATACCGCATATATAAATTGCTGAATTACCGCAAAAAGTATAGAATATCAGCCTCTTTTAATTTAGTCCGAATTTTTCATAAAAACCGACAGGAAGCATTATTTCAGGCGAGGTAGCCATCCAGGGGTTTCTGGAAATCATGTTTAGTTCGAACCAGTCGGTACAGTCGTTTTTCCAAACATTCTGTCTTCCGCCCAAACCTGAGGTTTTATTATGTCTGATGCTAACAGCACAGTACTATTTGATTCATTTAATATCCTTCCTGAGATTAAAAAATCTCTACTGGAATTTGGTTACGAAACACCGACTCCAATACAGAGCCAATGTATCCCTCACATTATCAATGGAGAAGATATTATAGGCATGGCTCAAACCGGAACAGGTAAAACAGCAGCGTTTGCATTACCTTTGCTATCAAAAATAAATCTATCAGACAGATCACCTCAACTATTGGTGCTAACTCCTACCAGAGAACTGGCAATACAGGTATCTGAAGCATTACAAAAGTATGCCAGGCACATGAAAGGTTTTCATATTATCCCTATTTATGGCGGTCAATCTTATGAAATTCAGTTCAAACACCTTAAAAGAGGCGTCCATGTTGTTGTCGGCACTCCGGGAAGGGTTATGGATCATATAAAAAGAGAAACCCTTTCTCTTGCAAATATCAGCATGTTTGTTCTTGATGAAGCAGATGAAATGCTACGCATGGGTTTTATCGAAGATATCGAATGGGTGATGTCTCACCTGCCACAACAAAGACAAACCGCTCTGTTTTCTGCAACCATGCCAAAGGAAATCCGTAAGGTTGCAAAAAGATATATGCAATCCCCTCAAGAGATAAATATTGCCTCAAAAACAGCAACAGCAGATACAATCCAACAGAGATACTGGCTAACTGATCAGCGTAATAAACTTGAAGTTCTTGCCAGATTATTGGAATTCGAACAAACAGATGGCGTAATAGTTTTCGTTCGCACTAAAACCGCAACTGTTGAACTTGCTGAAAAACTTGAAGCGCGAGGCTATTCCAGCGAAGCTCTGAATGGGGACATTCCTCAGAAGATGAGGGAACGAGTAATAGAGCGCCTGAAAAATGGGGCTGTAGATATAGTAATAGCAACAGATGTTGCAGCAAGAGGTCTTGATGTAAATAGAATCAGTCACGTCATTAACTATGATATTCCTTATGATACCGAATCTTATATACATCGAATTGGACGCACAGGCAGAGCAGGAAAATCCGGTGAGGCTATTCTCCTAGTTACCCCCAGAGAGAGAAGAATTCTACACCAGATTGAAAAGGTTACTAAAAAAACCATTGATCAGCTTGAACTTCCGTCTATAGACGACATTAACAGACTACGAGTTTCCAACTTTAAGGATTCGGTTACATCTCAAGTCAGATTGGATAAAAAAGATCCATATCGCAAAATCATTCAGGAGATGGTTAAAGATACAGACCTTTCTCTTGAAGATATTGCCTCTGCACTGGCTCGCCTTATGCACAAAGGTGACAGCCTGTTTCTTGCTGATAAACCACTAAAGAAAATCAAACAAAAAACAGAAAACACAAGCGACAAAAATAGTAGCAAAAAACACAACAAGCAAGACAACAGGCCTGTTGATAGCTACCTTAGCGAAACAAATCCAGGACAGGCACAACCTCTCAAAGAGTATCCTGAAATAGAAATGGAAAGATTCATTCTTGAAGTAGGAACCAAAAACAAAGTCAGACCAGGAAATATTGTCGGGGCTATTGCAAACGAAGCTGAAATTGAAAGCTGCTACATAGGAAACATCGAAATACACAAACATTTCAGCACCGTAGACCTACCTGTAGGAATGCCGAAAGAGATTTTAAAAACACTAAAGAAAACCAGAGTATGCGGACAAGAAATAAAAATCAGGAGACCATGATTTTACAACAAATACAAAACAATGACGCTCACTCCTTGCCGATACTGCCAAGACAAAAGAGCATGGTGGCTCATTAGATAATCTAAAAAAGAAATTGAGGCTAAGTATTATTAAGATGACAATGCCCGTTAATGGCTATATTGCAATTAAGGACAAAAATATTTTCTTGATTTGAATAAAACATAAAAACCTCGGTTGATGAACACAAACAAAGTAGCAATTTATTATTTTTATTTCAATAACTGGACAATCACCATAACTAATTGGAATACTACTCCCCATCAAAGGTGTGCAAAATCTCTTCCCAGTTTTTGTGGTTGGATTTGCCATCCCACGGAGCTTTGCCGTAGTAAAGCACATCTATGGTTTCGTTATTGATAAACTGGGCTTCGGTTATGGCGGTTTTTCGAAAATCGCAGTTATTAAGAATGCAGTTTTCGAATTTTGAGTCTTTTATCTCACTGGCACGAAAGCAGCAATCCGCAAGATTG
>QZLD01000255.1 GCA_004796385.1 Gammaproteobacteria bacterium | reverse complement strand
TTCTTTAACTGTAATCGCAGGGGAACCGCTAATTACAGGAAGTCTGTTTACATTAATTACCTCAATAGAAAATTTACCTAGACAGGAGGTATTAACTCCATCAAAGGCGCATATCGAAATATCATTGTACACACCTGCGTCATTGAAGCCGGGTGTACCTGTAAGTGTGCCGCCAATCGGATCAAAATTTGCCCACGAAGGTTTGTTATTAATAGTTATTGTCGGCAACTCAGACTGATCATCAGTTACAACAAAGCTAAAAGAGTAAGCTTCATTTTCATTTACAATGGTTTCAGGAGAACCGCTAATAACCGGAGAGTTATTAACCCTTTTATTATTCTCAACAAAATATCCGGCAAGATATTCAAGATAGTTAACGCCAGTTTTATCAGTTATATAATATCCTGATGCACCAATCCCACCTAGCCAACCATGACCGAAATCATTAATTGTCAATAAAGAGATTCGGTTGTCGCCCCACATCTCTTCTGTAAGCCCACCGTTAGCAATATCATTTGAACCATCTTTCTTAGAAATGCCATATATCTTCCCCATAACTTCGGCACTTAAAAGAGCGTTTTCATATAGGACCTTTTGATCATTGACTCCATGAATAATGGATGTTATCTGGGTATCGAACCAGCCAGCATAATCCCCAGCCAAGGCCAGGCAGGAATCAGTGATCTCTTCGGCTGTAGGTTCTGCTCCGAAATATTTATCCAGAGTCCTTCCTGATGCAAGCCCTACACCAGCGAAAACATCAGGTGCGAGACATGCCATAGGCATAGCAAAACCGGAACCACCACTGAATCCGGATATGTAAACCTGATCAGGGTCAATATTCATACTCTCATCTTTTAAAAGATTAGCGACAAGCTGCAATATATTGCCGTAATCTACAGAATTCCTTGCCTTATTATCTTCCCACGGAATCCAGCAACCGGGCATGGGAACATTATCTGTGGGAGTTTGATATTGCGCCTCCGGCAGGGCAATAACCATACCGTATTCATCCGCGACCTTCTCAAAATTAGCAGTCTTGGTATATTCATCAGAAGTTTGAATGCAACCTTCAAGCATTATCAAAAGAGAACGCCCTTTCCCAATCGGTGATTCTTTTTCCGGTTTGTAGATATGTACTTTCTCAAAACCTCCATGCTGTTCAACTTGCCATTGATCTTTATATGAAATTGCATCAAGCTCCCACACCTTAATATCAAAATCATATTCACCTGTCTCTTCATTTTCAGTTAATGTTTGAATCTCATATCTGACCAGACCGACATCCTCACACCACCACAAAGAGTAGTGATTCTCAAAAGCCATTTCCGGATTTGTGTCAAATTCCCATGTAGTCATCAGGCAATTTTCAAAACTACCGGCAGGCACATTTACATTTCCATAATCCATAGCTTCAAAAAAACTGTAAAGTTTATAGTCCGGGTTACCATTGATTACAGAAACCTCATCCCAGCTTAGCCCCGGAACCATATCATCAACAACAAATGGAATACCCGGATCATAAGATATAGTTTTAGATGATGAAATTTTGCCATTGAAGGTAACAGTGGTTTCCGTTTTATCCACAAGGGCTTCAACGGATTCGCAGGTAACGAATGTTTTAGAGTCAGTTTTTACCCTGAACTCCTGTCCATTCAAATATTGGCGTGTTTCGATATTACATGTCAGTTCCGGGTCGGTAATCTCTTTAAATACTTTGTAATCGATATTATCCGACTGAACATAACCTGCAAAAGAACCACATGAAAAAAACGTGGCAATAAAAACAGTTAAAAGCGATTTGTACATATATAGCTCCCGAATATATTTGGAAAACTCTAATTAATCAGAGCTTCCTTTGATAAGATCTACCGGGAACATCCGTATTAAAAAATAAAATCCATTTATACTGGTAAGATTTGGGCGGATTTTACCACACTCAAAACGAAGGTATTACTATTTTTTTCCGTGACACCTCTTAAACTTTAAACCGCTACCGCAAAAACAAAAATCAATAGAGTCAGGTTCATTGATTTTATTGTTTAGTTAGATAATAGAAAGTTTTGTCCGACGGCGCTAACCTTTTTATTTTTGTGGATTCACAATTCAAATAACATCTCAAGACTTTCTTTCAATTCTTGCCAGATGTAGCGCACCGAATTATCATCGTCTTCTTTGCCGGATTTCGTCATAGTTTTTCGCAGCATCCTCTCACAAACAATTAATTACCGATAAAATCACACTTTACCAAAGTACCGTTATAACCAAATGTCGATCTTTCGCTATTAATTCGGTAGAAAAACAACCGATTGTAAGGTTTGAATTTGGGGGATTACAACTACGAACAGAAAATCGACGTAACCACCTATGTATATGAAACATGCATGAGAGGAACTTATCTAAAAAATATGCCGGATACGGCATATTTTTCAGATAGAGGAAAATTTGTTACTTGTGCTCATCTCGCGCTACCAGCTCTACTTTCAGGTCATCAATAATATCGCGATAATCCTGTATCATATTTTCAATCTGAACCTGACTTAGCTGGGTTAAAGGCTCTTGCTGCTTCAGCGCTGCCCAAACACCTTTACTTTCATACTGTCCCAGTAATTCGCGGTTGGTATCATAAAGCTTAACGTTGTTTTGAGCACAGCTCAGCAGTTGTGATTCAGACTTTTTGAGCCTGCTGTTTGCCAGGTTGCGTTCGGCTTCGGTCTGTTTCAGGGTGGTAATTGTCTCTCTGAACTTTTCGATCAGCTCCTGCATTTTGCCCTGCATTGTAACCATTCGTTCTTGGAGATTATTGTAACCGCCCTTATAGTTCTGCAGGCTTCCGGCTGCGTACTGTAGCTCTTTCTGTTTACCGCTGATGGTTTTTTGCAGTCTTTTATTCTCTTTTGCCAGCTTTTCATTCTCTTTACGCAGTTTTGCCAATTCGGCATTGGCGCGGTCAGCCTCTGACTTGTACTGCTGAATCATCTTCTGCGCCTTCATTATTGCTGCCGCATTGCCGCCACCTGATGAGCCGCTTTTCTTTAAAGCAGCAAAACCCGGCACTGTAAAACCGGTCAATACAAGGGCTATTACAATGAATCTAATATTCATAACTCCATCTCCATAATAAATCGATACTGTTTGTGTTTGATTGCTTATATCATCACAACATTAAAATTTGATTACACTTTTGTTACAAAACAAATTACGCTATAAAAAATCAGAACTTAGCTATAAGATCAACCTGAAAAACATCTACTCCGTACGGCGCTCCCTGGATCTCATCTGTAGATAGCATGCGTGCCGAAAGTGATACGTTATCCAGAATGCCGTACTCGCCACCTAACAGAAAACCCTTGGCATTTGTGCCTCCCAGATGAAAATCGGAATCGGTGAAGGCATCAAGTACTGCGTCTCTTTCAAGATGCTTGTAAGCACCAAAAACCCTCCATGAATATCTGCGGGTTATTTCCGGCCACCCTACAACAACCTTGAGCATATAACCCTCTGTCTCTTCGGTAATATCAGAAACATCCGCTTCACCACCTCCACTGACAATCACACTGCCGCCGGTGCGCTCAATTATCGACTCTCTGTCGAAGCCCATATTTCTTACCCAGTCAAAGATCACCTTCACATTTATCGGTGCAAAATGGGTAAAGGTCACACGCCCGGTAACATTCAGCAGGTTATAGTCGGAAGCAAGCGCAAAAGGTGCATCGCTGGTGTTACCGCTATTGGCTATCTGAAACAGGGTATTACCTTTCTGCATATACTCAGGTGCAGTATAATCATTCAAACTCAATCCGGTTTCGTTTCTTTTTCCGGTTATGTTGCGGTAGTCATACACAGTTATACCTGCTTCATAGGTAGAGCGACCGCTTTCGCTGATAAACTTGCCTCCAAGCTGAAGACCCAGCAACCACTTATCCTTTGTTGATAGCTCAACCTCTTGCAGAGGAAATGCGCCAAAGGTCATGTATAGAGTTTTGCTGCGATCATCCATATCAAACAGATCATCAGAGCCACTAAGGTTATAACGGAAGGTTGTTGCCAAGCCATCAAAAGCAAGATCACTATCCCAGACAAGATCGCTGGAGAGGAATGGGTTCTTCATTCTCCCGCCGTAGAATGTAAGCCACGGATAGTCCTGAAGATCAATATCTGTAAATTTAAGATAGACCCTGTCCAGCATCAGGTTGTATTTATTACCGTACTCACCCATAGTCTGGTTGGTTGATACCGGATCACTCCCGGAACCTGTCGCCAGCCTCACACTAACATCAAAATCATTGGTGATTTTAGCTTTCATACCCAGTCTTAATCTGGCCCTGAGTCTGTCTCTGGAAATATTGGTGTTATAAAGAACATCACCTGCAGATGAGCCCTTCTGGTTGGCTTTATTGTAGTTAATATGGATGCCATCCGGGTTGTCATCCGAAAACCTCTCAGATTGAGCGCGCAGACGCAGGTCACCACTCCATTTTATTCTGTCTATCCAATCCGGTGTTACTCCGGGAACACCCCAGCGCTCCTGCTTTGCCTTTCCGAGAACATCGTTAGTGACATCCTCACGCAATTCAGCTCTCACCTGCTGCCTGATCTGGTCTTTTACAAACTCGGGTACATACGGAACCTTTATCTCACCCTGCTGCGGCTCACTCATCTGCTTTGCCTTATCGTCAATAAGTCTTTGCTCAGCCTCTGCCTGTGCATTGCTTATCATCTCCCTGGCTTTATCAGCGCTGATAACCCCCTCTTTTACAAGAAGCTGCAATAACTTTGCTGTGGTATAGCGCAGGTGCATCAACTCCTCTTTTTCTCCTGCCTTTACATTTCCGGCAATCATCAACAGTGGCAAAAGGGTTATTATCAGCTTTTTAAACATTAGATTTCCTCTGGATTCACTTTAACTAGGCTCTTCTTAACCATGTTCTTCTTAACCATGCTCTTACTTAATAATCAGATTCTGGATGTAATCTTTAATCTGATTGGTTGCGGCATACCTTGTGGTGGAGCAGAACTAACCTTGCTCATCCTTGCCAGCGCAGACCGGAGTGATTTGTCGAGGTCGGCATTCCCTGTTGACCTTACCAGCTTTACTGTTCTTACCTTACCGCTGGCATTAACCCACAGGTGCACTATTACACTGTAACGGTTGCGACGTATCTCCTTAATATCGGAGAGATGATCAAACAGATCCTGTTGCACACTGCTGGCATAAAAGTCGTAGTTTTTACCTTCGCTTCCGGAACCACCTTCAAGCAGACCCCTGCCGCCTTTTTTGCCAAGCAGACCGAAGCCATCTAATCCTGCCCCTCCGTCGGCATCTATAGCCAGATCTTCACCGACAGGAGTATCATCAACAGAATCTTCAATCGGATCTGGTGTTTCAACCTCTTCCGGTATCTCTTCTACTATCTCTTCTTCCGGCGGTGGCGGCTCAATTTCGGGGGGAGGTGGTGGTGGTGGTAAATTCACCATCTTTACCTCCTGCACGATTTTTTTGGGGGCCATAGTTCCATCACCGATAAGACTCTGGATACCGATTATCGCAACTGTTGCCAACGCAATAAAAACCAGAGCAGCAACAACCAAAACAATTCGGCTCTTACCACCCTCATCATCGTAATCATCACTTTCTGCTGCTGTTTTTTTGTTATCTTCTTCTTTCATATGGCACCTCCATATCAATGGGGTTGCAAATCAATGGGTAGAAATCATTACCAGTTACTGTTACTTTTGCATTCACACGCACAGTACAGGAACGAGAAGCTAAACATCTTATTCGCTGCGCTTAATATACCATTAAGCACTCTGTTAGGAATAACGTCAAAACCGGGTACCAACCGATACCCTATTTCACCAGTTTTTGCGTCACCAGCCCCAGTTGCCGTATCTCCAGCCTGCCCATAACATCAAGCACATCAACAACTGCCTGATACTGCACGGTCGCATCCGCTTTTACCACTACCGGCAACTCAGGATCAGCCGCCCGATACTGTGCCAGCACCGACTCCAGCTCCTGCAAACTTACCGGAATAGTGTCGAGGAAGATAACTCCATCCTGAGTTATGGTTACTGCCTTTGTCTTTGGTTTGTTCAGGCTTGGGGTGTTGCTTGCCTGCGGCAGGTTCACCATTATTCCCTGTACTGTCGCCGTAGTCAGGATGATAAAGATAATAAGCAACACATATGCCACATCCAGCATTGGGGTTACATCAATATCGTCAAAAGCCTTGTTGTCAAACAGATCTGCTGGCATTGTTAATTCTCCGCTGTTAGCTGTGATGCTCGGCAATCTTACTGATCATCTCGTCAGAAAAAACGCGCATATCAATGGTTATGTTCCTGATTTTGGTATTGAGCCAGTTGTAGGCAAACAGAGCCGGAATCGCCACAAACAGACCTGCAACAGTTGTCATAAGAGCTGCCGATACCCCGGGAGCAATTGCTGATATATCGACGTTACCTGTGGCTGCAATTGCGGCAAAGGTAATCATTACACCAAGCACTGTTCCAAGCAGCCCCAGAAAAGGCCCGCCTGAGATAGATATTGTCAGAATTACCACCTTGCTGTTAAGTCGTTGCAGCTCACGAATCATGGCGGCATCCAACATAGCCTTGATGGAATCCACTGCCTGCTGTCGCAAATCGGTTGCCATAGCACCTGCGGTTGAGCCTACCTTATTACGCAGTTCATTGGCTCCGGTTTCATATATTCTGTATAGAGTGGAAGCCCTGTATTTTTTCCCCTCTTTTAATAATGAGAGCAGGAAAGAGCCTTCCTGTTCTGTATCTGCACTACTCTCCAGGCCACGAAATGCCTCAAGAAATCTGCGATTCGCCTTTGCCACAGATGACAAAAACATCTGTTTACTGATGATAATCAACACACAGAGAAGCGCCATAAACATAAGGATGCCGATAACCGTCCAGCCAATTGTATCCACACTCTTAAGAATGGTGAGGATATATGCTGCCTCCATGCTGCCTTCATCACCGAACACCTCGTCATCACCGTAGATAACAATATCGCCATTCTGCCCCTGTGTGGCAACCATCGACTTTAACCAGTCGCTACTGCGGGCAACCCTGCCCAGCTGAATCTCATCCAGATTAGCAATCAGGCCTTTGCTGCCGTCCGCCATTGATCCGATTGTCATATTTGCCTGCATATTCACCAGCTGTGCCGGTACTGTTGCCAGAGAGCGGCCATCTACATAGACCGTTAGTGCCCCCTCACCAACTACCAGTGAGAGATATTTCCATGTACCGGGGGTTACCACTGCCGTGCGTGGTGTTTCGACTGTCTGACCATCTGCCGTTGTCATCGCTGCCCACGCCGAAGAACCCTGAATATTGAGGGTAATACTGTTGGCGCCATCCTGCACCTGCATTACTGTCATTTCAGTATCATTAGCAGCCTGCGCCGGAGCAGTTACCTCGGTTGACTCTGCCGCCGGAATCTTAATCCATGTAGAGAATGTCCAGCCTTTAGCCGGGTCTATAGCAGAATGAGCAGCTGCCGGAACCTTTATCAGAGACTTTCCGTTAAACTTTGCGCCAACGCCGATAAGCGACGCCAGATTAACTTCGGCACTGTAAGTTGCGGGGTCAGGATTAAGTGCATATGCGGTTCTGTCCTGAACTATGCCTCCGGCCTCATTTTCAAAATGGTAAACCAGTGCGGTATCGATATCGAAAGTACCGCCAACATCATCGCCCTTAACCGCCTGCTTGTTACCATAATACATATAGATCTTCTCGCCGGCATTTGGTCCGCCTGCGGTATTTTCAATCGGCACCTTCACCCAGAGCAAGGCTATATTATTAAGCGGGTCCCACTTCTCTATATGAAATTTCAGCGGGGTTTTATCATCAGCAGCTATAAAACGCACATCGTTGCCGCGTTCATGGGCATCAAAGAAATATGAGCCGAAATTACCACCATGCAGCCTCACCAAAACCGTGACTTCAGGAACATTCCCCTGCTGAGCCGACTGAGTAATTTGGGCCGCATTAAACCCCTGCGGTACAACCTTAATTGATTTACGGGAATTCCAATCCTTATTCCACCACGCATGTGACATAACAGGAAAAAGAAGAGCTACGATTAATATTGCTACCGCTCGTTTATACATTTATTTATTCCACCTGAAATAGAAAAGATTAATTGGTCGTCGGATATTACGATCATGCTCGGAGGATATAGAAAGATTATTGCAGTTTTATTGCATTGGAGTTAATAGGGGGGAATTTCTTATAAAATGGCTTTTAATTCAGGAAGATAAAACAGATAGAGACTGAAATAACGAGAGATTTATCTTGGCAAAAAATAAAACGTTTAGCTTAGCGATGTTCTGCTTCAGCCTTTATGCTAGAGCGTCGATACTGCATTCCCACGCATAGAGACTGTGAAAGTATTCAGAAAATTTCAAATATCGTCACTCTGCTGCCTGTAGGTTGGGCTGAGCACCGTGAAGCCCAACGATTGATTTGTGTTGGGCTTCATTCTTTAGCCCAACCTACTATGCTATTTAAATAAAAGCTTATGGATTCCTGCCTTCGCAGGAAT
>QZLD01000157.1 GCA_004796385.1 Gammaproteobacteria bacterium | reverse complement strand
TGCTCTGCATATCCATAAACCAGTGACATATCTGCCAGTGAGTTGACAAGTCTAGGAACACCTCCGCTGTAATTTGATATTGCTTCAATAGCGCAGTCGCTGAATATTTCCGGACTGCCACCGGCAACCTGAATGCGATGCTGAATATATTTTCTTACTTCATCCTGATTAAGTTTATCAATGTGATAATCAACTACTACCCTTTGAGCAAACTGCCTTAGCTCCTGTCTTTGCAAGATATCTCTGAGTTCCGGTTGCCCCACTATTACTATTTGCAGCACCTGATATTTGTCGGCATTTATATTAGATAGCACCCGTAGTTCTTCAAGAACATCAGGTTCCATATTTTGTGCTTCATCAACAATAATAACTACACGCTTGCCCTGTGCGTATTTTTTTATCATAAAATCAACCAGGTCCTGGTATAGCTCAGCATCGCTCTTATTCCTGAAGTCAATATCAAAAGAATAGGCTACCCATTGCAAAAGATTTTCCAGTGACTTATGGGTGTTGCTGATCAATCCTACTGTAAGCTTCTGTGGCATCTGATTCAGCAGGTGTCTTATAAGTGTGGTTTTACCACAACCAACCTCTCCGGTAATAACAGTGAATCCGGCCTCGCTCTCCAGCCCGTACTCCAGCATTGAATAAGCCATAGAGTGCTTTTTTCCCAAGTAAAGGAAGTTAGGGTCAGGCAGTAGGGTAAATGGTTTCTCTTTTAACCGGTAGAAATTCTTATACATAATGCAGCTCTCCAGTCTACCCGGTTTTTAGCTGTTTGCATTTATTGATAACAGTGCCGATCACAGGGCTGTCTTTTAGTAGTTCCATAGACTTTTGCAGATCAGCCTTTTTCGTTTTGCCTTCTTCCAGAACAAGCAAAAACGCATCTGCATATGGCGAGAATGCCAAAGCATCGTCAAATGTTAATACCGGCGGTAAATCAAAAATAACGATTCGTGATGGATAGCGATTTTTAAGTTCTTCTACCAGCTGCACAAGTTTGGGTGACGAGATGGTTTCAGAGGAATTCAGTAACGGTTGATTACCCGGCAGCATAACAACACCTTCAAAACCGGGGTTGACCAGCATATTTTCTAAAGGGATATCGTCTACTAAATAGTCTGATATGCCACATTGCGGCTCAAATCCGAATGGCTTATGTAACCCGGGGTTCCGCAGATTAAAATCAACCAACAAAACAGTGTGTCTTATTTCCATTGCCAGACTTATTGCAAGGTTTATTGAGGTAAGTGTCGAACCGGCACCTGCTGAGGGGGTGGTAATAGCAAGTGCATTCCAGTTGTTATCATTCATTTTTTGCAATATTTGTGTTCTGAGCATTTTATAAACAGCAACTGTTTGTGAATCTATAGAGCTGTTAATAATCCGGTTGCGGCTCAATATTTCCTGTGAAGCATTGAACTTTTGGGTTTTTGTATATGTTATCTGCTCTTCTCTGGCAATTTTGGTAACCGGTGAATATCCTTCCGATAAGGAGGTATTGCCTAAATTGCTATCACGCTCTTTCTTTGCCTTTTCGAGGGCTTTTTTTATCTTTTCCATTCTATTTCTCAATCTAAAGTTTTCTAGTCTAAATAAACATTAGTTCTGCTTTTCGCATAATGACGTACCACAAAACATCAAGTGGTTTATAGAATTGATCGATCATAAATAGCGCTAAAGCGGACATTGCAAAAAAAAGCACTACGGATAATAAAATCAGCTTCCACTTGCGACCTTTTTCCGACGGGTTTTTAATATACGGAATTGCTACCAAAGGAGTCGTTCCGACAATGTTCTTTATTTGGGCATGTCGCCAGATAGTATGGTCAATTTGATCAAGTCCCAAAGCCATTCCGATGGAGGCCGCAAATGATAAAATCAAACCAAATGCAAGAATGGCAATTCTGTTAGGCTTTATAGGTTTTTCGGGTAGCAATGGTGGTTCTATCAGTTCAAATCTTTCACCTTTGCTGCCTTCCTCCAACGATTCGCCAAGTTTTGCCTCCATAAGCCTCGCCTTAAGATCCCGATGCTTTACCACAGCTTGCTCATGGTTTCTGAGCAGTGCCCGGTAATCTTTTTCAATTAATGGCATGGCAATAATTCTCTGTTCATACTCCTGGTATTTAAGTAAAAACTCATCTTTTTTGCTTTTTAGAGATCTGATTTCACCTAAAGTAGCCTCCAGCTGCACCTTTAATTGAATATATGCAGGGTTGTCAGGTTTACTGTAGCCGCTTTTGCTTTGAGCCTTGCTCTGTTGTTTATTCCGGATAGCCTTTAAATTAGATGTTACGGAATTGATTTTTCTATCAATCTTTTTTACATCAGGATGCTTGTTGGAGTAGCGGCTCTTAAGGTCGGACTGCTTTGCCTTTAAGGCATCCAGCTCTTTGGCAAGGTTTTCAGCCTCATCTACCCAGCCGATCTCTTTTTTCAGGCTTTTGATTTCATTTTTTATGCGAATCAGGTCCGGATGATTTTCTGCATATTTTGATGATTCTGAGATAAGCTGAGTCTGAAGTACCTTTAATCGATCTTCAGGGCTTAATATTCTTTCGCCGCTTGAAGAGGTCATGGTTGAGTGTGGATTTATCTGAGCGAGTTCCGAATCAAGATAGATCTTGCGCTCTAACAGATTTCTTAACTGAATATCTATGTCGTTAATCTGGTTGTCAAGTCTATTCATAAGTGATAGGTTCATATCTTTTAATTCTGGTAGCTTATTGCCGTTTTCCTGTTTGAAACGCGCAAGATCTCCTTCCAGTTTAATGATTGTTTTTTCAAGCTTTTCCGTCTCTTCATTAAGAAATATCGAGGTTTCAGATGCCTTCTCTTTTCTTGTTTTGATGTTTTCGCTTAGATAAAGAGATGAAATCTCATTTGCTATCTTTTGTGCCAGAACAGGAGATTCACTATCATAGGAGATCTTAAAGGCTATAGTTGCATTGGTTGGTCTGCCTGTACGCGGATCAACAACCTCTGCGCTTATGATGTTCTGATGTATATCTTCACGCATCTCCTTAATTACCACTTCGCGGGGGTAGTTCTCGAGCATCTTCTTGTATAATCCGTACTCCTCAATAATCTTCCAAAGATTCTGAGTCCGCATCGCCTTCTGGGTAATTACCTGAATGCGTTGGTCGGCATAGCTTGTAACTGTTGACCTGACCAGATCTTCAGGTATCTCTTGTTGTTCAATCAGTATTGTGGCCGAAGAACGATAGATTGCCGGCAGGCCAAAAGCCAATGCCAGGGTAACCAGAAGGAGGATAAAAAATACAACAATTATCTTTCCTTTGCGTTTTTTTAAAGCAGCTATGTATTCCTGCATGGATTTTGTTTGTATCTGTTGCACGTCACTTTTCCGTTACTGATGTTATTGGTAATAAGATGTTAGAACACGCTTTTTATCCGGTTGCTTCTTCCGGAATATCTTATGCTTAGACTAAGGGTGTTGTCCTTAGTCTCAATCTCTGCTTCAGAGCGGCTTTTACGGTGTTGGTATTCAAAAGCAAAACTCCACTCCGGTTCAAATGTATAAGTAAAACCGGCACTAATGTTGCCGTAATATCTGTTCAGTTTCCCATTCTCTGTGTCACGACTGTTTTTGATAACTGCAAAAGATGTCCTGGCAACCAACAGTGGAGAAAAGCTATAACTGTGATTTGTTGAAAATTTGTCTTGCAGCACCATATAACCACCACCACTTGGTGTGGCTGTGCGTGAGAAAGAACTTGCCAGAGTTGAGCGCAGATATTTTTTGGTGGCAGAAAGGCTTGTAACCCAGCCATCGCTACTGCTGTCATAATTTGCCCAGCCGATATGGGTGTTGTATCTGCGGCCGCCTGCTGAAATAGAGTAGGAAAAGGTCTCGGAGAACTGCTTGCTTATTCCAAGTGAAAAGACAGTTGTTTTGTAGTGGTTTGAAAGCAGGTCGACCTTCTGCACAGATTCAGTGTAGGTAGCTGAAATTGTACCCACGGTTTCAGTTGCATGGTTGTAGGAGATGCTGCTGTTCCTGTAATCATAATCAAACAGGGCATCCTTCACGCCGTCTTCATAATCAACCGTGGTGGTTGAGTAACTGGCTGAGATGCTGCT
>QZLD01000318.1 GCA_004796385.1 Gammaproteobacteria bacterium | reverse complement strand
TTTCCTAAATAACAACTTTACCTCTTAACCTCCCCATACCAAACCCATCTACCATTCTCTTTTCTTAAACCACTACCTTCCTGTATTTCCGACACACCGGCACCGTAGTTGGCACTACCGGAAACTATAGCTATATCCTTTTCTATCTTCAGTGATTTAAGGGTAACCTGATATTTTGATATAAACGAGATATTTCCGCAGACAAAATCAACCATTTGCTTTTTATTTCCTCTGCCTCCTTGGAAATCTTCTGAATAGAAAGAGGCTATCTGTTTTCTATCCTTAGACTGCAGAGCCTTTTCAAAACCATCGAAGAATTGCTTTATTTCAGGTGGCATAGCTACTGAATCATCAGTTTTTTCGCTATAGGCTGCGGGATCTTCAAGGTCATCTATGCTATTTCCATCAATAAAGTCCAGCACATCGCTTGCAAACAGATCTGCAACATCGGTATGTATAAAGTGCCCGACATTATCGTATATTTTGATTTGCGGGATGTTGCCGGAATCGGTAAGGGTGTCATGAAACGGTTTTATCAGATCAAGTTTTACATCGCTATTACCACTTAATGTGCTGACCGGGAAAAACGGATCTTTAGCTCCCATCGCCAGAAAAACCGGAGCCTTAATCTCGTTGAATCTCTTAACCAGATTATTTTTGTCGCTCTTTCTTAATTCATCTGCAACACTAAAGATCTCTCTGATATACATTGCGGTGTAGTTACTGTATTCCTTTGGTGATGCAGAGATCATCCGTTGACGAACCGATGTTAAATATTGTGGAATCTCGCCGTCTTTATAAAAGTATCCGGGATTATTTCCTGCTCCTTTGAAATAGTAATCGGCCTTAACCGATGCCGGTGTTCTTGCCCTTTCTGCCTGCAAACGTCCGGTTACGGCCCATGCCTTTTTCCATTTTGCAAAATCGTCTCTTAAAGATGTGTGGATTAGCGGAACATCATTAAACTCCTCAAGCCCGCCGGGAGCTTCAAGGATTATTTTAGATACTGCTTCCGGATATTTAACCGAATACCCCAATACAGTCTGACCGCCGAGTGAGTGTCCCAAATAGACGGCTTTATTGATCTTCAGCTGTTTTACAACCACTTCATAAATAACTGCTCGAACATCATCCAGACTTCTGGTTAACGGCTTATCGAGATTGCCTGGAATGGATTTTCCATAATGCGGAATATCTATAGCTACCACCCGTTTACCACGGGCAAGCAGTGCCTTATGTATATTGCCCCAGTAACCTGAATTTGCACCTCGCCCATGAATCAAAACAACCGTTTCAGCATCAGATTTTTTCCCTGTGCCAAAGTAGTCATCCATATAGGCGATTTCCCACTCAATACCTTTTTCATCTTTGGCCTTGGTGTATTTTACAGGAAACGGATAAACCACCTTATCACGCCAAAAACTTTGTGAGTTAGCTGCTGTTGTTATTGTCGGTTTTATTGATTTGATATTGTATTGCGGCCTGACATTTTTTCCGGCACATCCTGACACCAGAAGTGCAACCGCCAATATAGCTATAGATAATCTTCTTATAATCATAATCTTCCTCTCAAGTTTGTCTGTTTTTTATGGGCGATATTCGATAACCCGCATACGCCATTTGCCATTTTTGCGAATAAGCCCGGTTCCCATAGAGTGCTGAGTAACACCGTTGCCATAATCGGCGTATCCTTCCCATAGGATGGTGTCTTTATCGACTTTTTTACATTGCTTAATGGTTACGTCATATTGTTGAATTACTTCAAAGAAGCCTCTAACTTTTTTCATGATACCGGCTTTGCCACAACCCCAGCGTCTTGAGCCTTCATCAATGTAATCCTCAAGTGTATCTACATTGCGAGATTTGATTACCTGATCATATTCAGTGAAAAAATCCTTGAGTATGACTTCGCAGGAAACATCCATATCATCATTTTTGCTATTAATATTGTTTGATGAACATCCGGCCATTGCTAAAAGAAATATTATTGTAATTAACCTTTTCATATAAACTCTTTATAAAGTTGCCAACACAACTTTATTATTCCAATTAAGATGAAAGGTAACAATTGAATAAAATTTCAGGAGGGTTAAATAAAATTCAACACATAATCATTTTTCAAGCCAATTATTTATAGCATAATTTTTTAACCAATCCTTAAAAACTACAAAAGGCTCTCTTTCCTGACGATTTTGCGGAGAAGATAAGTAGTAATCATATGCTGGGATTTTTACATCTATCAAATTCACAAACAGATCATCCTGATCATGATATTTCAGCATATTTCTTTCTGATATTCCGATCCCACTACCTTCGGCAATAGTTCTCCACCACTCCTCATGTGAACTGGCATATATTTCATTTCTATTTGTTCTTAAATCAGGAACTCCCAGAAAACGGGTAACCCAAACCCATTGCATTGGAAATGTCCATGATATAAGCCATGGATAATCTGCCAGTTCAGAGTAATCTTCAAGAACACACTTATTAAACAACCTCCCCGAACCAAATACACCTAATGCAGCCTTGTAAAGTAAAACAGTATTCATATTTGACCATATACCATTTCCCCATAATATAGCTCCATCATAATCATTGTTATTAAAGTTTATTCCTTGCTGTGTTTGATGCTCCGGTATAAGCCTTGTCTTTATTTTTATATTCGGGAAATCTTTTTCAAATTCACACAAAGCATCTTTAAAAAAACTTATACCAAAATTTCTAGGGATTACGATTCTGATTTCTTCCTGTTTATTTTGATACAAATCACCATTAACTCCATTTAAAAGAACTTCAAATGCTCCGCGCACAGTCTCAAAATAATTTTTTCCCTGCTCTGTTATTGATAAGCCTTCACTCCCCCGGTTAAACAGTTTTATTCCTACATACTCTTCAAGATTCTTTAATTGCAAACTTACTGCTGAGGGAGTAACACCTAACTCTTCGGCAGTTTTCTTTATATTCAGATTTCTTGAAGCAGACTCGAAAGTGGTTAACATAACCATTGGTGGCAACGCTCTGAATCTACTCATCAAACACCACCTCTTTATTGGTATTTAAAATATTGCCTTTCATTCCCGGCCAGATATAAGTTTTTACCGGAGGAAGATCGTTTTTAATTTTATCCATAAGAAAATCAATAAAAATTTTCATTTCAGGACTTTTCAGGCTATCGGGATAAACCAGATAATACGCCTGTCCTGTTAAGGTATTATCTGAAAACACTTTAACTCTGCCATCCTTTATATAAGGTCTGTAAATATTTTTATCATTTAATGTGATGCCATCTCCTCTTAGAACCGCATCTATAACATCTTCCAGACAATCTACGCAGATAAGCTCGGCATCTTCTGTATTGATATTTATTCCCGGCATAGTAGTTAATGATTTCCAGGCATTAGGTGCCTGATTATTTACAATTAACGGATATTCACATATCAATGAAAAATCACTCAAAGGGATATCATGTTTTATGATATCCGGAGAACCTAAAATACATGGTTGAGTCTCCATCAAACCGTATATTTCATACTTCTCCCAATACCCTCCCCCCCATACAATGGCTGCATCGAATCTGTTATCCTCAAATGCGTCATCAACTATGGTAAACAGATCATCCTCCCAGGTTATATCCAGTTTTATATTTCTGTGAGCTTTCTCGAATTCTTCAAAAAAAGGAAACAGCACATTTTTACCGAAAACGCTGGCAACCCTTAATCTTACCGGAACAACCTTCCCCTGCTTTTGCAGTTCATGGGTACCAAGAAGGATAGAATCAAATGCCTCCCGTACCACCTGAGCAAAACTGTGCCCTTCTTCCGTCAACACGATCTGCCGTCCATTTTTATCAAACAGCTTTTTACCAAGGCCATCTTCGAGAGCTTTGATTTGATGACTTATGGCGGACGGAGTTAAGAACAGCTCCTCCGCTGCGCCTTTGAAACTACCCATTCTGGCAGCAGATTCAAATATCCTTAATCTGTTTATCGGTGGCAGATTTTTGAATTTCATTGCTGTCTACCTTAAAGCAGTCTCCGGCTTTTCATTTGTCATAATTCTATCTACTCTCTCCTTAATAAGCGGCGTCCAGTCACTGTGTGTCAAGATATAAAAGTCGTCATTAGCAATAGCATTAAATGCTATATCTGCAACTGCCTCCGGAGATATACCGGATTCCACAATTTTCTGCAAATAATCACGAATCATCTGTGTTTTTTCATCAGGATTGGATACCGCTTCTCTGTTTGGATGATTCCTGAAAGAATTGGTAATATCGGTATTAACCCAGGCCGGACATAGTACAGAAACACCGATATCTGCCTTTTTTCTCTCCAGCTGAAGTTTTAGATTTTCAGATAGAGATACCACCGCATGCTTTGTTACGCCATAAATATCCCAACCCGCAGTTAAACCTGCAATAGAAGCAGTATTAACGATATGCCCCCTTTCGTTGGAGTCAAGAATCACAGGAGTAAACTCCCTTATACCATGAATTACCCCCCACAGATTAACCCCCATAATCCACTCCCAGTCTTCAAGTGGTTTCTCCCATAAATACCCCTCTCTAGCCGATGAGACACCCGCATTATTAAAAAGCAAATTCACCTTGCCGAATCTTGATATTGTGGCATCTGCCAATTTTTTCACCTCTGTTGCAGAGGAAACATCGCACTGCTGAACCAGACACTCTCCTCCAAGATTAAAAATCTCATCCATAACAGCAGTCAATCTATCTTCTTCAATATCCGCAATAACGATCTTCATGCCCAAGCCTGCACATTTAAGCGCCAACGCCCTGCCAATTCCACTTGCAGCACCTGTAATAACTGCCACTTTACCCTTGTAATCCATTCCAAATACTCCTGTTTGCTCGTCTTGCGGAGAATATTCTCTTCGCTAATATCGCCAATATACAGCAATATAGATAAAAATATTCAATTTGACATCGTTCTATTTATGAATAGACTGGTCGCGTATCCTCTGCCATGTTCGCAATGATCGGGATACCTCTTGAGCCTAATTACATATTGCCGGGGCTTTTGGGAGTAAATCGCCATGTGTGCATGTCTGTTTAGTGCAGAAAGCCTGTTGATGGTTTCTCTCGCCCCACCTGAACTTCTGGTTCAGAGGCAAAGATCAAGACGACAATGGCGGAGGCTACATTGATCTAATAACAGAACGGGAGAATGGATGAGTTACTCTTCAAGAACAACAGAGAGAAAAAGGCTAAGGAAAATGCGCTCTTCTCTTTCCCCTGCAAAGCAAAAAGAGTATTCCTATCTGGTTTCAAGCCACATATATAGCTCTAAAGAATTCAAAAAGAGCAAGCACATAGCCATTTACTGGCCATTCGACGGAGAAATTAATCCGACTCTGGTAATAAAGATGGCTGAAAAAATGGACAAGGTATTCTATTTACCAATTCTGGCTAAAGGTAAAAACCGCAGAATGACATTTGCCAGAGCGTGCAATGGCACCAAACTTAAAAAAAACAGATACGGCATACCGGAACCTGTTACCAGAAAAAGGAAAAAGGCATCGCATCTTGATCTTATATTAACTCCTCTTGTAGGCTTCGACAGCATGGGAAACAGACTGGGAATGGGCAGCGGTTACTACGATGCAACATTATCTTTTCTTAATCGTAGAAAACACTGGAAAAAACCACTATTAATGGGGGTTGCATATGAGCTGCAACGAATAGAAAATATCCCCCCCAAACCGTGGGATATTCCACTGGCAGGCGTATATACCGAAAAAGGTGTAAATTACCCTAAATATTAAATTCCGATATCCAAAAAACCAAAAAGAGGCGCAAATGAATCAGGATCAACTGAAAAAAATGGCAGCAGAAGCCGCACTTGAATATGTAGTTGCAGATGAATATCTTGGAGTAGGTACCGGTTCCACAGTAAACTTTTTTATAGATGCCCTTGCCGAAGCAGGCATTAAAATAAAAGGAGCCGTATCAAGCTCTGTAGCCTCAACCGAAAGAATGCGTGAAAAAGGGGTAAAGGTTATTGATCTTGAGGAAGTAACAGAAACCATTCCTGTATATATTGATGGTGCCGATGAGATTAATGCCAATCTGGAGATGATAAAGGGTGGTGGCGGCGCCCTTACCAGAGAAAAGATTGTAGCCAGTGCTTGCGGCAAATTCATCTGTATTGCCGATAGCTCCAAGAAAGTAGAAGTTATGGGCAAATTCCCGCTACCGATAGAGGTAATCCCGATGTCGATAAACATAGTGGCAAAAACATTAACGAAGTTTGGTGGCAAACCACAACAACGAGCAGATTTTATAACCGATAACGGCAACCTGATACTTGATGTTTCCGGATTGAGTATTACAGATGCCCCTGAGCTGGAAAGAGAGATCAATAATATTCCGGGCATAGTAACCTGCGGATTGTTTGCAGTATCTCCGGCCGATGTTCTGATAACCGGATCGGAGAACGGAGCTCAGATCGAAACAAAATAGACTATATTAAATATGGCAAGTGACAGCGTAAATGCTGCCTTTGCCATTTTTACAATAGCAACTTTACATTATCTACTGTATCTCCTATTAAAGAGTTTCTTTCGACAAGCACCGGGAAAAACCATGCACATATACAAACCTATTATCACCTTGGCACTAATAATAATTGCAGGATGTACAACTACGGCCAATCACAGATCAGCGAGGCATAAAGAAATGGTAGACATAGTAAAACAGGATGCTGAATATCTTCTACAATACAGGGAAGGTTTAAAAAGAACTCTGGCATATATTGATAAAATCAAAAATATCTTTCCGGAAGAGAAACAATCGACAGAAGTCCATCTGACAACTGAGCAAAGAGATACTGCAAGGCAGGTGTGGTCGACCTATCTCGATTATCATCATGCCATCGGCAATATTGCCCAGAAATACAAAGATTATTCGGATATAAAAGATAATGACGAACTCAGACAGTTATCGTTTAATGTCTATCGCAGCGCCTTTAATGCCCAATATCTGCACGCAATGCAATTTATCGAAAAAGCAGAAAAAAACAGTCAGCTCGACCATGTCCTGAATGAAGCGAGTGAGCGTTACGGTTTTGGCAGCAACATATACAAAGACTTTAAGTTTTTATATCTCAATGTAATAACCGCAACTGAATTTGCTGCAATGGAGGCTAAGCAGGCGCTTCTTAAAAGAGCTATTCTGGATAATTTGATGACTGCATCCAAAGAGGACTCTTCAGGTATATGGGAGATGGGCAAAGGTAAGGGTGAATGGATGACCATAAAAAATGCCGGAACCATTATCAAAAAAACCGGGCTGGAGATTATATATCCGGTACAGGTTTCCGTTTCGGAATGGATGGGCGATACCCGCGTCTACAGAAAACATCAGTCACTCATTTCAGTCCGAGATATTCAGGAAAAAATCCAGCCACGAATCAAGCCCGGAGATATAATCTTCGAACGACGTGAATGGTTTCTATCCAATATTGGTCTCCCGGGATACTGGCCGCATGCGGCTCTTTATGTAGGCACAGAAAAAGAGCGTGCAGCATACTTTGATGACGAACAGGTAAAAAACTGGTTACAGGACGAAAAAGGGATAAAAGACGGCAGCGCCAACAGCTATCTTAAATCACTATATCCGAAGGCCTATGCTGACAGTCTGAAACCATGGCACGAGAAAACCCCGGCAATCCTTGAGGCAATGAGTGAAGGCGTGGTATTTACCTCGCTGGAATATTCAACATCTGCTGATGCCGTCTCAGTTATCCGGCCAAATCTGAACAAAATAGAAATACTCAAGGCTCTTGCAAAGGCATTTTCACATGCCGGCAAACCATATGACTTTAACTTCGATTTTCAGAGCGATAACTCCATAGTCTGTTCCGAGCTTGTACATAAATCATACGAAGGGCTTCTGAATTTTGAAGTACCTCGCTACATGGGGCGTTTTGTATTGTCACCTAATGAAATGATAAGACAGGTAATAGAATCGGAAAAAAATGAGAAACGGCTGGCCGATCTGGTCGTTTTTCTGGATGGCAATGAGTACAAAAAAGCAGCTTATGAAAAAGATCCGGCCGAATTTAAAGAGAGTTGGAAACGCCCTAAATGGCACATAATAGTTAACCGATCCGATAAGGGAGAAAAATAAAATGGATATACAGATAAGACCAATGACCAAAAGCGATATTGATACCGTTATAAGGGTAATCTATTCCATAGATGAAGACGATGCAGAATACGCCAGAGAATGCTATAACGAACGAGGGATTGATGGTGATTTTGTTATGATTAACCAAGGGCTGATAATCGGGGTTGTCGGTTTTACTTATGAAGAAGGAACAGATGCGACCTTCTGGCTCTCATGGACATACCTGCTTGAGGAGTATCATGGACAGGGACTTGGTCGAAAGATGCTCGACTTTATTATTGACGAAGTAAAAAATATCGGCGGCAGAAAAATGTTTATCTCTATGAGTGATTATAGAGACCCTGAAGATGGCCGGGTTTACGATAGCGCCAAAAAACTTTATGCTGCAGCAGGATTTACAGAGGAGGCAAGGCTGCAGGATTATTACAACTTCAATGAATCCCAAACAATTTTAGGGATGCGGTTGAATAATAACGTCTCTTCTGACATAGTAGACTCGTCTGAAGATGGCATTAAACTTACAAGGATATTTGAGATAGACGAAACAGAAGATTCTTACTGCATAGACTGGAAACCATCAGGCAGAAAAATCTTCAGCGACAAAGACCTTGATAAGATGGTCAAAAAGGCCACCGGCAAAGGGGCAAAAAGGATCTTTATTTCATTTCCATCGGTTTTTCCTGAGGCCATTCAGTCAGTCAATTACTACGGATTTTACCAGGTAGGTAAACTACAGGATTTCTACGAAGATGGCGTACATGAAATGCAGTTCGGACTTCCTGTGTACTAAAATCAAACGATTCAGAAGGAGCAAAAATGAAAAAATTAATAATATTTATTACAGTTGTTGCGATAAGCATATTTGCTTATAAGACATTTTTCAGAAAAAGCGATAACAGCTACAGAACAACAACAAATAGCGGTATAGATATGAAAAAGGTATCTAAAATATTTGCAGATACACTGGATACCTTTACTAAAACAGCCAAAGCCGCAGAAGTTAAACCGTCAGACCAAGCGGAAACTGCAACTGCA
>QZLD01000230.1 GCA_004796385.1 Gammaproteobacteria bacterium | reverse complement strand
GCAGTAAGCGAGTTTGGAGTCATGTCATCATAAAATCTTGTAGCTGCATCGGGATCACTGGCTGACTGAGTAAGAACAACATCACTGTAAACGAAACCGTCACCACCATCGAGATTCCCTACAGAGTCGATAACCTCTGCACCTTCAGGAAGATCAAGAACACCGTCGTTGTCTAAATCAAGATCATCCCCACGATTAAAATTCAAAGTTGTCTTGATAAGCATGTAAGTAACTGCATCATGTTCTAAAATACCATCTTCAAACTCGTCTCCATCGACATCAGGGTCATAGGTGCGGATTGCAGGATCATTGATTACAGTAGTATCAGGAGAAACTATGTCGTTATATTCATTTTCGTTTTTGATGATGATAAGACCATTACTACCAACTGTAACTCCATTAAGATTATAAGCGTAATCGATGACACCTTCCTCGTCTTCATCTCCATCAAGAACAATAAGGTATGTATTCTCAATCTGAGTATTCGGAGTTCCCCTGAGTTCTACATATTGTTTTGAATGAACATCTTCAGGAATATTTGCCTTATATTCATTAATTACAAGCTCTTCAGTTTCACAACCGGTAAGAAGGACTGAAACTGCCAATATACTACCGACACCTAACAATAACCGCTTCATATTTAGTTCTCCTGTATCAAAGCGAGCAGGGTAACTTTGAAGCATTACAAAAACATTACGGTTTTATAAAGATATTAATATCGTCTTTTAACTTATTGAATAAGATTTTTTTAAAAAAAGAAGCGTAAATTGTTTTTCTTACACTCAATGATATAAACATCTGTTCTTTCATTATTTTTATTCTCAAGAAAAAATAGAAATAATGTAGTTAGAAACTTCTTCAATAAACAATGGGGTATTTTAATTAATGTGTCATATTCTTTGAATAGTATTCGGCGCCCATCTGCTGTAATTTATTGAAGGTACCCCCCATGCTGAATATCTTTTTACGTTTTAATACCTCTTTGATTTTTATCTCTGCTTTATTTTATTTAAATCCAACTCCTTGCTTAGCTAAAAGCAACCCTGAATCTCTCGATGATATGGTTGTAACCGCCAATAGGCGTGAATCAACATTACGAACAGCTCCTGCTATGGTAACGGTAATTTCTGGAGAAGAGTTAACTCAGGCATCTGAAATTACAGTTGATGATTATTTAAAGCGTATTTCCAGCGTTTCACACTCAAGAACACATATCGCTGAATGCGGCCCTGGAAGAGACATCACTCTTCGAGGTATTCAAGATCAAAAAAGAACATTAGTTCTTGTAGACGGCATCCCTTTTAATGATGGCCAGGGAGGGTCTGTAAACTGGTCTATTATCCCTAAAGAGATGGTGGATCGCATCGAAATTGTTCGTGGCCCAATGTCCGCTCTTTATGGTTCTGGAGCAATGGGTGGTGTTATTAATATAATTACCAAAAAACCTGATATTGTTGATGGCACAACCATTTCCGGTAGTTATGGAAGTCTAAACACATTCACGACTTCAATCTTTAATGCTGGAATGATCAACAATGATAGCGGCTATCTTTTAGGTGGCAAATTGTATCAAACTGACGGTTATGTTCAGGCGATAGAAAAGGAGTCGTATTACGTTGAAAATGAGAGGAAAGATATTAGCCTGATCGGTAAATATCAGACAGCAATTAATGATGGTTCTATTCTTTCATTTGGAATCAACTATGCAGATGAAGATTACAGTCGCGGAATATTGCTAACCGATCAGATAAATCGCACACTACTATTGACCGCCTCTTATGAAAGCTGGCTTAAAGATGGAGTGGACTTTTCTGTCTCAGGTTACATAAACTCACTTGACCGAGAAGTTATTTTGTCTGCCAGACCCACCTACGATAATCATGATCATACCGAAAAAGATAAAGCTATTAAGTATGGTCAACTCTTTCAACTAAATAATGAGATAGGAGAAAATCACCTTCTATCAGTTGGTTTTGACTCAAGTATTACAAAGATGGATAAAGAGAACGTCTATGTAGCAGACAGAGATGCCAATGCAGAAGGAACTCAAATTCTACTTTCATTATTTATTCAAGATGAAATATCATTTATACAGGGCAAACATAAACTAATTTTCACACCCGGCTTCAGAGTGGACTATTCAAAAAGTAGCGACGGAAAAAGTGTTGATACGAATCCGGGAATGGGACGAGCTGCCGTAGATATCGAATATGAAGATCGCTCCTGGTCAGCATTCAACCCTAAACTCTCACTAGTCGACAATATCGGAAATAGCACTACAATCAGAGCTTCAGTTGGAAAATCATTCGCAGCTCCAACTCTATTTTCACTCTACACGGTATTCTCACGTGGCCCATCACTTCTATATGGTAACCCCGAGCTTGATCCCGAAGAAGCATGGTCTGCAGAGGTTGGAATAGATCATTATTTTTCAAAAAATGTACTATTAAGAGCCGCTGCATATCATACAAAAAGTAAGAATTTTATCGGATATAGATCTTTATCAGCATTTGAAAGTCAAGCTGATAACATAACAGGAGTAAAGGTCTCTGGTATTGATTTTGAACTGCACTGGAAAATTTCATCTAATTGGAAGCTTCACTCCGCATATACCAACAATCGTTCAACTGTTGCAGAGGATGATACGGATTCTGATATAGTAGGTAATTATCTGCCATTTGTACCAAAACAAAAGGCAAATATTGGAGTAAACGTAAAGGTATTTGATGGTATTCTCATCGATCTGAATGCTCGTTACGAAGGAGATCGTTATGATGATTATGACAACGATGAATCTGCTGTTAAAGATGAGTATGTTTCCTTAGATCTGGCTCTTTCCGGTAAGATAAACTCTAATGTGGTTTGGACATTAACTTTTGAAAAT
>QZLD01000115.1 GCA_004796385.1 Gammaproteobacteria bacterium | reverse complement strand
TCATGATCCACATCCCAATTTATCTCTCTTGGAGCCAATGCTTTTGCAAGTCTCTCAATTGTTTCCTGTGCACGTACTGCTGGACTGCAAAATATATTTTGAAAATTACAACCTGCATCAACTATACGCTGTGCCATTATTTCACATGCTTTTCGTCCGCGCTTATTTAATGCTCTGTCTATATCCTTTTGCCCATCAATATCCCATGATGATTTTGCATGACGAATAAGGTGTAATGTTTTCATTTTTTATCCTTAGTGATTCTGCAACTATATTTTACTAACCAAAAACAAACTAGCTAATCCTAGAAATATAAAGAAACCCATACTGTCTGTTATGGCAGTTAGGATTACGCTCCCTCCCATAACCGGGTCTCTCCCCATCCCTTTTAATATTAATGGGATAAATACTCCTGCAAGTGAGGCGATTATTAGATTTATCACCATTGCGGCAAACATTACTAGTGCCAATTGCCACTGCTGATAAAACACAAAGGCAAAAACTCCGACAACAGCTCCCCAAATTACTCCATTTAGTATACTTATTCGCAACTCTTTAAAGAGTAATCTATAAAAGTTTGCGCTGCTTATCTGATTAAGAGTAAGCCCTCTTATTATTAAGGCAATAGTCTGATTTCCGGTATTTCCACCAACACTTGCAACTATAGGCATTAACGTAGCTAAGGCAACTATATGGACTATTGTCTCCTCAAATATCCCAATAACTCGTGAAGCAATAAATGCTGTAACTAAGTTCAGTCCAAGCCAAGGCCAACGGTTTTTTCCACTTTGCAAAACCGGAGCGAACAGATCCTCCTCTTCACTCAAGCCAGATTTTGAAAGTATCTCCCGTTGTGAAGATTCATTAATAAAATCAACTACTGCATCAATATGCAAACAACCAACTAAGTGATTATGAGCATTTATCACAGGAGCAGATATCAAATCGTAACGCTCAAATGCTTGTGCTGCTTCTTTTGCTTCGTCATTTGTATGAAACGTTGGTATACCTTGACTTATCACATCGCAAACAAGCAGTTTTGAATCATTAATAAGCAATTCATTTATCTCCAGACCACCAATAAGCTCTTTATTTACACCAACAACAAATAACATATTGCTTTGAGATGGCATCTCTCCTCGTTTTCGCAAAATGTCGATTACGTCACCGAGAGAGTTATCTTCCTTAACGGTTATCATCTCAAAATCCATTAGCGCGCCAACAGACCCATCAGGAAAGGATAGTGCTGAATGAACTTGTTGCCTCTCTTCCTGCTGCAGTGAATCCATTAGGTCATTTGCAATATCGCTTGGAAGATCAGGAAATAGATCTGCAATCTCGTCAGAATCAAGCTTTCTTGCAATTTGGGCAATGTCATCGTTCTGAATAAAAGGGATAATCCTTTCACGGACAGCATCGGATAGCTCTAATAAAATCTCTCCATAACTATTTTTATCTACTGATCGCCAAACCTCTTCACGCTTTGCCATTGGAAGGCTTTCGAGAACATAGGCAATATCTGCGGGGTGTAATCTTCTTAAATATTGTTGTAATTCGGTATTTTGCTGTTTTTCCAGAAGGGTTTGTAAAAGTTCATTTGAACCCTTTTGTTTTTTCAGCAGTTGAGAAACCAGTTTCTGCCTCTCCATAAGAAACTGGATTTGATTTAGCATCTCCTGCAAATCGCGCTGATGCTCTATCAAAGGTTCTTCAGCCATTTTTCTACCCTTTTGTTATTCTTATCAAAAAAAGTGGTAATGCCTTTAAATTAACATTTAAAAGGATAATATCCATATTTGTGAAGAACCAAAAGAAATAGTTCAATAGAGATACATATAGTTCAGCATCAATAGGGTCAGAGTCGAATGGCGCTTACTTAACACTTAAAATGCTGAAATTAATTATAAAACTTCATACCGGCGAAGGCCGGTATCCAGAAAAATCATAGGAATATAAAACAAAGGTTACAATTTATTAAAGAGTTAAACGCGGAGCTAAATGATTTATAAGAAAAACCCTTTGGTAATTTTTGTTTTCTAATTTTCATAGTATTGGTGGACAACTAGCTACCCATAAAAAACAAGGCATAAGTTTTCGCTCATGCCTTGTTTTAGGCTATATCTCAGCAAGCCTTACTCAACCTCTGTAAAGTCATCCTTTCCGGCTCCGCATAGTGGGCAGACCCAATCTTCTGCGATCTCTTCAAATGAGGTCCCTGCAGCTACGCCGTTGTCCGGGTCTCCGGCTTCAGGGTCGTAAACATATCCACATACATCACAGCTGTATTTTTTCATTTCTATTTCTCCGTGTTTAGTTTTTCAATCATTATCTCATCGACCTTAATTCCGTTCTCTTTCATATAAGCCAACAACCTTTTGCGGTGATCTTTGTCACTCTCGTTAAGCAGCTGAAAGATTTCCAGCACCTTGGTATCGGCAACCTTTTCCATTGCAGTCTGGTAGTGCGCCTCTCCGGCTGAGCCTTCGATATATACGGCATAGTTGAATACCTGCTCCCTGCTTACCAGCTTATCTTTAACGTAACCGATTACCTTTTTCACCTGGTTAATAATTTTATTAGTCGCCTCAAGGCTTTCCGGCAAAACTTCCATAGGGAACTTATCAAATGGCAGAAATACCTCTTTACCACTCTTTAGAAATGCTGCGTGATTTTTCTCTTCCAGAGCCAAACTCCACCAAAAGTCTTTGTCTTGAGGGAAGTCTTCGCTTAGTTCTACATAAAGATCATATAACAGCAGCTCCAGATCTATACCCTTTTCCAGAATTGGTAATAGTGCATTTTCTTGTGATGCCATTCATTATTCTCCATAATAATTCAAGAGGTCATATTATCTCACACCAATTGATATAACAACCTGAATCAGTTATCGCAAAGCTCAGCTAACACATCAAGTGAGTCACGGTTATTAACGGCCTTTACTATCTGCGGAAAACCTTTTTTGCTGCCAACCATTATGCCGCCGATAACCTTGCCATCGTTATTACATACTATCTTTTGATAAAAGTTTTCTGCATTTTTGACTCTGCATTCAAATTCCGACTCTGCATCTATTTCGCCGACAGAACCAAGGTCAATGCCGATCACCTTGAGTATCATGGACATTATCGAACCTGAATATGATACCTCCGCACCACTCATACTTTGTGCTGCCAGCTTGCCCTGCTCCATAGCTATCATCCAGTTACCGTATAGCCTGCCATTGTGCTCTATAAGGTCTCCGGCTGCGTAAATATCCTGAACAGATGTCTGCATTTTGTCATCTATGATCACGCCCATATTTACCTTCACCCCGGCATCTGCAATAAGTTTGCTGTTGGGGCGGACTCCGGCAGAGACAATTACCATATCGGCTTCGATGCTGATGCCGTTATCAAGGGCGACACCTTCTACGCAACTTTCCCCTGTAATTGTTTCTGTCTTTGCTCCCAGAACAAACTTTAGCCCGGTTTTTTCCATCATCTGTTGCAGGCAGTCCGCACCATCACAATCAAGCTGGCGCGGCAGCAGACGCGGAAACTGCTCAACAACAGTCACCTCCATCCCCTTTTCTATAAGGGCATGTCCCAATTCCAACCCCAGCAATCCGCCTCCCAGAAGCACCACTCTTTTTTTGCTCTTACTCTCTTTATCACCGCTATATGCAATAATTCTATCGGCATCTTCAAAGCTACGCAGCGCAAAAACCCCCTCTTTCTCTACGCCATTTATCGGAGGAATGAAAGGATAGCTGCCCGCGGCATACAGAAGCTTGCCGTAGCTATACTCCTTTCCGTCTGCACTAACTGCCTTCTTGTTTTCGGTGTCAATTTTTTTAATCTCTGTTTGTGTCTGCAGGGTGATATTTTTTTCCAGATACCACTCCGGCTTTCTTACTATTAACGCATCTTTTTGCAGTTTTCCGGCAACATACTCATTAAGTCTTAACCTTGAGTAAAAAGGGGTATCCTCATTGGTTATGATTGTTATTGCGGCATTATCATCTGCTTTGCGCAGATTCTCTGCCGCTGTAGTTCCGGCTATTCCGTTGCCTATTATCAGGTAATCCATATTGCTCTCCATCTGGCTTGTTTATGAGGTGTATGCTAACACAGTTTGCTGAAGATCACTTTTGCTCATTGCACCCAGCTTTTTCTCCATAACCTCTCCGTTTTTTAATATAACAGTTGTTGGAATGGAGCGAATTGAAAACCTTGCCGCTAATTCCTGCTCTTTCTCGGTATTGCATTTTGCAAACAGTACGCTGGCATCACTATTTTCATTGCCAGCCTCTTCAAAAACAGGTTTATATTGCTGGCACGGCCCACACCACTCTGCCCAAAAGTCTATAACTACCACATCATATTTTGAGACTACTCTCTCATATGCAGCCGAGCTGATATTTACTGTTGTCATTAATTTCCCCTTTTTCAAGAGCTTTATTTAAGAGCTTTCAATACTTTGTTAACTGTATCTGCCGGGCTAATCTTATACCATGACTCAACAATGTCGCCTTTCTCATCTATCATGAAAGCTGAACGAATTATGCCCATGTAGCTCTTGCCATACATCTTTTTTTCACCCCAAACGCCGTATAAATCAGCTACTGCATGAGCTTCATCGCACAGAAGCGGAAAGGCTATATTGTACTTGTCTGCAAATTTTTTCTGCTTATCTTCATTGTCGGGGCTGATGCCTATTACCTGCGTATCCAGCTGTTTCAGCTCTTCCAGAGAGTCATTCAGCAGACAAGTCTGCTTGGTACACCCGGGAGTATCAGCTTTTGGGTAAAAGTAGACCACTACCTTTTGACCTGAGAAATCCGCTAAGGATATATCTGCTCCGCTACTGCTTTTAAGGGAAAACCCTGGAGCTTTAGCACCTGTTTCCAGCTTCATAACCTCACCTCCCATCTTAAATCGTCTATCTGTTTATATTATCTATAGCCTGAACTCCCATATAAAGCACGGAAGTCCAGACTACTTAATCACAACAAATCTTTGTGATTTTTATTTGAAGTACCTTTTTAGCAATCCTTCAAATGCCATGCCGTGTCGCGCTTCATCTTTGCACATTTCATGCACGGTATCATGAATAGCGTCAAGATTAAGCTGCTTTGCTCTGGTTGCCAGATCTTTTTTGCCCTGACATGCTCCATGCTCTGCATCCACCCTTGCCTGCAGATTGGTTTTAGTGTCGGCCACCACACATTCGCCAAGAAGTTCTGCAAATTTAGCAGCATGCTCCGCCTCTTCAAATGCAATTCTTTTGTAAGCCTCAGCAACTTCAGGGTAGCCTTCGCGATCGGCCTGACGACTCATAGCCAGATACATTCCCACTTCCATACATTCGCCGTTAAAGTTTGCGCGCAGACCTTCAATAATTTCTGCATCCACACCCTCAGCCACACCAATTACATGTTCATCAGCCCAGCTTTTATCACCCGATGCCGACTGCTCTTTAAACTTTTCTGCCGGAACTCCGCACTGTGGACACTTTTCCGGAGCAGTCTCTCCTTCATGTATATAACCACAAACTGTACAAACCCATTTTTTCATTGAATAACTCCTGTTTAATTGTTAATTAGGCTGCAGCTGAGGCTGCAGAAATATTACCTACTTCCTGATCGATAAAGTAAAGCGAGTCGCTGTTATCACCGATCAGTTTAACCTTATCCAGAACCTTCTGGAAAAGCCCTTCCTCTTCTACCTGTTCTTCAACGAACCACTGTAGAAAATTAAATGTTGCCCAGTCTTTCTCTTCATATGCAGTACTGACCAGATCATTAATACTCTTTGTAACAAACTGCTCATGCTTATACGCCTGCTCAAACACACTATGAATGGAGACGTAATCACGCGGAGGCTCGTTTATCTGGCCGATAATAGCCAATTCACCTTTCTCGCAAATATAATCAAAAATTTTGTGCATATGCATCTGCTCTTCTTCTGCATGCTTTCTGAAAAATGCCGCGCAGTTTTCAAGACCCTGGTTTTCTGCCCAGGAACTCATCTGCAAATAAATATTTGATGAGAAAAACTCAACGCCGATTTGCCTGTTCAAGGCTTCTACCATATTTTTGCTAATCATAACTATTCTCCATTGCTGTTTTCTTAAAATCTGGAAACAGCTTAAAGCAATAGATTCACTCTGTATAATTGATTGTTCTTATTAAGGTGATAGATAATACCTATCAATATCAATTTGCATAAATGGAAAAGTCATTATGAATCTTAAAGACCTGCGTTACCTGATTGCCGTTGCTGACCACAAACACTTCGGCAAAGCTGCTGAAGCTTGCTTTGTAAGCCAGCCCACCCTTAGCGCCCAGATAAAAAAACTGGAAGATACCCTCGGTGTTAATCTGATCGAGAGGAATAATAAAAACGTTTTTATTACCTCTGAGGGAGAAAAGATCATCAATATGGCGCGCCATATAATAGATGATTGCGACACCCTCAAAGAGTTTGCTGCAACCTGCAAAAACCCTTGCGCGGGCACTCTTCGCATAGGCACCATCCCCACTATTGCGCCGTATCTGCTACCGCTATTAATGCCAAAAATTGCCGAATTAATGCCCGAACTAAAACCTCTTCTGTTTGAAGACCAAACCCACCGCATTGTCGATCAGATTGAAAATGGTCAGTTAGATGTGCTTATCCTTGCAGTTCCTGTAGACACCGGCAGCCTTGTTGTTCAAGAGCTGTTTCACGAACCGTTTCAGCTGGCAGCACCGGCAGATCATCCTTTATTAAAAAAGAAGGCTCTCAATCTGCCTGATATTGAAGAAGAAAAGATCCTGCTACTGGAAGAGGGGCACTGCCTCAGAGACCATGCAATGGAATTCTGCAGCACCAGCAAAAGCGATGAAGAGTTGGCTTTTCGCGCAACCAGTCTGGAAACTCTCAGACAAATGGTTGCCTCAAAAGCAGGTGTTTCAATGTTTCCGGAACTGGCAGTAAAAAACAAAAATGTAATTTTCAACTCGGAATTGATTCAATATCGTCCATTCGACGATCATCAGATCGGCAGAAATATTGCGATTGCCTGGAGAAAAAGCTCAGTAAAAACCGAGGCTATAAAAAAGCTGGCCAATGCTGTATTAAATGTTGTTCCGCAGATGTGG
>QZLD01000296.1 GCA_004796385.1 Gammaproteobacteria bacterium | reverse complement strand
TTTTTTAAGGCCCCTTTTAAGTATCATCCATATCTCTTTATCAGATAAATAATCTTACTGGCAATTACAATAATCACAACAACGGCAAAAACAATCTTTTTAAGGCGGCGACTCCCATAACCGCTATACTTCTTATAATTATGATAGCTCTCTACCACTCTTGCTGCATTCAACTCATCCAACCCCATTTTTATAAGTTCCTTAGCAATAACCTCATGAGTTTGTCCGATATAACCGGAATCGACTGCACGCCGATAATATTCATCATAGGCTTCGAAATGAGATATCTCTTCCTGGGTAAATCTCATCACAGCTCCCGCAGTTTCCCCTTGGCTTCGGCAATGCTGCTGTAACCTTTACGCTGCATTATAGCCTGTAGCTCCTGTGCAATTCTTGAGAAGCTGGCTGCACCCTCTTTCTCAAAGGTTGTGCCAATCTGTACGGCATCGGCTCCCGCAAGCAGATATTCAAAAGCATCTGTTCCGGTAACTATGCCGCCAACCCCGAATATTGCCACCTGACCTTTTAGCCTCTCGAGAAAGGCTCTAACGTTTGAAAGCCCGACCGGTTTTATATACTGACCGGAAAGCCCGCCAAAACCTCCTTTAGGCTTGATAATTGGCGCTTCTGTTTCTGCATCTATAATTAGTGTATTTCCAATCGAGTTAATGCAGGAGATAAAACCTACCTTGTGTTTCAGCATGATCTCAGCAACCATATCAAAATGACACAGATCAAAGTACGGCGGCAATTTAACCCCTATCGGTTTACTGTTTATCTTGCATATCTCTCCGAGCACCTTATCGGTCTGCTCAAAGTCATACCCAAGTTGTGGTTTGCCTACAATATTGGGACAGGAAAAGTTGACCTCGATCATATCCACCGGACTTTCCTGAAATGCCTCAACCATTTTAAGATTATCTTCTTTACACATTCCCGATAGACTGGCAATTACCGGCTTACCATATTCCTGACGCAGCTGCGCCGAGAACTTAACATATTCTTTATAACCGAGATTTGGCAATCCCATGGACTGAATCGCACCGAAGTCGAGTCGCTGATATCTTGGTTCAGGATTTCCTTCACGAGGCTCTACTGTACAGGACTTCATCATTACCGCTGCGGATTCCGATCTTGCAATCGTCTGTAACTCTTCATAGGTTGTACAGTCCGGGCCTGATGCGTTGATAATATAGGATTCCAGATTTACTCCGGCAACTGTGGTAGAAAGATCAATATTCTTCGTCATTTTAATTTTCCTCATTATTCCTAAGAGACATCTATTACACCTCTAAAACCATAAAAGTTCTCTTCACTATCTAACAGAGGTTTTGCTGAAGCTACCGCTACGGTTTCTATATTGTCACCAAGTTTTATTTTGAATTTGCCTGAGTTTAGCTTCTGCCTGTTTAACAACAGGTTTTGCCGATCACTATCATTTGAATCTATCAAAGAAAGTTTTTTGCCAAGCAATTTATCATAACTGATTGCAGCTATGCGACTAATATTGCCAGAAGCAAATATTAAGCGATACTTACTATCACATTCCCAAAATATTCTTTGTGAGAGATCGGAAAAATCCTGCAACCGATCATCTATTCCTGCTATTTTTTCCTCTTTATCCCGCTCTTCGGTTATATCTGATCCGGTTCCGCGAAAACCTGCAAAACGATCACTTTCGGTATAAAACGGCACCCCGCTTATTCTGAACCATTTGCGTGGCATTCCGGGAAAATCGACCTGAAAATCATAATCGCAAAACTCTTTGCGCTCCATTATGTCTTCCAGTGCTTTTTTCCAATTAAGCTGTTTTGCAGGGTCTGCCGATACTCGCATATCTTTCAGATGCCTGCCGACAACCTTTTCTACCGGTACTGTGGTAAGACGAGTATAACCATCAGATACATAGGTAAAATAGCCTTCTTCATCTACCTCCCATACCCATGTATAGATGTCTTCAGCAATGTGTCGAAACCTCTCTTCGCTATCTCTAAGGCGTTGCTCTGCCTCTCTCTGCAGCGTTATATCCGATCCGGTACCACGATAACCGAGAAAGTTTCCTTTTACATCATAACAAGCCCCACCGCTTGCCCGTAGCCATACATGATCTTTACCGTAATTCTTTACCTTAAACTCAAAATCGCGAAAGTTCTTGCGCTCTCTCACCTTCTTGAGAAAGCCCTGCCAATCTTTCTGAATCTTCTCAGACACACCGTCAAGCAGACCAAAAATAGATTTTCCGATTACCTT
>QZLD01000139.1 GCA_004796385.1 Gammaproteobacteria bacterium | reverse complement strand
TTAAAGAAAAATTAGGTCTTATTAATTAAAATGCTTTAAAAGTATTTTCTGGATTCAACAAATCAATATTGCAATTAATTGTTGAATCCAGAGATGTAAAAATCCATAGCCAGTAGAGATATCCGAAATGAGTCTAAACTACGCAAAAAATAAGTTCATATTGCTATTGCTAATTATCACGACCTCCTGCATTAATTGCAGTTGCAGCAATATTAAAAATCGTGATACGCAAAAACAAGGTGTCTTTGAAAAGCTCTATACAAGCAATTACAAATCCGATACTGACTTAGCTACCTCATTTATAATCCTTGCACATCTTGCTCTGTCAGTTGAACAGATGGAATTGATGCGTCTGGATTATGAAAAAGAGACTGATGACAAGATCAAATTTCTCTATGAATTTGTATTCGCTAAACGAATGTTCGATTATAAATATCGTGTTGCATTTATAGATCGCGCCAACAAATATCCTGAACTATTGGTTAAAACAGACAGTGACTGGATATCGGTAACCTCTCCCCTGTTAAATTTTTTATGCTTTTGCATGAATGACGATGACAAAGCTGTCGAAACCGCAATAAAAATGTTTCAGCTTGATTTGCTTGATGGAGTCTATGCAACAACCGTTTCATACGATTTATTTGATCAATATAAGATAGATCCCCGAAGAATAACATCTATTGCAAATAAACTGGGGATTGATAAGAAATCACTAGACATAATGCTGGAAATTCCTTAACAAATAAATTTCCGCACATACTATCTATTTCTCAATAAGATACACATGCACCCCATTTGGCTCAAAGCTATCTGCAAATGCTCCATTTGTAATATTTATATCTCTCGACTCATTCCAGACCGTTATTGACTGGTAGCTTGTATCCGACAAGGTAAAGGTAACATCACGCTCAATACCTATTGAATTGCCATCCGTGTCAATCTCGGTTGGTCTTACTGCAAACAGATAAATATAACTATCATCCTCTTTAAGCATGATATCTATCCTGGCCTCGGTCTTCCATGCAGCCTTCCATGTTAATATAAGATCATCATCAAAAGGCATTGTTTCATTGGTTGATGTGTGATCATTTCTGGAAATGAATGCCTTGCCATCATACCTTACCAAATCACCTGTCTCATATTCAGATCCCAGTTGCCACTCTGTAATGCCGTTTAAATCTATTTCAACATTAACCCTAACCGTTACAGAATCCTTATCATTCAATATGTCCTTAAAATAATCCGCTGCTTCAACTATATCCGCCATTACGATAAAATTTTCGTCCGGTGTAGTTGAATGATGATGAAACCAAGGCAATGCCTTCATTCCATGAATTAAATGCACCCATGAAAGCATCTTCAACTGTTCGGGCTGTGGATTGTAAGGAGTAATCTCCGACTCATGAATATCTGTTGTTTCCACAAAATTATAATGCGGAATCATATCATCACCAAACAATCTGGCATTATCTAATGCGTTTATAGTTTCAACAACCGTTGCATCAAAGTTATGTGGTTCGGCCCAATCTATTGGATAGTAATCAAAACCAACCACATCGGTAACATATACACCATTCAACGGCTGGGTTATTTTTCCAAATCTAACTGCATTGTATCTTGCCAGATAAGATTTTGCCGTATTCATAAATGAGTCTGAATTGTCCGTTATAAATGACCTTCCTCTTAAAGTTGTTGTTACCGGATGCTGCCTATCATAATAGTGAGATAAAGCCGTCCACGCCCTAACAACCTCTGCAGTAACACCATTAAGATCCGGTTCATCACGCCAGGACCACATAAAGTTGGCCAGGTGGTCTTTACTATCAACGATATACTCAATCATATTTCTTATATCTGAATTTTGGTCTTTATCCCTATAAACACCTTCCCAAGAAGAAGGCCCCATTGCTACAAGTCCATTAGATTGATTATCATCAAGATAGACCGAATAGAGCTCAGATGTGTATTCTATTCCCCAGCCATGACCAAATCCTGTGTTAATAACTGGCCTCTCCCATCTTTCTCCAACCCCATTATCAATTCCATTAGACGTCCAGTTTTTAAGCATTTTCAAACTATCATATTGATCATGATCATGTAATCCCCAACATGTAACGGGGAAGAAATTATCTCCAGAATATACAAAACCACCATATCTATTAATTCCAGCTATTGGCAACCCATCATAATCCTTCGTAAAAGACACGCTCCTTTCAATAAGCTTGCTGTTATTAGAATCAAGTATTTTTACCGATAAAGTATATTTATTATCTGACGCAGGTAGTTCCTCATAATTCAGAAGAATCACCTCTTCTTCAGATAATTGATTATACGCTGATTTCTCTGATGATAAGACGGCAGTTATATTATTCAGTTGCAGATCAAAACTACTATTACCATCACTAACGGTAGCACTGATCTTATTTGTGTTATCCAATCTGTACTGCTCAGGAATTTTTACCTTTATAGGCTGAATTGTGTGAGCATGCAGATCACTATGCCATAACTCAAAACCGATAAATAACTCCTCCAAAGAGAGTACTCTGTTATAAATTTTTATCTCGTCAATAAACCCTTTGAAATGAACATTGCGGTTAACGGTCTCATATTCTGTATTTTCCGCATCACTTACGCCAAAGTAAAGACTATCACTTGTTGTCATAAGTGCACCACTACCCTGGTCTTCACTTTTTAACACACCATCAACATAAGTTTTTAATGTTTCACCGTCCCAAGTCATAGCAAAATGTTGCCATGTGTAGCTATAAGATGAAGCAGCTGTAGCAATACCTGAACTGCCTAAATGGTCATCATTATCAGTTATCATACCTGCACCAACAGAGTTATTTTCAATTCTACTGTACAATGTTGGAATCGGATACCCAGGAAAATTCCAAGACATAAGATAGCTTCTTTGATTCTCTGCGAGGTCAGCAAGAGCATCTCCGCTAGCTTTTCTAAACCAAAATGACACGGTTATACTGTCCATATCAGCTAAAACTGTTGAAACATTCCCTAAAGCTAAATAATTTCCATTAGACAGATCAAGGGCATCTCCATATATTCCCGAAACAAAATCACTACTCTCTACGCTCTTCTCACCATCTCCATCCCAAACAGAAACTGTTACCTGACCATTACCGCTATTAGTCACCGATTTTTTATTAAAGCTGATATCAATCAACGGCTCTGTTGAAACCATAGGCGGAAGCTCCATCTGTTCACCAGATACCACTATTGGACATTCAAAGGTTTGCGTCTCATCAACCGTTAACTTTATAGTGTAATTTCCTGGCAACGCATAAAAATGGGCCACTGCAAGACCATCTCCTAAACCAGTACCCGACATACTCGCAGAAAACGAGCCATCACCATAATCCCAAGTAAACGTTGAATCAGCGCTTTCAGCCATCAAGGAGGCATCCATTACCAGCTCCTGATTAACGGAAATATTCCGGCCTGGACGCAGCGTTATAACAGTATTAGAGTCGTAATCAATACAATTTAATTGCTCACCTTCTACCTCGCCTTCATACACCCCCTCTTCAGCAAGACCCTCATTATTCACACCGGAACCTCCACCGCCGCAAGAAGCAATAGAAAAACAGAAAAGAATAGAAATCATTAGTCTTAGGCAAATACTCGTAATGGTTAGTTTGTTCATTAAATAGCTCCCATCTATTTATTGAAAACTCATAAGATTGTCTACAGAATGCGTTTAATTCACAAACACATAATCAAAAATGGTTTGGTAATTATTTAATTGTGAAATTGCTATCTGCCATTAATGCCTGAGTTTTCTTATAGTTATAATTACTTCTATCCAGAAGGATACTAGAATCAAAATATTATTTAAATAATCCCATAATTCTCGTCACATGTGTATTTATTCTTTACTAAACAATCCTTGCTGAAGTTAAAAATACTCCAGCGCCAATACTATTAATAAGCAGTAACTACTTAGCCATCATGCTTAATGTGCAATCAAATTTGCTTTTAAGAACCGTCTGCGACCAAGGATGGTCGCAGCCGAGTAACCGGAGTGTATTTAACGTGTTCGAACAAAGCAAATGTGGGTGCGTCATTAGCTCTTATTTATGATTATCCAGAAGAGCAGTTACATAATTACAATAAATGTTTTACAACATCTCTCTCAGCAATAAGCTCTTTTTCCGTTGCTTTTATCATCTGCATACTGAAATCATCTATTTTGAGATTTTCAACAATACTTATTCCAAATTCATCACAGATTACCGGGAATGAAAAAAAGAGCTCTTCGTCAATACCATAAGGATTATCCATTGAATAAACCCCCTTGCTAACCCAATCCCCATTATTTGTCCCATAGTGCCATGACTTAAAATGTTTAATTGTACATATAGCCGCAGAAATTGAACTTGATACACCAAGGTGCTTAAGAATTTCCGTTCCTCTATTTTGCACTCCTGTAATAAAGGTATCTCGATACCAATCATCCCCAACAAGATCCAACGCTCTTTTTCCATGTACTATTGCATGACTCAAATCCGGATACTGCGTAGGCGAATGATTCCCCCATATAGCGACTCTTTTGATATCACTAACATATGCGTTAGTCTTTTGTGCCAACATAGATAACGCTCGATTATGATCTAAACGAGACATACTGGTAATTTGTTTTGGAGAAATGTCCGGAGCATTTTTAGAAACAATCAAAGCATTGGTATTTGCTGGATTACCAACCATAATCACCTTAACATCTTTATCTGCAAAATCATTAAGAGCTTTACCCTGAGCCGGAAAAATTTTTCCATTTGCCTCTAAAAGATCTTTCCGCTCCATTCCTTTCTTACGTGGACTGGCGCCTACCATAAAAGCAACATCAATATCACCAAAAGCAGTCTCAAGATCAGAAGTAATAGTTACATCCTTCAATAAAGGAAACGCACAATCACGAAGCTCCATAACTTCGCCTTCAAGATTTGGCAGCATTGATTCTATTTCAAGCAGTTGCAACTCAACCGGCTGCTGCAACCCAAAAAGATCTCCTGCAGAAACCCTATAGACAAGAGGCATACCAACTCGCCCAGCCGCACCAGTTATAAGAACTTTGATTGGTTTCATATTGACCTCCATTATAAAAACACCGATAATATTAAATTCACATAAAAAAACCGGGCCAAGCCCGGTTTCTTAAGCGCCACTAAATGGCGACATACCTATTCTTCGTCTAAATCATCATCCTCTTCTTCTACGATAGGACGATCAACTAATTCAATAAAAGCCATAGGAGCATTATCACCAGCTCTAAAACCACATTTTAGAATACGCAAATACCCGCCTGGTCTATCTTGATATCTAGGTCCAAGTTCATCAAATAATTTCTTTACAGCTTCATTATTTCTTAAGCGAGCAAAAGCCAATCTTCTTGAAGCTACAGAGTCTCTTTTAGCTAAAGTAATAAGTGGCTCAGCAACTCGTCTAAGCTCTTTTGCCTTCGGCAAAGTCGTTCTAATAGCTTCATGCTCAAAAAGAGATGCAGCCATATTCTTGAACATTGCCTTTCTGTGAGAACTATTTCTACCTAGTTTACGTCCCGATTTTCTATGACGCATAATTTAATTCCTTACTCTATTAAACCGGAAATTCCGGCACTCATACCTAACAACCGATCTTACGCTGATTTCTTATCGGCACCTGCAATAATTGACGGAGGCCAATTCTCCAACCTCATACCTAATGACAGTCCGTGTGAAGCTAAAACATCTTTAATTTCAGTCAAAGACTTCTTACCTAAATTAGGAGTCTTAAGCAACTCAACCTCTGTTCTTTGAACAAGATCACCAATGAAATGAATACTCTCTGCTTTAATACAGTTAGCTGATCTTACAGTTAACTCCAGATCATCTACCGGTCGCAAAAGAATAGGATCAATCTCAGGTTCTTCTTCAACCGGCTCTTCTACAACATTATCTTTTAGATCAGCAAATACTGAAATCTGATCCATTAAGATACCGGCAGCCCTTCTAATCGCCTCTTCAGGATCAACTGAACCATCAGTCTTGATATCAATAACCAGCTTATCAAGGTCAGTTCTCTGTTCTACCCTTGCACTTTCAACGTCGTATGAAACTCTTCTAATAGGACTAAAAGTTGCATCCAATTGCAAAAGACCTATAGGTCTCTCTTCGTCACCTTTTGAGTCAATATTTGCAGGAACATATCCTCTGCCCTTGATCACTTTAATCTTCATGTCAATTTTGCCGTTCTTTGTTAGATTGGCAATTATCATTTCAGGATTAAATATCTCAACATCATGATCCAACTCAATATCAGCAGCAGTTACAACACCTGCACCTTCCTTCTTGATTGCGAAGGTCGCCTCATCTCTTGTGTGCATCCTTATAGAAAGATTCTTCAGATTAAGAAGTATCTCAACCACATCTTCCTGAACACCTTCTATTGTAGAATATTCATGAAGAACACCATCAATCTCAGCTTCAACTACAGCAAACCCAGGAATTGAAGATAACAGGATTCTTCGCAAAGCATTACCAAGGGTATGTCCAAAGCCTCGTTCAAGGGGCTCCAGAGTAACTTTGGCATGATTTCTGCCGATCTCTTTGACTTCAACCAGTCTTGGCTTAAGTAATTCTGTTGCTCTTGGCTGCATCAACTATCTCCGTGGTTACTTGGAATACAATTCGACAATCAGATTCTCATTGATCTCTGGCGGCAAGTCTGACCTTTCCGGAACTGACTTAAAAACACCTTCATATTTCTTCGGATCTACTTCAACCCACTCTGCAAATCCTCTCTGCTGGCATAGCTCCATAGCAGCCTGAACTCTTAACTGGTTTTTGCTTTTTTCAGTTACTGCAACAACATCGCCCGGCTCTACTTGATATGATGGAATATTACAAATTCGACCATTTACCAGAATAGACTTATGGCTAACAAGCTGCCTGGTTTCAGCACGAGTCGAACCAAAACCCATTCTATACACAACGTTATCCAGTCTGCGCTCAAGATACTGAAGCAACAATTCACCCGTTGCTCCCTTTCTTGATGCTGCTTTCTGATAGTAACTTCTGAATTGCTTTTCCAGAAGACCATACATTCTTCTTACTTTCTGCTTCTCACGAAGTTGTAATCCGTAGTCACTAGGCCTAGCCTTTCTCTGACCTTTATATCCCGGAGGAGTATCCAGCTTACACTTAGACTCGAGAGGCCTTACTCCACTTTTCAGAAACAGATCCGTGCCTTCTCTTCTTGCTAACTTACATTTAGGTCCAATATATCTTGCCATCTGATACTCTCTCCGCTACACACGTCTTTTCTTGGATGGTCTGCACCCATTATGAGGAATTGGTGTTACATCACTGATATTTGTAATCTTGAAACCAATATTATTAAGCGCTCTTACAGCTGACTCTCTACCAGGCCCTGGGCCTTTAACCATTACTTCCAAGTTCTTCATGCCAAACTCTTTTGCCATATTGCCAGCTCTTTCTGACGCTACCTGTGCAGCAAATGGAGTGCTTTTTCTGGACCCTCTGAAACCAGATCCACCAGCAGTCGCCCAGCATAGAGCGTTACCTTGCCTGTCACTTATCGTGATAATGGTATTATTAAAAGAGGCGTGAATATGGGCAATACCATCTACAACCGTCTTTTTAACTTTTTTCTTTGCTTTACTAGCTGTTTTAGCCATATTGATTTCCAGTAAATTTATGTTTCAAGAATAACTGAGCTTACTTTCTAACCGCACGCCTTGGCCCTTTACGGGTTCTGGCATTAGTTCTTGTTCTCTGTCCACGCAAAGGCAATCCACGACGATGACGGATACCTCTATAACATCCAAGATCCATTAATCTCTTAATGTTCATTGAAATTTCACGTCTCAAATCACCTTCTAATGTAAACTTGGCAACTTCAGCACGAATGGCATCAACCTCAGCCTCTGTAAGATCCTTCACTTTAGTTGCCGGATCAACTTTTGCGCTAGCACAGATCTCCTGAGACCTTGTTCTACCAATCCCGTAAATAGAGGTCAGTGCAATCACTGTATGCTTCTGAACAGGTACATTTACGCCTGCAATACGAGCCATATCTTATGTCTCCTAAAAAATTAATTTCTAACCGAGGTTTCTCAACCTTGCCTCTGCTTATGTCTTTTCTCTTTGCAGATAACCCTGACAACGCCTTTACGCTTAATTATCTTGCAGTCTCTGCAAATCTTTTTAACTGAAGCTTGTACTTTCATTTTCAACTCCACTTCCCGCAAAAGCGCGGTATTCTATCAAAATTACGATCCAAATGGGAGAACTTTCATCAACTTATTATTTTTTCTTCACTACAGCTGACTTATTTCCCTTGCGCTTAAGATTAGTTTTATCCAATATCTTGTCATAATGATGAGACATTAGATGCGCCTGCACCTGAGCCATAAAGTCCATTATCACTACAACAACAATCAGAAGTGACGTACCACTGAAATTAAAACTAACTCCCTTCCACTGCATTCTAATAAATTCAGGCATAAGACAAACAAGCGTTATATAAATAGCTCCCGCCATTGTAAGCCGAGTCAATATTGCATCAATATATTTCGCAGTCTGCTTACCTGGCCTAATACCAGGAATATAAGCGCCAGATTTTTTAAGATTGTCTGCCGTCTCATTTGCATTAAATACCAGAGCCGTATAAAAGAAGCAGAAGAATATTACGCCAGCAGAAAACAATATAATATACAAAGGCTCACCATGAGCTATATATTGAGTCATAGACTGCAGCCAAGTACCTTCACCTGCAAAACTAGCTATAGTATTAGGAAACATAACTATTGCTGAAGCAAAGATCGGAGGTATAACTCCAGCCATATTCAATTTAAAAGGCAAATGCGAAGTTTGCTTCTGACCATTTTGCCCTCGAGCATAACTTACTGTTATTCGTCGCTGTCCACGTTCCACAAATACTATCGCAGCCATTACTGCCACTACCAATATAAGCAATATTAACACCGAGATTGAGCTTATATCTTGATTTTTCCTAATGGATACAAAAGCATCATGAAAACCAGATACGATCCCTGCAAAAATTAGCATAGAAATACCGTTGCCTATACCTCGCTCGGTTATCTGCTCTCCAAGCCACATAAGAAACAGAGTGCCTGTAACCAATGTCACTGTACCAATAAATATAAACTGATATTTATCTATAAAAAACACATTCTGCCCTTGAACATCACCATAAGTAGCATATAGCGCTGTACAAATACCTACCGACTGAAAAACCCCTAATAACACGGTTCCATAACGAGTATATTGCGTTATTTTTCTCTTCCCTGCCTCACCCTCTTTACTCAACTGCTCAAGCGATGGAACCACTTTTGTCATCAACTGAATAATAATTGAGGAAGATATATATGGCATAATCCCTAAAGCAAATACACTAAATCTTTTTAAACTACCTCCACCAAAGGCATCTATCATATCAAGAAAACCGCCACTGCCATTAGACATATCTTTAAATTTACTAGCAAATGCCGTAGGCGATATACCCGGTATAGTTAGATGCGATCCAAACCTAAATACAATTATCGCGATAAGCAGAAACAACAGTCGCTGCTTTAGCTCTGCTGTTTTTGCCTTGCTGAATAGATCACCTGCTGTAGATTTAGTAGCCACTTTTATTCTTCTACCTTTCCGCCAGCACCTTCAATAGCCTGACGGGCTCCTTTTGTCACTCTAAGTCCTGTTACAGTTACTGCCTTACTGATCTCCCCAGACAGTATGACCTTAACTACCTTTGTATCCTTCCTTACTAAACCTGCATCAATAAGCTCTTTCAAACTAACAGTATCCGCAGCTACAGAAGTCAGTTCAGAAAGAGTTATCTGGTCATAGTAACGACCAACCCTTGATGAAAACCCTACCTTAGGAAGTCTACGCTGAATAGGCATCTGACCGCCTTCAAAACCAACTTTATGAAAACCACCTGACCTTGAATGCTGCCCCTTGTGACCACGACCACAAGTTTTGCCTAATCCTGAACCAATACCCCTACCAACTCTTTTTGAGGATGTCCTGCTACCTGATGCAGGCTTTAGATCATTCAGTCTCACTTTATGCTTCCTCCACTGCAACCATGTATGAAATTTTATTTATCATGCCACGATTTTCCGGTGTATCGATAACTTCAACTGTCTGGTGCATTCTTCTCAACCCCAGACCCATCACGCATGCTTTATGGCTTTTAAGTCTGCCATTCTTACTGCGTACCAGTGTAACCTTTAGTTTCTTTGTATCAGACATAGCTTATTCCAATATTTGTTCGACTGTCATTCCACGCTTTGCTGCAACGTCTTCTGCGGTTTTCATAGATTTAAAACCGTTAAAAGCGGCCCTTACTACATTTATTGGATTTCTTGACCCAATAAGTTTCGCCTGCACATTTTGCACTCCCAGCACCTCAAATACAGCACGCATCGCACCGCCAGCAATCACACCTGTACCTTCAGGAGCCGGTTGCATGTAAATCTTTGATGAACCAAACCTTGCTGTCATTGGATATTGCAACGTTCCATCTTTCAATTGCACATCAATCGTGTTCTTTCTGGCCTGCTCCATTGCTTTCTGAATAGCAACAGGAACCTCTTTCGCCTTACCATAACCGAAACCAACCTTGCCGTTTCCGTCACCAACCACTGTAAGAGCAGTAAACCCAAACTGTCGCCCACCCTTTACCACTTTGGCTACGCGGTTTACATGTACAAGTCTTTCATTAAGACCGTCTGCTGCTAATGTATCGTTAGTTGCCATGCTTTTATCACCTTATATTTTCAATCCGGACTCTCTGGCACTTTCTGCCAAAGCTTTAACTCTGCCGTGATATTTAAATCCGGAACGATCAAATGCCACTTGCTCTATTCCCGCCTCAATTGCCTTTTTCGCAATACTCGCACCCACAGCCTTTGCTGCTTCAACATTACCTGTTGACTTAAGCTGATCTGAAATTTCCGCTTGAAGCGTTGACGCAGTAGCCAGTGTTTTATTTCCGTCTGAAGATATCAGCTGCGCGTATATGTGTCTTGGAGTCTTGTGCACACACAATCTCTCTCTGCCACTCTTCAGAATACCAACTCTGGTTTTCTTTGCGCGTCTTTGTCGTGCTTGTTTCTTTTTCATATCATTAATATCCTGATCTTAAGAATTACTTCTTCTTAGCTTCTTTTCTTACAATATGCTCATCGGCATATCTAACACCTTTACCTTTATATGGCTCAGGCGGTCTGTAAGCTCTGATCTCGGCTGCTACCTGGCCTATCAGCTGCTTGTCAATTCCCTTAACTACAATCTCTGTCTGTGATGGTGTTTCAATCTGAACACCTTCAGGTACCGGATAGTCCGCAGGATGAGATAAACCCAACGAAAGACTTAGTGAATTACCTTTCATCTGCGCTCTATAACCAACACCAACCAGCTGCAGCTTTTTCTCGAACCCCTTACTGACACCGATAATCATATTGTTAAGCAAAGATCTTGTAGTACCGGTAAGTGCAACAACTTTTTTATCGTCAACTTTGGCTGAGCATCTGATCTCTCCACCATCAAGCTCTACTACTACGTCAGGATGAACATCCCAACCAAGTGAACCTTTTGACCCTTTGACCGCTACAGCATTCCCGTTGATATTTACATCCACACCTGCAGGTACTGATATCGGCTTATTTGCTATTCGTGACATCTTCTTTCTCTCCGATTACGCTACGTAGCAGATTACTTCACCGCCATGCCCCTCTTTACGGGCCTTACGGTCTGACATTAAACCTTTAGATGTAGAAACTATCGCCACACCAAAACCGCCATTCACCTTTGGAATTTCAGTTGAAGACTTATACGTTCTAAGCCCCGGACGACTAGCTCTTTTAATTGTTTCGATAACAGGCTTACCAAGATAATATTTTAAAATCACTGTAAGCTCCGGCTTCGCCGCATCTTCGCTCACACTAAAATCAGTGATATATCCTTCATCCTTAAGAACCTGTGCAATAGACATCTTAAATTTAGAAGAAGGCATAGATACACTTTTCTTCTCTGCGCTTTGTGCGTTTCTGATTCTCGTCAGCATATCCGCTATTGGATCACTCATACTCATTTTAAATTCACCTTAAAATAGCAATTTCTATTTGTCTGATACTTCTATTTTTTCAGCCTTGTCTACCAACTAGACTTCACAAGCCCTGGTATATCGCCTCTCATTGCAGTTTCTCTCAGTTTGTTTCTTGCCAGACCAAACTTTCTATAATATCCGTGTGGCCTGCCTGATAAACGACAACGATTCCTTTGTCGACATGGACTAGCATTTCGAGGAAGCTTCTGCAAAGCAAGTTGCGCCTCTATCTGCTCTTCTTCTGAAAAATTCGGGTTTCCAATAATACTTTTGTACTTTTCTCTCTTCTGAGCGTATTTCTCTGCTATCTTTTTACGCTTGAGATCCCGCTGCACCATGCTTACTTTTGCCATAACTAACTTTCGCCTCTTAGTTTCTAAAAGGGAAATTAAACGCTTTCAGCAGAGCTTTCCCCTCTTCGTTGTTCTTTGCAGTAGTGGTAAATGTGATATCCATACCTCTGATAACATCGATCTTTTCATAGTCAATCTCAGGAAATATAATTTGCTCTGTCACGCCAAAACTATAATTGCCTCTTCCATCAAACGATTTACCATTAAGCCCACGAAAATCACGAATCCTTGGGATAGCCACATTAATAAGTCTATCAAGAAATTCATACATCCTTTCTCTACGCAATGTCACCTTACATCCGATTGGCCAACCATCACGAATTTTAAACCCGGCTACCGACTTGCGTGATAAACAGACTATTGGCTTCTGTCCGGATATTGTTGCAAGATCAGATTCAGCATGCCCCATAATCTTCTTATCGGTTACCGCTTCACCAAGCCCCATATTTATGGTTATTTTGGTAAGCTGAGGAACTTGCATAATATTATCAAGCCTGAGCTCATCTTTAAGCTCTTGTCTGATCTTGTCGTTATATAACTTCTTTAACCTTGCCATGGTGATACCTTAGAGATCTATTACTTCGTTATTTGACTTAAATATTCTTACCTTATTGCCATCCTCAAGAGTCTTTACTCCAACTCTGTCGGCTTTACCTGTAGCAGGATTGAATATTGCTATATTAGAGATATCTATAGGCGCTTCTTTCTCTATTATGCCGCCATCAATACCTGCTTGCGGATTGGCCTTGATATGCTTCTTAACCATATTTATGCCATCAACAAGGACTTTGCTTTTTTCAACCAGAACTTTATTAACAGTTCCGCGACGCCCTTTATCCTTTCCCGCGATTACAACAACTTCATCGCCTTTTACTATCTTGCGCATTGTCTTACTCCAAACCTATAGTACTTCAGGTGCCAGAGAAACAATCTTCATAAATTGTTTCGTCCTGAGCTCTCTTGTTACAGGGCCAAATATTCTTGTTCCGATCGGCTCTAGCTTCGCATTGAGCAAAACCGCTGCATTTGAATCGAATCTGATTACCGAACCGTCAGGTCTTCTCACGCCTTTTCTTGTTCTGACAACTACCGCGTTATATACTTCTCCCTTTTTAACTCTGGCACGAGGTAATGCGTCCTTAACGCTGACCTTTATAACGTCTCCAATCCCAGCATACCTTCGGTGCGATCCGCCTAGCACCTTTATGCACATTACCTTTTTTGCTCCGCTGTTATCGGCCCCTTCAAGGAGTGATTGCATCTGAATCATGTCTGTTTCCTAACTCAATGGTTTAATCTATATTAACTGCTTACCTACTGTGCAGGCCTTTCCAAAACTTCAACCAAAGTCCAAGACTTGGTCTTGGATATTGGTCTACATTCACGTATTGAGACAACATCTCCGATTTGAGACTGATTCTCTTCATCGTGAACGTGAAGCTTTGTCGTTTTACGGATAAATTTTCCATACATAGGGTGTTTAATCCTACGCTCCAAAGCAACTACAACGGATTTTTCCATCTTGTCACTTACCACTCGTCCTATTGCCGTACGAACTACTTTCTTTGATTCTTTATTTTCAGCAGCCATGCTCAGTCACCCTGCTTTTCTGTAATGATTGTTTTAATACGAGCGACAGTTTTACGAACTTCGCCTTTAAGATGTGTCTGCTCAAGCTTGCCAGCACCTCTTCTGATTCTTAGAGCAAACTGCTCGCGAAGATTCTCTTCAAGCAAACCATTTAACTCATCTATGCTTTTTTCTCTTAACTCTTGCGCTTTCATTACATCACCGTTCGAGATACAAATGTTGTTTTTACAGGTAACTTGGCAGATGCAAGCTTAAATGCTTCACGAGCTACAGCCTCATCTACACCCTCAATCTCATACAGAACTCTGCCTGGCTGAATCTTGGCTACCCAATATTCCACATTACCTTTACCTTTACCCTGCCTTACCTCTAGTGGCTTTTGAGTAATCGGAACATCAGGAAAAATACGAATCCACAACTTACCACCACGCTTTACATGTCTAGTGATAGTTCTACGAGCTGCCTCAATCTGTCTTGCTGTAATCTGACCTCTGCTGCAGGCCTTCATAGCAAACTCACCAAAACTTACTTTTCCACCTTTTACAGCCAGACCTCTGTTTCTTGATTTCTGCTGTTTTCTGAATTTTGTTCTTTTTGGCTGTAACATTATCTACTACCCTTTCTTTCTTGGTTTAGGAGATTTTGATCCTTTACCGGACTCTTTCTCCGCATTCCCATCTTCAAGACTTAAAGGCCCAAAAACTTCACCTTTATAAATCCAGACTTTAACCCCGAGAATCCCATATGTAGTCAAAGACTCAGCTGTACCATAATCAACATTGGCTCTTAATGTATGCAGAGGTACTCGCCCCTCTCTGTACCATTCAGTTCGAGCAATTTCCGCACCATTTAGTCTGCCTGATACACTAACTTTGATCCCAAGAGCTCCGAGTTTCATTGCGTTTGTAACCGCTCTCTTCATTGCCCTTCTGAACATGATTCTTTTAGCAAGTTGCTGCGAAATATTTTCAGCAACCAATTTTGCATCCAGCTCAGGCTTTCTTATTTCTTCTATATTCACATGCACCGGAATCCCCATGATTTTGGCAACATCATTGCGAAGAGCATCAATATCTTCACCTTTCTTGCCAATCACCACGCCCGGTCTTGCAGTGTGGATTGTTACCTTTGCAGTATTTGCCGGTCTCTCAATCTTAATCTTGCTTACTGATGCGTGAGCAAGTTTTTTCTGCAAATACTTTCTCACTTCAAGATCAGCATATAGAAAGTCTGCAAAGTTCTCTTTCCCAGCGTACCATCTTGAATTCCAATCTACAGAAATACCTAAACGAAAACCTGTTGGATGTACTTTTTGACCCATGTCTTGGCCTACCTTATCTGTTCTATCTGTCTGCTACTGTTAATGTAATATGACTGCTGCGCTTAAGGATTCTAACTCCACGCCCTTTAGCTCTTGCACGCCATCTTTTCTGAGTAGGGCCTTCATCAACACAAACGGTTGAGACCTTAAGCTCATCAATATCGGCTCCTTCATTCTCTTCAGCATTTGCTATGGCTGAATCAAGAACTTTAACCATTATCTCTGCCGCTTTTTTAGGGCTGAACTCTAATAATTCTTTAGCGCGCTCTACCGGTAATCCACGAATCTGATCCGCTACAAGGCGTGCCTTCTGTGCCGATATACGCGCATATCTTAATTTTGCTGCAACTTGCATATCACAATCCTACCTAGATTTTTTATCTGCCACATGACCTTTATATGTTCTGGTCACTGCGAATTCACCCAACTTATGGCCAACCATATTTTCGTTAACCAGAACAGGTACATGCTGTCTGCCGTTATGCACTGCTATTGTCAAACCGACCATCTCAGGCAATATCATCGAGCGGCGCGACCATGTCTTGATTGGCTTTCGACTATTGGCTTTTACTGCTTCTTCAACCTTCTTCATAAGGTGCAGGTCTACAAATGGACCCTTTTTTATCGATCTTGGCACGACTTATTCCTCAACTATTACTTTTTGTTTCTGCGACGAACTATCAGATGATCAGTGCGCTTGTTTGTTCTGGTTTTATATCCCTTAGTCGGCATACCCCAAGGACTCACAGGATGTCTACCACCAGAAGTTCTTCCTTCACCACCACCATGCGGGTGATCTACCGGATTCATCGCCACACCTCTTACCGTAGGCCTGACTCCTCTCCAGCGTTTTGCTCCGGCTTTACCTAGTGAACGCAAACTGTGCTCACTGTTACCGACCTCGCCAATGGTTGCTATACAATCAAGCAGAACCTTTCTCATCTCACCAGAACGAAGTCTTAGTGTTGCATACGCACCCTCTTTAGCCAGAAGCTGCACAGCTGCACCAGCGCTTCGAGCCATCTGTGCACCTTTACCTGGCTTAAGCTCGATACAGTGTATAACTGTACCAACCGGAATATTCCTCATTGGCATTGCATTACCGGGTTTAATAGGCGAATCTGAACCTGCTTTGATTTTTGATCCTGCCGCTATTCCTCGGGGGGCAATAATATACCTTCTTTCTCCGTCAGAATAAAGAACTAATGCAATATGAGCACTTCTATTAGGATCATATTCAATTCTTTCTACAGTTCCTTCAACTCCAACCTTATCTCTTTTAAAGTCGATTATTCTGTATTTCTGCTTGTGTCCACCACCCTTATGCCTGGTAGTGATACGCCCCAGATTGTTCCTTCCACCTGTCTTAGATTTCTTCTCTACCAATGGAGCATAAGGAGCCCCTTTGTATAGTTCTTCAGTCTTTACACTTACTACAAATCTTCTTCCGGGTGATGTTGGTTTTGCTTTTACAAGTGCCATTTTCTTTTCCAGTAGCTTTTGCTATTTCTGTTTGTACTAAACTAAACCTGCTCAAAATCGATCGACTGACCTTCTGCCAACGTCACATAGGCCTTCTTCCAGTCTTTTCTTCTACCGATCATTCTGCCGAATCTCTTTTCTTTACCTTTAACCTTAACGGTATTAACGGCAAGAACAGTAACCTCAAACAATTGCTCCATAGCCCGTTTAATCTCTGACTTTGTTGCATCTACAGTAACTTTAACTGAATACTGATTTGCATTGCCTTCAGCTATAGTTGTTTTCTCAGATACATGAGGCCCAAGAATTACTTTGTATAATCTCTCATTAATCATGCCAGCTTCTCCTCAAGCTTCTTTACAGCAGCCGAAGTCATTATGATAGTTTCGTTAGAAACCAGAGATACAGGATCAACTGCCTCAACATCTACAGCACTGACTCCGGGAATATTTCTTGAAGCAAGAAATATATTTTCCGAAAGCGTTTCATCTACCAACAATATCTTACTGCTATTTATTCCGCTTAATGCTGCAACCAGCTCTTTAGTTTTTGGGTTTTCTAAAGCAAGCTCTTCAACCACGATCAATCTCTCTTTGCGAACCAGCTGAGAAACAATAACCTTCATAGCAGCACGATACATTTTTCTATTTACTTTCTGATCATATGATCTTGTCTTAGAAGCGAATGTAACCCCACCAGTTCTCCATATAGGGGATCTGATAGTTCCGGCTCTGGCTCTACCGGTTCCTTTCTGCCTCCAAGGCTTGGCTCCACCACCACTTACTTCGGACCTGGTTTTTTGAGCACTTGTACCTGCTCTTGCTTTAGCTAAATAAGCCACAACAACCTGATGCACCAAGGTTTCGTTATATTCTCTTGCAAAGGTGTCGTCTGAAATAGTTAATGCTCCAGTACTTTCACCATTTGCGATATTCTGCATTTGAATATCCATTATTTAGCCTCCCTTTTGATCTTCACAGCAGGCTTAATAATCACATCTCCGCCTTTAGCTCCAGGCACAGCGCCCTTAACAAGGATATAACTCTTGTTAGCATCTACTCTTACAACCTCAAGGTTCTGAGTTGTTCTCTGCACGTTACCCATCTGCCCAGACATTTTTTTACCTTTAAGAACTCTGCCTGGAGTCTGACACATACCGATAGAACCATTCGATCTGTGAGAAAGCGAGTTGCCATGAGTAGCATCCTGCATATGAAAGTTGTGTCTTTTTATGCCGCCCTGAAAGCCCTTACCAATTGATGTTCCGGTCACATCAATTTTTTGACCGGCTTCGAAGCGGTCTATACTGATTTCTCCACCTAACTCAAGACCTTCTTCTTCTCCAGCCTCAAGACGGAATTCCCAGAAACCTCTTCCCGACTCAACACCTGCCTTAGCAAAATGTCCGGCTACAGCCTTGTTTACTCTGTTTGGTCTGCGTGATCCTGTAGTTACCTGCACGCCATTATAACCATCAGTATCTACAGTCTTCAGCTGTGTAATCCTGTTAGGCATTACTTCAACAACTGTTACAGGTATGGACTCCCCATCCTCTGTAAATACTCTGGTCATACCACATTTACGACCTATTAATCCAATAGACATCCGAAAACCTCATTCAGAAGTTGCGTGTGCACTTTGCACACCATTCATAACAATTAATTCAATTTGATCTGCACATCAACGCCAGCTGCAAGATCAAGCTTCATAAGAGCATCCACAGTCTTATCTGTAGGATCTACAATATCCATCAGACGATTATGCGTTCTGATTTCATATTGATCTCGTGCATCTTTATTTACATGAGGTGAAATCAGTACTGTAAATTTCTCTTTTTTGGTAGGCAAAGGAATTGGTCCTCTAACCTGCGCGCCCGTTCTCTTTGCTGTTTCCACGATCTCTTTAGCCGATTGATCAATTAATCTGTGATCAAAACCCTTTAAACGTATACGGATTGTTTGATTAGTTACTGACATTATCAATTACTCAAATATTTTAGAAACAACACCCGCACCAACGGTACGGCTACCTTCACGAATCGCGAATCTTAGCCCGTCTTCCATCGCTATCGGAGCTATCAGTTCCACATTCATCTTCAGGTTATCGCCAGGCATTACCATTTCTA
>QZLD01000074.1 GCA_004796385.1 Gammaproteobacteria bacterium | reverse complement strand
TCTTCAAATCTCATTTTCTTTGTCTCCTGTAGCCATCTCGCCCGGCTCATATCTCCTCCTTTTTTCAGAGATCTAAACCGGACAGTTTATGTGCTACAAGACCGGACATATTATGTGCTTACTACAAAAAGGGTGGAGATAATTTGAAAGGATAGTAAAAAAGCTGTATATTAGAATCTGATTTTTCCGGATTTCTTCCGGAATAGCGAGTTAAAGAGCAAGTCAGAAGAGACCGCTCTTTACCTTGAGCAACTGTTAAGACAGTTTTTTAGGAGAATCAAATGAAACATTCAACCGAGGTTGTTTATACCGAGCGCGTTATGCAGGCGCAAAATTTTATTAAAGAAAACATAGACAGAGATATATTTCTTGATGAAGTAGCAGATATTGTTGCTATGTCTCCTTATCACTTCCACCGAGTCTTTAAAGAGTTTGCCGGAGAGGCGGTAAAAGAACATATTCGCAGGCTACGTCTGGAAAAGGCAGCAGAAAAACTTATTACAACTAAAATGCCGTTAAAGCAGATTGCTCAGCATATAAGATACCATACTGTTGAGGCATTCAGCAGAGCATTTAAAAATCAGTACGATCTCTCTCCCGGAGCATATAGAAAAAAGAACAAACAGAATTATGAAAGTAGCGATACATATAAAGTTGAAGATATTAACATTCAGCAGCTACAACCGGAAAATGTTGCCTACGTTAAAAAGAACGGCGGCTACAATGGCACACTTAAATCTTTGCATGAAATTTTAAGATTTGTTCGCAGACATGGCATTGAAAGCACCCCAACAGAGTGTTTCTCCATGTTTGATTTCCCATCAAATGCCACCAGCGGTGAAAAACTAACTGCTTCTACAAAAAATATCTCTCATCAGCTTTGCCTTAAAACCAGCAATTATGTTGTGGTTACTGAAAACGCAGAGATTACGACCAAAAGATGTGGCGGAGGTTTGTTTGCAGTTTATACAGACAGAAGCGGATCGAAAAACAGAAATAAAACAATTGCCTGGCTGGTTGAAGAGTGGTTACCTCAATGCGGTTACAAAATGGATAACAGAATGTGGCGTATTAAATATCACTGTAGTAACGGAAAACTGCCATCAGAAGATGTTGTTGATATCTGTATTCCGTTAAAAGCTATATAATTTGACTAATTATTCATATCCAGCAAAGGCGCCAGCCTCATGCTGGATTTTTATGACCTTGTTAAACTGTTCAACCCAATATGGACAGAATTGTGACCCAACGCAGGCGTTTATTTCAGTTACGGCTCTAAGGATTGATTTTTTATTGACACGGTCAGGTCGCTGGTGAGTCATGGCATAAAAAGAGTCGCAGATAGCCATTATGCGGCCACCATGACAAATATTATCGCCCACAAGTTTATTGGGGTACCCCTTGCCATCATACCTCTCATGATGATGAATTATCATTTCAACGGCAGGATCCCACCCCATCATTCTATGAAGTATCCCTGATGATATATCCGGATGCTCACGAATCTGCGACAGTTCTTCCAAGGTCAGTTTGCCCTCTTTATTCATGATGCTATCAGGTATAAAACCCATGCCAATATCATGCAGATAAACAGCTGCTTCCAGCTGAAAATAATCAACAGGCTTTCCTGCAACACCATTCATGCCAAGAGCAATAGCTGCAATAAATGCTGTTCTACCTTCCCAACGCACCTGTCCTTTATCCACCTCTTCACCCAATGAGCGAAAAAATTGCAGATCTGGATCAAGGGTTTCAGGCAATGAGAAAATAGAATTTGGTTTGATTTCCGGTACATCAGAGATATCACCAGCCGATTTCTTTTGTTGTGTAGAAGACTGCTTTACCTTTTTTTCAACTTTGGCAACATCTTTAGGGTTAGGTTTATTACCGGAGAGAAGGCGCATAATTTTGGGCGACATGTCTTCAAGACCATCTTTTCCAATTGCCACCAATCCACAAATACTTTTCTCAATGTCCTCAAGGTCTCCGACTCTGGTTTTACCTACAGTAGCAACATCACGAGTCATCATTTGCAATCTGTCTATGCTTAAAAGAATAATTTCACTGATTTTTTTGCAGTATTCAAAGCGTCCTTCTCGAAGAGCCTCAACAAGGCTTTCTACAGAATGAGTAAAATCAACCATAGGCTCAATATGAAATATCTTCGCATCGCCTTTGACTGTATGCAGGGCTCTAAATACCTGATTTAAAAGCTCCACATTGAAACTGTCTTTCTCCAGCGCCAATAGTGCTGTTTCAATCTCTTCATGCTTTTCCTCAACTTCATCAAGGAAATCTTTTACATCGTCATATTCATCAACGATTGTGAAAAATTCTTTGTCGTTTCCGCTCATATCGATTCCCACACATCAAATGCAACTCTATGATTCAGTATAGAACAAAAAAACGCTAATTGTGGTTATCCGCAAAGGATATCTTAGTAAGGAGTTATTAGAGAAATATTCTGCTGTATTAAAATGCCGGATAAATAAAAGTTTTTCCTTTATATTTAAGAATGAATCCCTCCGGAATTATTTCCATAATCTGAGCACCGTTGGGAAGCTTGGCGCCTTCTTGGTATTTTTTAGATAAAATATAGGTAAAACGATCATTTGGATTTTTGTCATAAACATGAACATTTATATCCATATTTAACAAAGAAGAACGAAATTCAATAGGTAAAGTATTAAAATGAGGAACTGCCTTCTTAGGTTTTTCACTTACGGAATTAACTTTACCCAGCTGATTAGGTTGTGGCTTTTTTATTGAGACCCCTTTTACAGGTTTTGCTTTCGCAATTTTTGTTTTCTTGGGAATAGCATGATTATGCTTTTTTTCTTTAGGGGCTATTTTATTTGCTCTGGCAGCTTGTTGCACTCTCTCTTTTGCAAGTTTTTTTGTGTTCTTTCTCTTTATATTTTTGTGCTCTGCTATTACAGGTGGTTTAGATTTTGAAAGGATACGAGAATTATCAATGCGTTTTTTCAACAGCTTTTTAGGCGGTCGTTTGAGTTGCTTATTAGCTTTTGCAATCGTCCGTTTAGTCGTTTTTTTTGTCTGCTTTGCTGCGATATGCTCTTTTTTTGTTATTTTGGCAGAATCAGTTATTGTGGCTGCATCTTTAGTCGGCATGATATAGGAATCAAGGGCCCCAGAAAAAATCAGCCCGGCAATAGTTAAGCCCCCAACAGAAACCATAATAACAAAAATCAGTATTCCTTTTCCAATTCTTTTCTTTGGCGATGGTGAACGAGGAACATGTCTTGTCTGCCCGGAATTAATAATGGTATCGCTAGAAGATACTTGTCCTTCTTTGCTCTCTTCTCTCTCTTTTTCTGATTTTTTTAGCGCATCTAGGATGTACGACATCTCAAACCCCGTTTTATTTTTTCCGGCATAAAGCCTCAGAGAACCACAAACAATATCATTAATATCAAACTATAGCTTATATTCACCATTTAAGTCGACATCCAATTTTGCTGACGGTTCCGATTCTACTGATTGTAATGCCTCGTTAAATCGGACTCCTTTTTATGGAACTTAGCATTTAATTAGCATATAATCAGCGCTCATTATTATCTGTAAAACCGTTTGTTATTGCTGAGAAATAGCGATCTCAATTCAATTATTTAGGAATGAACATTGAAAAACTATCTATTTACTTCTGAGTCGGTGTCCGAGGGACATCCTGACAAACTATCTGATCAGATTTCAGATGCGGTTCTTGATGCAATTATTGCTGAAGATAAAAACGCTCGCGTTGCCTGCGAAACCCTTGTAAAAACTGGCATGGTGGTTCTGGCCGGAGAGATTACAACAAACGCCAACATTGATTACGAAGCGGTTGTAAGAGAGACTGTGAAAGAGGTTGGTTATAACTCTAAGGAAATGGGATTTGACTGGGAAACCTGTGCAGTAATCAATGCTCTTGGAAAACAGTCTCCGGATATAGCTCAAGGCGTTGATCGTGAAACTGCAGAAGATCAGGGCGCAGGAGATCAGGGGCTGATGTTCGGTTATGCCAGCAACGAAACAGATGTACTCATGCCCGCGCCTATTACTTTTGCTCACCGTTTAGTAAAAAGACAAGCAGAGGTAAGAAAAAACGGTACTCTCCCGTGGTTAAGACCTGATGCTAAAAGCCAGGTTACTTTCCGTTATGAAGACGACAAACCTGTAGCCATTGATGCCGTTGTCCTCTCCACTCAGCATGACCCGGAAGTATCAGAAGTGCAAATGGAAGAAGGAGTAATGTACGAGATCATCAAGCCTGTTATTCCGGACAGCTGGTTGAGCGACGATACCAAGTTTCTTATTAATCCTACCGGAAAATTTGTGATTGGCGGCCCCGTTGGGGACTGCGGTCTTACAGGAAGAAAAATTATTGTTGATACTTATGGCGGCATGGCAAGACATGGTGGCGGCGCATTCTCAGGCAAAGACCCTTCAAAGGTAGACAGATCTGCAGCATATGCAGGCAGATATGTAGCCAAAAACATTGTTGCTGCAGGTATTGCCGATAAATGTGAGATTCAGGTTTCATATGCTATTGGCGTTGCCGAACCGACATCTATTACCATTGATACCTTTGGCACCGGCAAGATTGATGAGCACAGAATAACCGAAATCGTTAGAGATATCTTCGACCTGCGACCTTACGGTATTATGAATATGCTTGATCTGATCAAGCCTATATACAGGCAGACCGCCGCCTATGGTCACTTTGGCAGAACAGAAGAGATCTTCTCATGGGAGCGCACCGATAAGGTAGATGCTCTTAAGGATGCAGCAGGAATATAGGAAGGAAATAGAATGAGTACACAACAAGTAGTTGAGAATCTTAACCCCGATTACAAGGTGGCCGATATTAGTCTGGCAGACTGGGGACGTAAAGAGATAGAGATAGCCGAAACAGAAATGCCGGGACTTATGGCGATTCGTGAAGAGTTTCGTGACAGAAAGCCTCTTGCCGGAGCAAGAATAGCCGGCTGCCTGCACATGACAATTCAAACCGCAGTTTTAATCGAGACTCTGATTGATCTTGGAGCAGAGGTAAGATGGTCTTCATGCAATATTTTCTCTACGCAGGACAATGCAGCCGCAGCCATTGCTGCCGCCGGAATCCCTGTATTTGCCTGGAAAGGTGAGACAGAAGAGGAGTTCTGGTGGTGTATTGATCAGACAATCTTCGGGCCTGATGGCTGGCGACCTAATATGGTTCTTGATGACGGCGGGGACCTGACCCTGGTTCTGCATGAAAAATACCCTGAACTGTTAAACGATATTAAAGGCATTTCAGAAGAAACCACCACAGGTGTTCACAGACTTTACGAAATGGCAAATGCAGGAACCCTTAAAGCACCTGCTATTAATGTTAATGATTCGGTTACAAAATCCAAATTCGATAACCTGTATGGTTGCCGCGAGTCTCTGGTAGATGGCATTAAGAGAGCAACCGATGTAATGATTGCCGGAAAAGTTGCTGTTGTCCTAGGTTTTGGGGATGTTGGTAAAGGTTCAGCGCAATCACTGCGCGGGCTTGGAGCGACTGTGGTTATTACAGAGATCGACCCTATCTGCGCTCTTCAGGCTGCAATGGAAGGCTATCGTGTTGTTAATATGGATGAGGCTTGCGCTGAAGGCGACATCTTTGTTACTACAACAGGCAATGTAAATGTAATCACCCATGACCATATGGCAAAAATGAAAGACCAGGCAATTGTCTGTAATATCGGCCACTTTGATTCGGAGATTGATATTGCCTCGATCAGAAAATATGAGTGGGTAAATATTAAACCACAGGTTGACCATGTAATCTTCCCAGATGGCAAAAAACTGATTATTTTGGCAGAAGGCAGATTGGTTAATCTTGGTTGTGCTACAGGTCACCCCAGCTTTGTTATGTCCAACTCCTTTACCAATCAGGTTCTGGCACAGATTGAACTGTGGGAGTCATCCGAAAATTACCAGAATAACGTCTACGTTCTACCGAAAAAGCTTGATGAAAAGGTTGCCAGATTACATCTACAGCGCATAGGAGTTTATCTTACTGAACTTACTGATGAGCAGTCAGAATATCTGGGAATCCCTAAAGAAGGCCCTTATAAACCGGATCATTACAGATATTAATCTGTTATTATCGGCTCAAAAAGCTGTCTTCGGACAGCTTTTTGTTTATTCCAATTTGCCAAATTTTTCCTTAAGAACCTTTTTATTAATTTTTCCTGCTCCTGTCTTGGGAAGTTCATCAATAAATTCAAAGTAACGAGGTATCTTGTAGCGGGCAATCCTCTCTTTCAGATATTCAACCAGCTCCTTCCGGCCTATTTCCGCATCAGAATGTATAGCCAATACTGCAATACCGACTTCGCCCCATTTTCTATCCGGTACTCCGAATACTGCCACTTCTGCAATATCATCATGCCCATACAGAACACTTTCAACTTCTGCAGGATAGACATTTTCCCCGCCGGTAATATACATATCCTTGGCACGCCCAACGACATAATAACAGCCATCTTCATCAAATTCCGCTAAATCTCCCGTATGCAACCAGCCATCTTCGTCGATAGCCTCTTCGGTTGCCTCTGGATTGTTCCAGTATCCAGGCGTTCTGTGAGGCCCTTTTATCAGCAGTTCTCCAGCAATTCCCGCTTCGGTAATCTCAATTCCTGATATATCTGCAAGCATAAGCTCCACTTGCATTAATGGATAACCAACCGCCCCCGGTTTTTTTTGAACATCTTCAGCCGGAAGCCAGAAAGTATTTGGTCCAGCCTCTGTAAGACCATACCCGGTTTTAAAATCAACCTCTTTCTCCCAGAATTTCTCAAAAACCGGCATTGGACATGGTGCTCCACCACTGATAATAAATTTAATCTGCGAAAAATCGGCGCTCTCCCAACGAGAGTGATGCTGCATCATGGAGAACATTGTCGGCACTCCAAAAAATACCGAAACTAAACCGCTTGATATTAGATCAAACACCTGATCGACATCAAATGTCTTACAGACTATTGATGTGCCACCAGCATAAACAAGCGGGGTAGTAAATACATTCAACGCTCCTGTATGAAAAAGAGGGGCGTTGAGTATTGCGACATCGTCCTGACCTATTCCCCAGCTCATTGTGGTATTGATAGCATTCCAGGTAATATTTTCCAGACTGAGAATCGCTCCTTTAGGCAAACCTGTTGTACCTCCTGTATAACAGATTACCCACGGGTCTTTAATATTAACCTCCGGTTTATCCGGAGCACTGTCGCGGAATGACTCTCTTTCTGAGAAGTGGATATCTTTTTCTCTGGTCTTTTTGCCAATGGCAATAAATGCCTCCATTGAAGGCAGATCATCACGAAGCTGGAGCTTATAAACTGCATCAAAAAACTCTTCGCTATAGATTAATCCTTTCGGCTTCATATCTTTAATCAGCATTTCTATTTCCGGAACAGCCAACTTCCAGTTCATATTTTGCAAAACTGCTCCGAGTTTATTGCAGGCAAAAAGAACATCCAGATATTCAACACTGTTTGATGCCAACAGAGTAATGCGATCTCCTTTTTTTATATCCAGGGCACTTTGCAAAAATCTGGCGGTTTTATTAACCTGAACGTTCCATTCTTTGTAGGTAAGTTCTCTGCCGCTTAACGTATCGATTAGCGCCAGTTTATAAGGGGAAAGTTTTGCTCTTCTTTCCAGCCAATCTACTGCATCAATCATCTGTATCCTTTTTACTTCAATTTGAAATGTTCAAGCACAGACTTAAGACGATTTGCCTGCTTTGACAATATTCTTGAGGCCGAGGATATCTCGTCTGCATTAGCATTATTAGTTACAGAACACATTTGCAATCTCCCCAAACCTCTACCTACATCTTCAACACGATCAGCTTGCTCGGTGGTTGCCTGCGAAATTTTTTCCACCAATGCAGATGTCTGCTCAACACTGGAAACAATTCCCATTAAAGAATCGGCAGTCTGTTTGGCTATCTGAACACCACCTGCAACTCTTTTTGCCGACTGTTCTATAAGTTTAGTTGTCTGATGAGCTGCATCTGCGCTCCTTCCTGCCAGCTGCCTGACCTCATCTGCAACTACAGCAAAACCACGCCCTTGATCTCCGGCTCTAGCCGCCTCAATAGCTGCATTCAATGCCAGCAGATTGGTTTGCTCTGCAATATCATCAATAACCTTGATTATCTGTGAAATTTCGCTACTTGAGTCGCTTATTTCATTCATCGACTCAAGCATGCTTTCCATGTATTCATTGCCCTGCTTCGCCGACTTCCCGGCCTCCATAACCAAATTGCTTGCTCCGTTTGCTGTTTCGGCGTTATCACGAATATGACTGGAAATAGTACTTATAATATCTGATATTTCAACTTGAGCAGACTCCTGCTCTTCTGCCGCTCTGGTAAATTCACTGCCGAAACGGAGGATTTTTTCTGATTCATTATTAACCTCTGCTGCCGCCTCATTAATTTGTGTAACTAAAGAAACCAGTCCTGATGCCATATTTTTCAGAGCCTGCCCCAAAGAATCTTTTTCCGATGACATTTCAACTTCATTTGATAGATCACCGGTAGCAATCTTTGAAGCCAAATCAGAACGCTGCTCAAGACTATCTGCCATTTTGTCCAGCTCTATAGCCAGTTGCCCGGACTCATCAGAACTTTCAACTGTAATTCTTTTTGAAAGATCACCCAATCTTATACTATGTGCAAGCTCAGCCGCTCTTTTTACCGGGCCGGAAAGCTTTCCAGCCTCATACCAAAGCAGAATTACAGAAAGAATAATACCTGCCAAACCAACAGCGATAAGAGCGCTAATAACCTCCTGCATCTGCTTGTTTAACGATTCCTGTGAATATAGTGCCACAAAGGTACTTATTAGTTTCCCGTCCTGATAAATTGGCGCAGCCCCAAAAAAATACCCTTCTAAAATGTCAATCTCAGAGTAGACAATATCGCTAATGGATATAGATTTCTGTTCTTTATTGTTGCTATTTCCAAAGCGAACCTCACTTGGCAGGTCTTTCAAATCACGAAAATTTCCATTTCTCATCTTGCCATCTGCATATATATTTACCAATGCACCGGACAAGTCTTTAACCTCATCAAGAAAACTGTTTCCTATAGGGCTAAATACAGACACAACCCCTTTTTTCTGAAATTCCTCTTCAAATGTTTCCGGATTCAGGCCTGCAACCATGACATTACCGTTTGCCAACACAAACAGTTCTTCGTCAATAATTACCGGGCCGCTTTCAAAATTGGCTAAATCCCTTCTTACTATCTGCAGAAACTCGCCACTTACATTAATTTTACTTTGCCAATCATTTTGGGTAGGGCTATCTCCTGTATTAACTCCTGCAATGTATACCTCTTTTGCTTTTACTCTATAAGCAAGGATGGCTGTTTTCTCTGAAATAACAACTGAACTAATCCAAAAACCATCATTATCAAAAATTGTGGCCTTCTTTGAGCCGGTTGCCAAAGTCAGAGAATAAAGCATATTGGTTAAAGTTCTCGATTCCTCTTTAACCAAAGAGGCCATAGAATCATCTTCCCTGCTTTCCAATACAAAACCCATTTTGCTGCTTATGTTTTCGTTACCGGCAATCTTTCCTGCAGTATCCTTTAAGTTTAATTCGATTTCCGAAAACCTTTTGGCTGCTATTTTCACAGCATGATTAATTGATTCCTGTGAGTTTTCTCTATTTTGAGACCATAGCAAATATGAAACTAAAACGGTTATAGAGATAATCGATAATAGAATCGGAATTACCCCATATAACAAAATCTTCGATTTAATTGTCAGTTTCACTTTAATAATACCTCGCTACAATTAACCATACCGACAATGCAAAACAAGCATTGCCGGCAGTCTATTTCTTATAATTATTTTCTAGCGGCTTTGATTTCCTCTTCCGGTCTCCATGACTCTTCACCGGAAACAGTTACCATATCTTTATAGATAGGGAAGTCATATTTATCTGAGTCTGCAATAACACCCAGATATGAAGGGCAGTTAAGCTGATTATCAATTTTTCTGAAAGGTAATGCTCCTCTGGTGGTTTCAATAGTTGCTCCTGCAAGAGCATCTTTCACCTTTTCAGAATCTATAGAACCTGCTTTCTCGATACCCTGCTTAAGCGCATAAACCGCATCATACTCCATTACTGCCCAGTCACTTGGATATCTGCCGTATTTCTTTTTAAAGGCATCAACAAAACCGGACATCATTTTATTATCAAGATGTGCAAAAAACGGTGCTCTGGCAAGACCGACCATTCCTCGAGGAATATCTTTTTTCTTTGTTTGAAGCTCAGTTACACTCACAAGCGACCCCGGATACGGAAATTTATCGAAAAATTTGGCTTTTGTTGCGGTTTGAATCCACTTTACATTATCAGCCGATGCAATCGCACCATATACAAAGTCAGGTTTTGCCTTAGCAATTGCTGCTATATGAGATGTAAATTTAGATTCTCCCAATTTTGGCCATACTTCTTTAACCAGTTTTAGTTCAGGAGCTTCTTTTTGAAAAAGATTTACAAAGTTGGCTTGGGTAGATTTACCCCACTCGTAATCAGAGGCTATAGTTGCATATTTTGACCATCCCTTATTTTTAGCCATTTTAGCAACGCCTACAGCAACCGCTTTTGCCTGCATATAGCTGTTTGGCCCTACTGCAAAAGTATATGGGCTTGGATCTACCTTGGTTATATTCTCCGAATTACTGATTGCCGCTATATGTAAAACTTTATTCTCTCTTGCAACAGGTTTAAGCGCAATTGAGCAGGCACTGGAATAAGTTCCCAAAATAGCTTTCACCTTATCTTTTTTAATTAAAACCGTAGCTTCTTTTTTTGCTACATCAGGTGTGGTTTTAGAATCTTTAACGACAAGGTTAATTTTCGATTTGCCTAAAAAGCCACCCTGAGCATTGATTTCTTCAACGGCAAGTTTGATCGCATCCAGCCCATCTTTACTGTATGTTGCGCCTGCACCTGTAAGGCCAAGTACAACTCCAAGATTATAATCTTCTGCCACAGTAATTCCCGGCAGAGTCATTGCTGCTACACCTAAGGCGCTGACCGCAATCTTTTTTATGCTGTTATTCATAATGTGTTCCTTTTTTCAAATTCCATATTATTAAGGCAGGTTCTATGTGGATAATGCTCTCCCAAATTCACCATACCACCATATAAAGGAATAGATCAGTAATTGGTAAATATCAACCGTAGATACAACGCAATCCCATCCAACTTAATAAAATTGAGAAAAATTGCCATTTTGAAATAATGTCACATTTTTTTACACAACAAAAAAACTATGCTTAGCGCATATTCCAATATATTGAAACTTAAATAT
>QZLD01000077.1 GCA_004796385.1 Gammaproteobacteria bacterium | reverse complement strand
GAACTACAGCGCGAAGCACAAGAATACTATGATCATTGGTTTGATAGAGCTAGTAGTTTTTATAATGGATATATGGATGCAATTAAGCGAAATGATAATAAAAAATCTGCATTTGAGCTTAACCAAACAACAGAATCCTGTTACAAAACAATCCTTCTGGTATTTACCAGCTATTGCCCACATGAACATCACCTACCATTACTCGAAAGTATGGCATCAAGCCATATAAAAAACATCAAACAGATATTTCCACGAGAAACACCTGAACAACACGAACAGTTTGACCTTTTGGATTATGCTTATATTGGCGCTCGCTATGACCTGAACTATTCCATAAGCAAAGAAGATCTTGAATATCTGTCACAATGCGTAGAAAAATTAATCAAAACCACTGAAAAATCCTGTTTAGATAAAATTCAAAGCTTTGTAATTTCATGATAGCGATTTTATATACCATGAAAGCATTACAAAATTTTGTAGCCCATTATAAAACCGAGTTAATTTCCAACTACGCAATTAATCCCGCTCTCTTCGCTCATTGGACTCGCTCTCACACACCAGTGTTCATCGGTTATCACAATGTTATATATAGGTAATACTAGGATATGAAAGATTTTTTCACAGAAGGAGATCAGCTTTTTGAGCAGCAAAATTTAACTGAGGCTTTTAGTGCTTTTTTAAAAGGGGCCTTAAATGGTGATACTTCTTGTATGACAAGAGTTGCATCGATGTATAGCTGTGGTGAAGGCGTATCCTGCGATTATGATGAAGCAATTAAATGGGAGTTAAAAGCTGCAGAATTGGGTGATTTATGTGCCATGCTTAATTTAGGCATTTCATACAGAATCAAAGGCGATATATTAAACGCTAAAAAGTGGTTTATCAGTTCTTTTGAAGCTGGTGATGGAAGTGGGGCAATTGAACTTGCGAAACTTTATTTAGTTAGTGATAAAGAAAAAGATACTGTTAAATATTATTTGGATCAGGCTCTTAAAAGTAATACCCTATGTGAATCAGAGATCGAAGAAGTTAATCAACTTTTTGGAAAAATAATTAAAGATGGTACATAACTACTAAATCGACTTCGACCACTGGACTTATAAACAAAGATTCGGCAACTATCCTGACACACGGGACTACCCCTGAAACATGGAACGCAACTTTAAACAAATTTATAGGTAATTAAGATGAAAAAAATATTTATTACAATAATTGGTATTTTTTTAGCCCTTGGAATTATCTCTTTAATTCATCAAGGCAATCTTTGGTATCCGTTAATGATTATTTTGGGAGCCACTGTCGGCATTCCGCTAATATTTCAAAGTATACTTCCAGTTTATCTGAAAGTTGCTTTAACAATTGGGTTATTTCTTTCTTTTACAACCATTATTTATGGTTTCAAAAAACAAAATATCCTTTTGGGACAAGTTTTGTTTATTTCCGGAATCATTTCGTGGTCATTAATTGGCATAATTGGTTTAGGGACAGGATCATGAAATTTATTATTATTTTATTTTGCTTTTATCCTTGCTCATCCCTTGCAGTTGATTGCTCAAAATACGGAAAAATTAAAAACGACTCTGGCTGGTGCGTTCCAACCATCAAACAAAAAGAAAGTCTAGGCAATATATTCACCTTTTTGAACTGTAGTTATCTCTCTGGATTAACTTGTAAAGTTAAATATAACGGCAAGCAGCTCTTATCCCAAAAGATATATTACTCGCAATATAATTTAAAGGGTGAATTTATCAATAAAAAGCTGCTTATTTACCCTAAACTAAATCCAGATGAATTTGGCATAGTAACTTTTTTTCATGTACATGGAGCGACTACAAATCTTGTTATTGAGTAATATTAAAGAGATCATTCTATCTGACAATATACTAACTACACATCAGCCATAATTTTTTCACTCTCTGGACTCACCTCGTACACAAGCGTTCACCAACTACTCGATTTATAGTTACTTACTACCCAACAGAGCACTAGGAAACTCTTCTCTTATTCTTGATGCAGGTATTGCCAAACCGAATCCCTGAGTCATTGCAGAGTGTTTAGACATTTTGAGTGTATTAACTCCAATCACAACTCCTTCTTCCGTCAACAATGGTCCACCGCTATTGCCCGGAAGTATTTGTGCATCGATCATTATAAATTCGTTATCTGTTCTGGTTATAATTCCTGATGTTACTGAATCCCTCATACCAAGCGGGCTACCAACTGCAAAGATCTTTTCGCCCTGAGATAAGTTCTGAGTATCTGCAAGTTGCAGAAAAGGCGTTAGCTTGGCATTAATCTTCAGCAGCGCTAAATCATAATTATTGCTGATCTTCACAAGAGTCGCCTGAATTTTAGTATCGTCCTTTAAATATATGTCAAAATTTGTAGCTGAATCAGTCACTACTTTTATCCATTTATGATCGGATATGGCTTTTTCTAATTTTCTTTTTTCTGCATAAAATTCATCTTTTATCTGACGATATTCATTATAAAGATCATTGTAGTCATTTTTACTATCCTTAAGTTCATCTCTGGCATCGTTTCGTTCATCCTTTGACATTTTTCCATTTTCAACATATTTCGCCTGACGATTTATTCTATCTTTATACGCATCCAGATTTTTCTTTCGCTCTTTAATATTCCGTTCAAACCGCATATGTGTTTTAAGGTTTTTTTCGAGAATATCAAGATTATTGCTCCAAGCCTTTGTAGACGCCGGCCGAATAACATGCTTATTGGTTACTATATACCCATTATCGCTGACAAAAAAACCAGAACCCACCCCCCCTTTTGTCTCTATTGCAACTACAGACATGGTTATTTTTGTAATTAATGAATCATCTGCATATTTATCTTCAAGTTTTGCCTTTAAATCCATACCTGAATAATCTGTTGTTTTTTTTGTAACCTCCGGGTTTATCATTGTTTTTTTAACTTGTTTATCAGGAGCACGATCTCCATAATGCCATTGGCCGTTTTTATCTTTCCACTTATAAAACTCTGCCTCTGCATTTGTTGTAATAAGTAAGCAAATAGCAACAATTAACATTAACATACTATATTTCATTTTATTTCCCTTTACATTACCTGTTATTTTTTAGCTTTGGTCCATGAATCACGCAGCGTTACTATTCGATTGTATGTTAAATTGCCGCTTTCTTCTGAACTGATTTTATCTCTGTAAAAATAGCCTATTCTTTCAAACTGATATCGTATATCTCTATTTTCAGATTCAGCAAGCATTGGTTCAAGCTTGCAGTTTTTAAGAATATTCAGTGATTCCGAATTAAGATTATCAATATACCCCCCCTCCCCTTTATCGGGGTTAGCTATGCTGAAAAGCCTGTCATAAAGTCTTATTTCTGCGTTTTCTGCATGCCTGGATGAAACCCAATGAATTGTCCCTTTTATTTTGCGTCCATCCTGAGTTTTGCCTCCTTTGGTTTCGGGGTCATAACTACAAATTATTTCCGTAATATTGCCATTTTCATCCTTAATTACATTTTCACACTTAATTATGTACGCATATCTTAAGCGAACCTCTTGTCCAATTGTTAAACGTTTATATTTCTTTGGCGGTTCTTCCATAAAATCATCACGTTCTATATAAACTTCCCTGCAGAAAGGAATCTCCCTTGTTCCCATTTCAGGATCATTAGGATGATTCTTCGCTATTACCAGCTCTTCTTTGTCTTCAGGATAATTCTCGATTGTTATCTTTACAGGATCTAATACTGCCATTGCCCTTGGAGCTGCACTATCGAGATCTTCCCTGATACAACTTTCCAAAACGCCCATTTCAATTGAGCTATCTTTTTTTGTAACTCCTATTCTTTCACAGAACTCTTTAATTGCTGCAGGAGTGTAACCCCTGCGACGCATTCCGCTTATTGTCGGCATACGAGGGTCATCCCAACCATTTACTTTATCACTGTCAACAAGCTCAAGTAGTTTCCGTTTACTCATAACGGTATATTCAAGATTAAGGCGAGCAAATTCGATCTGTTGAGGATGACACGGAGTATTAAGAGTATCCAGCACCCAGTCGTATAGCGGCCGGTGATCTTCAAACTCCAACGTACAAATTGAGTGTGTAATCCCTTCTATTGAGTCAGAAAGACAGTGTGTAAAATCATACATTGGATAGATAGACCACTCATTACCGGTACGCTGATGTTCAACATTCCGGATACGATAAATTATGGGATCTCGCATATTTATATTTGGAGAACTCATATCAATTTTGGCACGCAAAACATGCTCACCATCTTTAAATTCGCCTTTTCTCATCTTTTCAAAAAGATCAAGATTCTCTTCTATGCTTCTGTCACGATAAGGGCTGTTTTTACCCGGCTCTTTAAGAGTTCCGCGATATTCTCTAATCTGATCGCCCTGAAGACTGCATACATAAGCATTACCACTCTTTATCAGCTCTATAGCAAACAGATAAAGCTTTTCAAAATAATCAGACGCATGGTACTCGGTATCACCCCAATCAAACCCAAGCCACTTTACATCCTCCTTAATTGATTTTACATATATGTCATCCTCTTTTTCAGGATTCGTATCATCAAATCTAAGATTGCATTTACCACTGTATTCCTGTGCCAACCCAAAATTTAAACATATCGACTTAGCATGCCCTATATGAAGAAATCCATTCGGCTCCGGAGGAAAACGGGTAACTACATTGCTATTGTTCTTATTCTCTGCAAGATCGTTATCAATAATATTGCGAATAAAGTTTGAGGGAGTGTTTTTTTCCTCTGTACTCATAATGCGATTTATCCTGTTTGGGTAATTATTTTTTAAACTGCATAAACAGTCTGACGTTTAAGCCTGAAACTCCGGCAATTTTACAATATTGCCGATAAAGAACAATGTATAACTTACCAAAATCATCTTCCGAAAAGCTTCTGCATAACCTGTTTCGTATCCGGCCTAACTCCATTCCAGATCAAAAAAGACTCTGCCGCTTGCTCAATAAGCATCCCTAAACCATCGGCTGTATTTTTAACGCCATTATCCATACTCCATTTAATAAACGAAGTTGGCTTATCCCCATAAAGCATGTCATAACAGAAACACGAATCGGATAATACATGAGAGGGTATTGGGGGGATTTCTCCAGAAAGACCTGCAGATGTACCGTTTATAACTACATCATATTTCTTTTCATCAAGATCAATATAACTACAAGCACAAATATTGGCATTTTCTCTGTTGGCAAATATATCAACAACTGCCTTTGCCTTAGAAACAGTCCTGTTTGCAATTGTTATCAGAAGCGGTTTTTCCTGCAAAAGAGGCTGAACAACCCCTCTGACAGCACCTCCGGCGCCAAGAATCAGCACCCTTTTTCCTTCAATATCTACATTATTGTTATTTTTTATATCGTAAATCATACCAATACCATCAGTATTATCTCCTTTGACACTTCCGTCTTTACTGAATGATATTGTGTTTACTGCTCCTGCAAGCTCTGCTCTTTTAGATTTCTCTGCAACATAATTAAAGGCATCTATTTTAAAAGGGACCGTAACATTCAACCCTTTACCACCATTTTTACAAAATTCATCAACAAACCTTGAAAAATCACTCTCGCCAACAAGCTCAGCGGTATATTCCATATCAATATTTGTCTGTTCAGCAAAAGCCTTATGAATTATCGGCGATTTACTGTGCGCTATAGGGTTTCCTACAACAGCGAATCTGGCCTGCATAATTTATTCCTTTGAGATTTAAAAACAGCAAAGACCGGATTATAAAATAAATTCCTCTAAATCAATAGCTATATGCTGTTTTCTCCAACCACTATTTAACTTACTGCTGCCTTGACCAATAATAAAATTCCGCAAATCCTTTCTGTTTGCAACCACTTGAGGATCTATAAACATATCATTAGATTTTGCCTTAATGACTTCTCTCATTTTCTTGATTATGCGCGTTATCTCTTTTTCTTTAGGATGCGGTTCAAACGGCTGCGGAAATTCTTCCATGTTTGTTTTAACTTTATCGGCAAGTCTGCTTATCTCTTTTTGATCCTGTTCATTATTCCATTTTCCTTTAGATATTCTTATTATCTCTTCTGACCCTAAGTAATGACTCACAATTTCCAAAAGCTGGGAATCACTACAAACCCATCCTTTTGGCAGATCTCTTTGTCGTGCATCAATTTCTCTTTTCGCTGCAAACTCTCTTAGCAACGCAAGTTCAAAAGAGCTAAGCGTACCATGCCCCTTTACTTTTAAATATGCTTTCTCAGGAATAGCATCCTCGTAAAGATACGGCTGATTATAGATACTCAGATCTTCACTTAACCATTCCCATGTTGACTGTTTTTCAGCCATATCCTTTTGAATTGCGTAAATATCCGGCAAATATTTAACATCATCTATAGCGTATTCAATTTGTTTTTCTGTAAGAGGTCTTTTCAACCAGTCTGTTCTTGACTCTGTTTTAGGCATATCTATGGCAAAAGTTGACAAAACCAGGTTCTGCAGTGATATTGTTGCACTATTACCACTAAATCCGGCCCCAAGACGAGTATCATAAATATTCTTCGGAAATGCGCCTGTTACCAGTTTAAGAAGCATTAGATCCTGCAAAGGATCGTGAAAAACTTTAACAATTTCCTCTGAAGATATCAGTTCCGCCATCCATTTATAATCTTCAATATTGGGCGAATCAAGCAAAAAAGATTCATCTGAAGACAAACTTATCTGGACTATTCCCAACCTTGGATAATAACTACTGTTCCAAACAAACTCCGTATCGAGTGCCACAATTCCCTGCGAAAAACTTTTATCAAATATCTCTTTAATATCCTTAGGATTACTGATCATGCAATCTGTGCTCATTGTATTCAAATAGATTAATAGTAAACATTAAACTATAATAGCAGAAAGAAACGATATGGATGTGCATACAATTAATATCTTACATAAAAAGCCTGAAATAAATTAAAGAATGATCAGGACAAAACAGATAATTATAAATAACCGTATCAGGGACTGAAAAAATATAAGCATGGAAAAAAATCGGTTTCAAATACTTCCCAAAGAGTACAGATCTCCGATCTGGGTAATTGTTTTAGGTATATCCTTCACAATTTATCTATTTTTATATTCAAATGGGTGGGAAAAATCTTTTGCAAAATCAAGATTCAATGAATCGGCTAATCGTATTTTCCGACATATTCATCTTTCTGCTGACTCCCACATAAAGCAGATAAAACAAATTTCAAACCATAAGTTTTATACTATTGAGGATTTTAAAAACTCTGTTAGTTTCGGAATAAAAAATAACCCGGGGACTTTAGCTATTCAATGGCTTCACTATGTACCATATCATATGCGAGAACAGTTTGAGGCAGAAATCCAACACTTTGAAACAAAAGGATTCAAAATAACCAGACGAGAAAAATCTGATAGTAAAAGATTTTTCCTTCCCGTTTATTATCAAAAATCAACTAACAAACAAAATACTGATACTCTCGGATATGACCCTGTAACTGATAAAATCTCAAATACTATTTTTAAACTTAATAAAACTCCTTACTCTATTCGCGTCTGCTCTTTTATTCTAAAAGAAGAAAATAACAACTCCACTATTGAGAGCTATTTACCAACATATAGAGTATTAAGCGATGGTGAAAAACAATTATCCGGTTTATTAAGAGCAAAATTTGACCTTAAGAAAATAGTTCTTAACGGAATAGAAAACATAAATGACGAATCGGTAAAAAACATTAAATTCGGAATATTTGATATAGCCAATAAAAAACCGTTATTCAGAGACAAAGATTTCGAATATTCATTCTCCTCATCCGATACCACAGTTAAGAAAACAATAGTTTTCGGTAACTTAAAACTCGGATTAATTTTCTCCCCTAAAAAGATCAGCCTGTTTTCAAATGCTGCAGAATATATACCGTTGATAATTCTTATCGGAGGATTATTTATAACTCTGACTTTGGGTATATACCTAATATATCTGGTAAAAAAGACAAGAAAAGATATAGAAAAGAAATTGGAGCCAGTTTCCATAATAAATAATATTGAAAACAGTTCTTCCCAAATATCTGATGAAATCCAAAAAATCAATGCAATATGGGCAATTGATAAAAATGGCATTACCACTTTCGCTAATGAACAACTTATTGAGATGTTAGGGCTAAAATCAATTGATGATATTATTGGGCAACATGTCTATAAATTTATGGATAATGATGCAAAAAAAGCATCGCTGACAAACCTCAACAAGCATAAAGCCAATATTCATGAAGACTATAACATTGATCTACAGTTGCTAAACGGTTCAAAAATTCCGGTAATAATGTCAATAACCCCATTTTTCGATGACAATGGTAAATATGATGGAGCTTTAGCTAATGTAACTCCTGACCACACAATAGGACTTACTGCCAACGAATTAAGAATCCATGAAACCAGATTAAGAGCTCTTACAGAAAACATTAATGACATTACAGTTATAATTGACCAAAACAACAAACTCTGTTATGCAAGCCCCTCTTTAGAAAAAATAACCGGCTATTCAGCATCAAAGCTTCTGGATATGAGCATATATGACTTTATTGAAAAAGATGACACCGCACTAATAAGGCAATCTCTTGATAGAATATCGCGTGAAATCGGAAAGAGATTAAATATAAAAGAGATAAAAATCCTTGATAAAGAAGGTAATCAAATATTTTTTGACGGAACAATAACTAACATGTCTGATGTTCCCGGCATCAATGGCATAATATTTAACGGAAGAAATATTACCGATAAGAAAAATATCTCGGCAATAGAGACAGCTCATGCCAAAACACTTGAAAAAATCAGTGAAGACAGGCCTCTTTCAGAATCACTAAAAATATTTATTGAAGGAGTTGAACAGGTAATTCCGGAATCTTTATGCTCAATCTGCACAATAAATGAGACAAGCAATACTATTTCAACATGCGCCGCCCCTTCTCTACCTGCATTTTTTAACGATGCAATGGATGGAGTAACAATCTCAGAAAACAATGGAGCGGCAGCAAAAACTGCAGCACTTAATGAACCGCAAATAATGAGTGACATTACTCTTCAACCACAAAAATTACATTGGAGAGAATTACTTTCAAGGGCAGGCCTGAGGTCATGCTGGTCATTCCCGATAATGACTACCGCAAAAAAAACAACAGGTGTTCTAACTCTGTATTTTCATAATGACAGAGCCCCTGAATCATCTGAATTGGAAATAGTTCAAACTGCAGCAAATCTTGCAGGAATTACCATTGAAAGAAAGTTATCAGAAGACGCATTAAGAGAATCGGAAATACGCTGGCGTTCAATTATTGCTCATTTGCCTGACTATGTTGGACTACTAGACCTTAAAGGAAATT
>QZLD01000330.1 GCA_004796385.1 Gammaproteobacteria bacterium | reverse complement strand
TAAAACCCATTTTGCGTTTCAGGATCTCTTTAATCCATTTTGATGAAAAACCTGCTGGCTTGTCGTCTATCTCTTCATAAACTATATGTGCAGGCATAATTCCCTGCACCTTTTCGATCAGGTTTACAAAGGGAGCTATATCTCTATCTTCGATCTCTGCCAGTGAGCGCTTGTCTACCGGCAACTCTTCGTGGGAGTCTTCTGCCACTCTGCCGTGACCGGGAAAGTGTTTGCCAACTGCAGCCATTCCAGCTTCTGCAAGACCATCTATCACCGCCCCGGCTAAAAGCGAAACTGTTTGCGGATCAGCATGATATGCTCTGTCGCCAATAACGCTGGAACTGCCATAGTCCAAATCCAGAACCGGGGTAAAGCTGAAATCGGCTCCATATAACGATAATTCAGCACCAAGCAGCCAGCCGCAATCTTTGGCACAGGCCAGTGCCTGTTGCGGATCTTCACTATAGAGCTCTCCAAACTTTGCTGCCGGAGGTATTGCTACGAACTGATCCCGGAATCTCTGGACTCTGCCGCCTTCCTGATCTACTGCGATAACTATGTGATCTGCCTGTTTTTTTATCTCTGTAGTTAATGCCTCCAGCTGCTGTTTATCGTGATAATTGCGGCTGAAAAGAATTATGCCGCCCATTAGCGGATGGCTGAGTATTTCTCTGTCTTCCGCTGTCAGTTCCAATCCGGCAATGTCTGCCATCAGATATCTATTGCTGTTTGTCATTGGTTTTTCTCCTGTAACAGCTCCTGCCCATACTCTTTCAGACTTAGCAGCACAGATTTTTTTTCTGCTGATATTTCCGGCGAAGCAACTGCAGCATCTATCTTTTCCAGAAATTCCGGGTAGATTATGCTACTGCCAAACCCATTTTGGGTAAGCCTTTTTATTCTGAAACTATTCCAGCGCTCTTTCTCATTTTCGGAGAGAATGAGGGGATAGTTTCTCGCCTTGTAGCGGAACAGCATCTCCTGTAAGCGACTGTCGTCAAAGGTCATCTCCAGCTCTTTCAGTTCTGCAGGTGCCAGTGACACTATCATATCCATCTTTCTTCTGTCTTCACTGCTGAAAAAACCGCCACTATAAAGCATTTGATCCGGGTCTGTCGGCTCTTCAAAATCATCTCCTGAAAAAATCTTGGTTATTTTTTCATCCAACCCCATAACTGAAATCAGTTTTAACCTGTACTCTTCGCATTTATCGAAATCAATTGCATATCCGGCTGCTTGCTCGTTATTCATAACTCCTTTAGGCACAACCACCGGGCAGCGATTAAGATAGACACCCTTTAGAGGTATGCGCTCCAGCCCTTTCGCTTCCAGATCAGCAGCTGAGGTAAATATTCTCTGCTTAATCTGTTCCGCATCAAGATCCAGCAGCTCCTGCGGATCTCTTCTCAGATCATAAACGTAGATTAGATTCTTGTTGGTTTTGTCAGCCGCCACCGGAATTACCGGCGCAATACAACCTGTTTCTGCGGAATAACGTGAGGAGACATGTAATACAGTTCGCTTTTCAAACAGATTAAGCTGCTTTGCCACTTCGTTTTTCTTACGCAGGTTATAGATGAATTCGTAGAGTTTGGGTTGGCTCTTCTTGATCAGCTTTGCCAACTCTATGGTAGCAATTACGTCGGAAAGGGCGTCGTGAGCATCCTCGTGACTGATACCGTTGGCAGCACTGAGGTCTTCCAGCCTGAAACTGGGTTTGCCGTCTTCATGTTGCGGCCAGTTTATCCCTTCCGGTCTAACCGCATGGCAAAGTCTCACCATGTCGATAATGTCCCAGCGACTGTTGCCGTTGCGCCATTCACGTGCATAGGGGTCGTGCAAATTACGGTAGAGGGTAAAACGTGTCACTTCATCATCAAAACGGATGCTGTTATATCCGGCAACACAGGTCTTCGGTTTTTGAAATTCGGCAAGTATCCCCTTGATAAACTCGGCCTCAACCACACCTTTTTCTGCTGCTTCCTGTGGGGTAATTCCGGTTACCAGACACGCCTCCGGAGCAGGCAACATATCATCCGCAGGTTTGCAGTAAACAACCAGAGGTTCACCAATAATATTTAGCTCAAAATCGGTTCTGATTCCGGCAAACTGGGCGGGACGATCGGTTTTAGGATCGGCCCCGAAGGTTTCGTAATCGTGCCAGTAGATTGTCTCTTCCATTTATTCAAAATTCCGCGCTATTAAGAGTTCGCTATCGTAACATAGCAGCGGAATTTGTCATAAAATCAATCAGAAAACATAATTGGCAACCATGGTTATCATGTCTGTAGCTTTGCCATCAAAATAGGGCTGGCATAAAGCATTATTAGAGCCGTTTTTGGGGTTAAAGCGGCGCCACTCAAATTTAACATCCAATCCCGGTTCCACCGCATATCTCACCCCGAGAGCCGACACTTCAAGATCAAGCATTACCGATTCAGCATTTGCCTTTAGAATTCTGTTAACATCAGTTGCAACAAAATCCATAACCAGATCGCTGTATTCAGCCTTAAACTGAGCATAACTACCTACATCCTTGGAATATCCATATTCCACATACGGCATTATGTTTGGAGTTACATTGTAGCCAAACACAAGATACCAGACATTCATGTGTGTCGGAGCATCTTGGGGAATATGCCTGGACAAATGCCCCATGAAATAGTATTTATCATCCTCGTAGCGCCAGCCTATAGCCCAGCGATGAAAGTCGCTTTCTCCGTTAAGGTAGTCACTATTAACAAGGCTATCCATAGCATTATCAATCATCTCCTGAGTTATCGGATAACCCAGCGTCATGTAGTAAGTAGCTATCTCCGTATATGCCGGAACCAGATATGTTTCAACAAACTCTTTAACAGGCCATTTGGGCAAATGGTTGCGGTGCAATGTTAACCATAACTCTATTTTGTCATCTTTTAAAAGTGACATCTGAAATCCCAGCTGCTTTCCATAAAGCGGGGTTGATTCATCAACATCTTTTAAATAATATGGATTCAAAACCAGATCCCAATCTCCAACAGGTCTGCGATAGACCATATCAAATCCTTTCACCTTACCGCCCAACCCGTAAAGATCAAACAGTGGTAACGGCCACGGATATGCCAGACCCACATGGCGAATCTGCGACAGCATCAAATAAGGATCTGTCATCCTGCCAATACGAAAAGTAAGATTTTCTGTCGGCTGGTAGGCAAGGTAGCCCATCTCTATATCCAGATCCCAATCCTGCCTGCCCATGGTGACAGCCTGAGTAACTATACTGAAATCTTTGTATCTGTATGTTGCATGCAGCCCTAGGGTTGTAGGCCACTTAACACTGAATTCGTCCAAGTGATCTTTTAGTGCGCCGCCACTGCCAACAAGACTGCGACTCCCATCTGTCCAGGCACCACCCAAGGTAATAAAACCATTCAGTCTGAAACCGGTATCGCCCAGATCCACATCTACTATTGCTGCTGCCGGAAAAGAGACCGACATTAGCACTATAAGCAACCATGCTCTCATATCTATCTCCCTATTTGATTTCCAGCTCTTTAATTGAGTCATCCAGCAGTTTTTTTGCAAGATACCCCAATGCTCTTTCCGACGATACTACCTCTATCATCTCTGCTTCGTCTTTTACTTCCCGTGGTGGTTTTGCGGCTCCTGTAAATACTGCCCGTACCCAGTAACGCTTCATCTGTTCCGGAGTTCTTCTCATTACCTTACGGTAAAACTCTTCTCTGGCTTTAGAGTTTGCCGGCAGATCTACAGGCTCAATTTCCGTAGAACCAACAGAAGTTGCTCTGCCAAGATAAAGTCGCTTCAAGTCCTGATAACTTATACTGTTTGTACTGAAATCTGCCCCAGCAATAACTACTACGTTTTCATCTCCTGAAAACGACTGCATCGAAAAAAAGATAATAGCGACAAAAAATAAACTCTTCATAAAAATACTCCTTTACTGCCTGCTCCATTCTTATATCGGCAATAAAAGTTTAGTCCCGAAGTAGTAAAAATATTTAAAGCAGTGGACAACAACAGCGTATATTTGGGTTAATTGCGACATGGTTCACATCGAACATTAAAAACAACTAAAACACATAGTTGGCAACAAAAGTAAACATATCTGTATATTTAGTATCGAATGGCTCTACTATATAGTTTCTGGTTCCGTTTTTCGGGGTAAAACGACGCCACTCAAACTTAATATCCAATCCCGGCTCTACAGCATATCTGACACCAAGAGCGGATACTTCAAGGTCAAGTTTTGTAAGCTCTTTATTAGTGTCAAACATTTTGTTTATATCTGTAATAACATAATCCATAAGGATATCGCTATAATCTGCTTTCATATAGTGCATTGCCCCTGTGGCCTTTGAAAAACCATACTCAGCATAAGGCATTATCTTTGGAGTAATGTTATAACCGTAAACCAGATACCAAACTAATAAATCTGTACCGTAGTCCTGCGGCAAATGCTTAGAGAGATGCCCCATGAAATAGTGTTTATCATCCTCATAGCGCCAACCCACCGCCCAACGATGAAAATCACTATCTCTGTTTATCATGTCATTATTACGCAAACTTTCCATAGCATTATCAATCATTTCTGGTGTTATCGGATAACCAAGATCCATATAATAGTTTGCTACATAGGTATAGTATGGAATTAAAATCTCTTCTGTTTGCTGCTTAAGAACTCTTCTTGATAAGTGATTGCGATGCAAAGTCAGCCAAAACTCTATTTTGTCGTCTTTTAACAGAGATGCCTGAAAACCAAGCTGTTTACCATATAGCTGCTGATTTGGATTTACATCCTTGAGATAGTATGGATTTACAACCAGATCCCAATCTCCAACAGGTCTGCGATAAACAATATCAAAACCTTTTACCTGACCTCCCAATCCGTAAAGATCAAACAGAGGCAGCGGCCACGGATATGCCAAACCCACATGGCGAATCTGCGAAAGCATCAAATACGGATCTGTCATCCTGCCAACTCTGAAGGTTAGGTTTTCTGTGGGCTGGTAGGCAAGATAACCTATCTCTATATCCAGATCCCAATCCTGCCTGCCCATGGTGACAGCCTGGGTAACTATACTGAAATCTTTATACCTGTATGTTGCGTGCAGCCCTACGGTTGTAGGCCACTTAATACTGAATTCGTCCAGATGATCTTTTAGCCCGCTGCCGCTGCCAACTAGCTTGCGGTCACCATCAACCCAGGCGCCACCCAGGGTAATAAAGCCATTCAGTCTGAAACCGGTATCTCCCAGATCTACATCCACTATTGCTGCTGCCGGAAAGGAGACCAACATAAGCACTGTAAGCAACCATGCTCTCATATTTCTTCTCCCTATTTTATTTCCAGCTCTTTAATTGAGTCATCCAGCAATTTTTTTGCAAGGTATCCCAGCGCACTTTCCGACGAGACTATCTGTATCATCTCTGCTTCATCTTTTACTTCTCTGGGAGGTTTTGCCGCACCTGTGAATACGGCGCGCACCCAGTAGCGTTTCATCTGTTCCGGAGTTCTCCTCATTACCTTGCGGTAAAACTCTTCTCTGGCTTTAGAGTTTACCGGCAGATCTATAGGCTCAATTTCTGTAGTATCAATAGAAGTGGCTCTACCAAGATAAAGTCGCTTCAGGTTCTGATAACTTATACTGTTTGTACTGAAATCTGCCCCGGCAATAACAACAACATTCTCACCGGCAAAGCCGGGCAATGAAAAAATAATTAAAGATAAGACCGCAATTAACCGCCTCATAAAGATACTCCTTTATCATATAATCTATACGTGCAATTTAATTGTAGTAGCAGAACTGAATATATGTATAAATCGCTATTGGCGAAAGATTTATTATCCCAATATTGCGAATTGGTTCACAGTGATTTAAAGAAAGTGATCAGGCAACAACATCCACTCTGCCACCAACATTCATGACTCCTTGTGTCGATACCATACCTTCAATATTTACAAATTGATTAATATTTACTCTAACTGGTCTTGTCATTAGTACAGAGTCGGCAAAGTAACCGGGGAGATCGGTTTTACTCTGATTTTGTTCGGCAGATATCAGCCCCAGAATATCTGCACCGCCGTCGGTTCCGTAATTAGCTCCAACAATCTCTGTAAATTCAAAATCATTTTGCTCAACTTCCTCTGTTTTTTCATCTTTAGATTGCTCCTCCTGTGCTCTGGAGCTGTTCTGAGAATATGAATTTGCCACCATTTGCTCCGTAGCGGTATTCTCCATATACATCTGACGCTGCGCCTCTGCCAGCATTTGTGCTGCCTGTGCTGCAACCTGCCTATCCGCAGGTGACGGCTCGGAAACAGCAAGTGCGGTTTTTATAATCTGCTGAGCCTTTTGTACAGTAGCCTGAGGGTCGTTAGGTATAGGCGACATATCAATCTTAATCTCGCCGCCAACGGCATAGCTCTTACCGTCCGGCCCGCGCTGATAAGTATATTCAATAGCCCCCTTAGCCAGCTTTCCCGCCATCGCTTTATGCTTTTGCTCATGCGCCCTTACCTCTTTATCACGAGCCTTAAGCTCATTGACCATCTGCTTCTCGCTATCGGTAAGATCAACAAGTGATGCCTGTTCGTTGCTTGTTCCGGACTGCAGCTTTTCCGGTTTAGGGCTTTCCGTTTTCTCAGGCTCACTATCTACAGCAAATCGCCCCTGCGACTCCCTTGCCGGGGATGTAACAGAGGAGTTTCTGACCAAAGGTCCTGAAGCTGTAAACAGTATATTCATGGTTGCATTATACCCCTGATAAATAGGAATATATTGCAAACTTCTCACAAAAACGTAAAAAATCCTAAAGTTTTCAGACAAACTGCCGAGACAAGGCGATCAGCTTAATATTTATAACCATTTCAGATGATGATTATGTTAGCATAGCGTCAGATTTTCACTTCACCCTATACGCAGGAGAGTAATGTGAGACCAAGCAAGAGAGAGAACGATCAGTTAAGAGATGTATCCATTACCACTAACTATACCAAGCATGCCGAAGGTTCGGTTTTAATTGAATTTGGAGATACCAGGGTATTATGCAATGCCTCTGTTGAAGAGCGTGTGCCGCCTTTTCTAAGAGGAAAAGGGCAGGGGTGGATTACAGCTGAGTATGGAATGCTGCCGCGCTCAACCAATGAGCGCAATAAAAGAGAGGCTGCCAGGGGCAAACAGACCGGCAGAACTCAGGAAATTCAGAGGCTGATCGGCAGATCTCTGCGCGCCGCTGTCGATCTTGAATCCCTTGGCGAACACTCCATAACTCTCGACTGTGACGTGCTTCAGGCCGATGGCGGCACCAGAACCGCATCTATAACCGGCTCATATATTGCGCTGTGCCTGGCTATAGAGAAGATGCTGGAAAAGAAGATGATCAGTAAAAACCCGATTATCGGTCAGGTTGCTGCTATATCTGTCGGTGTTTATGAGGGCAATGCTGTGCTCGATCTTGATTACGCCGAAGACTCCTCAGCTGAGACAGATATGAATGTGGTTATGAACGAAGCCGGGGGCTTTATTGAGATTCAGGGCACTGCTGAAGGTCACGCCTTCAATGCCGATGAGCTTAATAGTATGTTGGCACTTGCCAAAAAAGGCATTGGCGAGCTTGTTGAGAAGCAGGCTGAAGTACTTGGTAAATAAGCAGCTTTATAGTAACGAGGTTTGATATGAGCAGCAATAATCAACACTCTAAAAATCAGTTTTCAAAGATTGTTCTGGCAAGCAATAACCAGGGCAAGGCGAAAGAGCTAATGGCTATGCTGGCTCCACTATCTATTGAGGTTATACCGCAATCGCAGTTTGGAGTTTCGGATGTCGAAGAGACAGGACTTACCTTTGTGGAGAATGCCATTCTTAAAGCTCGTCACGCCTCAGCCATCTCTGGTTTGCCGGCACTGGCAGACGATTCAGGCTTAGAGGTTGATGCTCTCAAAGGCGAACCCGGCATCTATTCAGCGCGTTATTCAGGAACCAATGCTACAGATGAGCTTAATAACCAGAAGCTTTTGCTTGCGCTTAAAGATGTTGCTGATGAAGACAGAACCGCGCGTTTCCAGTGTGTTATGGCACTGGTGCGCCATCCCAAAGACCCGACACCTATAATCTGCAGCGGCAGTTGGGAGGGTGTAATTCTGCATAAAGAGGTTGGCGAAAACGGCTTTGGCTATGACCCTTTGTTTATGGTTCCGTCAAGAGGACTCTCTTCAGCGCAGCTCGCCCCTGAACTGAAAAACCTTATAAGCCACCGTGCCAAGGCAACCAGAGCATTGGTAAAAATACTCGATAGTGGTAGAAACCTGGAGGCAGAAGAGGTTATGGAGCTTTACGGTTAGCAGGTGCTGTGATGGATACTGTTAATGAATAACACCGAAGCCCCGACTCTACCTCCGTTATCCTTATATATTCACATTCCGTGGTGTGCAAAAAAATGTCTCTACTGTGATTTTATCTCCTGTGAATTTTCCAGTGATGACGATTTGAGATCGCAGTATATTGACGCCCTGATTCAGGATCTGCAATCGGAAATATTCCGAACCGGCAACAGACAGATTCAGAGCATTTTTCTGGGTGGCGGCACTCCGTCACTACTTGCCCCTGAACATATAGAGAGACTGTTTTGCGGAATCGATAGTATCTGCAACCTGTCCGACAATTGTGAAATATCCATTGAGATAAACCCCGGGACAATAGATGAAAACAAACTCAGAGCCTACAAAACTTTTGGTATAAACAGAGTTTCAGTTGGCATACAAACCTTCTCAGATACTGCCCTTAAAACACTTGGCAGAATTCATAGTATTAAAGATAGCCGCAATGCCATCGCTATGTTAAACAGGCATGGTCTGGATAACTACAATATCGATATTATGTTCGGTCTGCCTGAACAATCACTTGTGGCTGCAAGTGCTGATCTTAGGGAGGCAATCAGCCTTGCCCCAAAGCATATTTCCTATTATCAACTAACATTGGAAGAGGATACCCCACTTTATAATCATCATCCTCAAATGCCGCATGATGCTGTTCTGGCAGAGATGTTTAATTCCGGCAGAAATCAACTGGCTGAAAATGGCTACAACCATTACGAGATTTCTGCCTACGCCACCTGTGAAAGCGCCTGCCTTCATAATTTAAACTACTGGCAGTTTGGAGATTACATCGGCATTGGCGCTGCTGCTCACGGCAAAATCTCACAGATAAAAAATGGCAAACTCATAATAACCAGAACCACTAAAACCAGCTCCATTCGCAGATATATGCAGCAGGATGCTGCTTACAGCGAAGTTAATACAATCCCTGATAGTGCTCTGCCTCTTGAATTTTTACTTAACAGTTCTCGCCTGATTAACGGCTGGGAAAGGCATCTGTTTGCAAAATATAC
>QZLD01000314.1 GCA_004796385.1 Gammaproteobacteria bacterium | reverse complement strand
TTCTTGTATTTTCATACTCTTTTTTGTGAAAAGTTACATCGACAGCCAGGTTGTATTGGTTTATACTTTCGACAAATATTTAAAATTTATAAACCAGAGACTGAGATGATTGGAGAACGGGTAAAACGTGCGCGGGCTGCTGCTGGCTTGTCTATGCAGGCCTTGGCGGAGCAAATTGGGGTAAGCGCCAATATGGTTAAAAAGTACGAGCATGACATTAGCATGCCTTCTTCCCCTGTTTTGCTGAAACTTGCCAAGGCTCTGTCTGTACGCACTGAATATTTTTTTCGTACAGCTAAAGTTTCTCTTGGTGAAGTAGAGTATCGCAAGAAATCAACTACCCCAAAAAAGGTGCTTAAGCGCATCGAGGCTGATGTTGTAGATCAGGCCGAGCGCTGGTTTGAGTTGTCTCAGCTGTGGCCTGATTTTCCTATTCCTGATTTTAAGTTTTCGGTAAAAATCCCTGAGATTAATTCTTTGGATGATATTGAAAAAGTTGCTGAATTGGTTCGTAAAAAGTGGCAGTTGGGGTTGAATCCTTTACCTGATCTGATCGATCTTCTGGAGTCAAAAGGGATTCTGGTTATCGTTAGTCAGGAAGAGCATTCAGATAAGTTTGATGGTTTGCAGGCTCGCATTAATGATCAGCCGGTTATTGTTATTTCTGCTCATTGGCCCGGATGTCGCCAGCGTTTTACTTTGGCGCATGAGCTTGGTCATTTGATATTACATGATATCTTGCCATCTGATATTGATGAAGAGATGGTCTGTAATCGTTTTGCCTCAGCTTTTTTGTTACCGGCTATAGGGGTTATGCAGAATCTGGGGGGGCAGCGAAAGAACATCGACCCTCAGGAGTTGTATTTATTAAAGCATGAGTATGGGTTAAGTATGCAGGCATGCTTATATCGTGCCGCAGATTTGAGCGTTATTACAGAATCCAAGCGCAAACAGCTTTTTATGTTTTTTTCGAAAAAGGGGTGGCGTAAGCAAGAGCCGGGAAAGGCATACCCGCAGGAAGAAACTCACCTGTTTAAGCAGCTGGTTTACCGGGCGCTGGCAGAAGATATTATTAGCGAATCAAAGGCGGCTGAGTTGTTGCAGATATCTGTAATGGAGCTACATAAACTCCGTTTAATGCAGCTACAGGCAGCATAAATGCAGTTATTAATCAGCGATGCCAATATCTTTATCGATCTTGAGGCGGGAAAAGTCTTAGAGCAGTTTTTTTCATTACCTTACCAGTTTAAGGTGCCGGATATTTTGTTTGAAGAAGATCTGCGCGAACAGCATTGCGATTTACTTGATTTGGGGTTGCTTCTTGGGGAATTAACGTCCGAATCGATGATTGTTGCATCAGGTCTACGGCAATCTTACTCCGGGGTGAGTATGAATGATTGTTTTGCGAACTGCCTCCATGGGTAAAAATGCTGGCAAATTATTTTGGGCTTGTAGTGCTTTTCCAAAGTGTAGATATACTGAGAATAAAATTATCTAATTTCAGGATTAATGCAGATAGTCGTATGTTTCTTTAAGAGAAGAAAGAATTTACTGGAAGTCCTATTTATTAACGCTTATTATTAATCCTATTTTGTTTCTTCATTTAAAGTACGGGTAAAAGTAGTGGTAATGCCAGATAATCCGAAAATTTATCATATAGTTCATGTTGATAGACTGGCATCCATTATTACTTCAGAGGCTCTTCTTTGTGATGCGCAAATTATTGATCAGAATACCACTGGTACAACTATTGGCATGAGCAATATAAAGCAACGTCGATTGACTAGCCCTCTGACAAGCCATCCAACACTTAATGTTGGACAGTGCGTCCCCTTTTATTTTTGTCCTCGCTCAATCATGCTTTATTTGATCTTTCAAGCAAACCACCTAGATCTATCTTATCGAGGTGGTCAGGTTCCAATAGTACATTTAGAAGCGGATTTGCATGCTTCTGTTGACTGGGCACAACAGAATGCAAAACGATGGGCTTTTACACTGACAAATGCTGGCTCGTATTTCTTCGAAGACCGATGTAATTTGATCAATCTAAACGAACTTAATTGGGACGCCATACATACGACACAATGGCAGGCCTGCAAAGATGGCAAACAAGCTGAATTCTTAATGGAAAATAGTTTTCCTTGGCATTTAATTGAGAATATTGGCGTAATTAACCAGAATATTTATACGCAAGTAGCTAATATTATTAATAGTGCAAACCACAAACCAATAGTTACCATAAAACCCGAATGGTACTACTGATGAGGCAGATAAAATGATCCATTACACTTCAGGTGATATTTTACACGCCGATGTAGAAGCGATTGTAAATACCGTTAACTGTGTCGGTGTCATGGGGCGCGGTATTGCTCTGCAATTTAAAAAAGCCTGGCCAGAAAATTTTAAAGCTTATGCAACCGCCTGCAAGCATCAACAGGTAAAACCTGGTCATATGCACGTATATAAAACAGAGCAACTTGCCAACCCCAAATTCATTATTAATTTCCCAACCAAAAGGCATTGGCGTTGTGCCAGCCGTTTGGAAGACATTGAATCCGGCCTTCATGCGCTTGTTGAAAGCATAAAAGAATTTGGCATTAAATCTATTGCTATTCCTCCTTTAGGAAGCGGTCTGGGTGGTCTGGACTGGGCACAAGTACGGCAACAAATTGAATCAATAACGAGTTCTTTGGTTGATGTGCAAATCTTTATATATGAGCCCAAAGGGGCGCCTGAGAACGATAAAATCGCTAAGCAGAAAAAACCATCAACAATGACTCCAGGGCGAGCAGTATTAATTGAACTTATAAAACGATATTTGACCGGTCTATTAGACCCTTCAATTTCGCTTCTTGAAGTACATAAACTTTTGTACTTTATGCAAGAAGCTGGTGAGCCTCTGCGTCTAAAATACAAAAAAGCCCATTACGGCCCATACGCAGAAAATTTAAGACACGTTTTAAATGCTGTAGAAGGCCATTTTATAAATGGATATGCAGATGGCGGAGACAACCCAAACAAACCTTTAAGTCTCATTCCTGGCGCAGATGAGGAGGCAAGTGATTTTTTGCAAAGTCATCCTGAAACTTATGAGCGCTTTAAAAAGGTATCTGACCTTGTAGAAGGCTTTGAATCGCCATTTGGATTGGAATTATTGGCGACCGTCCATTGGCTGGAAGTAAAAGAAAAAATACATTCTACCGACAACCTCATTCGAGCTACTCACTCTTGGAATGATCGTAAAAAGCAATTCACACAAAGACAAATCAATTTGGCAGATAGCGTGCTCAGAGAAAAACAGTGGATACAATGAATTTGCCTGCGCCAAATTCGACAACCCAATTAAAACAACCTTCAGTAATAGTTGAAAGGGCTCCGTCAGTTTGTCCGATACTTTGAAAAAATAGCAACGATTTTACCTCCTTCCAGAGGTTCGCATGATAATGATTATGATTTATGCGGTCGAAGGCAGGCACCACGTAAGCCATAGCACCCCTGCCTTAGCCGAGGGGGTCTATTGTTTTAATTATTAGACAACCAAGATAGTCTTTTGCTAGCGGGTGACGGGTGTATTGCGTAAAACGGCAACGGCAGACGCTTGCCGTGGGCGGAGGCTATTAAGAGGATCAGAGAACTCTAAGATAATTTTCATTTTAATCTAAAGATAACAATGAAACTCAATGAATCCTTTTGAGATGAGCCATTTTTCGAGGCTGTCGAGTTTTCTCCATTCACGGATTTTGCCTCTAAAACTGGTTAGAACGTATTGCTTGTTTTCAATCCTGAGTTCAACAGACCAAGCTGTAGGAAAATCTGAGATGTTTCCAAATCCTTCATTTAATTGCCTTGGTATTCTACGAACAGCAGGAATTACTTTGCTTGTGTCGAAAGATTCAAGTTCGTGTTCTTGAATGGGGATTGGTTTCAAATTCTGATTCCTGTGTGGTGTGTTAATCGAGAGATTTCAAAAGTGCTTTTTTCTCTTTTGCGGATAGTCTGGAATATTTTTTTATAAGTTCGGCCAGGTCATCTTCTTCTGTAAACAAATATGCGGTTGGAAGATTCAGAGCCGTACTTATTTGTTTAATGGCAAGGTAATCAGGAGTGTGTTTGCCGCGTTCATATTGATTCATCCGTGCGCTTGAACTGAACTCATCGAATCCTGCATTTATGCCAAGTTGTTTTTGGGATAATCCTGTCTCCTTTCTGGCTTCTTTCAGCCTTTTTGTGAAAGGTGATTGGTAATTTTCTTTTTGAGTCATTTTTTTCTCCAAAGGGTAGACTAAGAGTTTCTTAGGTTGTAAACTGTTTTTCAGCTAAGGATTCCTTAGTTTTTTTGCGTGTATGGGTTATTGAAAGGAATATCCGCCATGAATATAGAAAAGGAAGAAATTCAGAGAGGTATTGAGGAATTAAGAAATAAAAAAACCAATGATGATGTTGATATGGTTAATTTTGATGCGATATGTCTTTTGGCGCGTATTTCGAGAACACGAGGGCATAAGATCGCTATTTCGATGTTCGTAGATGCTTATAGGGAAATAATGAAAAACCGCGATTTTTCTTTGAGCGATATTCCGTATATTGAGTAATGGTGTTTTACCTGTTGTTTTTTGAAATCTGCAAAATCATCGTAAAAAGAGATAAATAGTTCACAAATGAACATCAAGATAAATCAAATGAGCAAAATAACTCTGGCTGAAAAGCTTGAAATGTAATATTGAGGAGTTGTTTAAGTAATTGGAAGGTTCTTTTTATTTCTTTGCCTTCCTGCCTTTGCTCACTATTGTCCGAGGAAAGTTATCCAACCTAATTCAAATCAATAATCCAGCTTTTACAAGATAAGCTTACGCTTACCGGATCCCGGATCACGCGCTACGTGCTGTCCGGGATGACGGCGCACAGACTGTGTCGCAATATGATCCTTTTGGGCAAATAAAGAGAGTATCAAATTTAAAAACGCAACTCCCGTTTCGTTTTGTTTACTCTATATTCTG
>QZLD01000191.1 GCA_004796385.1 Gammaproteobacteria bacterium | reverse complement strand
TTTGGGCGTCGGAAAAGAGGATTTCGGCAAAGATATCGTTAGGCGCAACAAAACGGACCACGCACTCTTTACCATCGCTGTTTGATTTAAATAGCTTGATGCTGCCGTCAATCAGAAACCAGACAAATTCCCCCTTGTCTCCCTGAGTAAAAAGAATTTGTCCCTTTTCTATCTCCCTTATGGTGGTGATAGTAGAGAAGGTTGTTGACAGTGATTTATCACTATCTCCGATAAATTTGCTGAAGAACAGATTTATTGCATCTTTTTTATTCATAATTGATCCAGATCAATTGCAACAGAAAGGAGCCGCATAGAATAGGTTAATCTTAATTAACCATGGAGAATACAATGTCAATGTACTGTAATCAATGTTCTATGTCGGCAGTTGGTGGATGCGGCAGTAATAATCAAGTGATGGGAACCTGCGGAAAGGATGATACCCTGGCCAATATTCAGGATATTATCGTCTACGGTCTAAAAGGGATATCTGCCTATAGAGTGCAGGCTGAGCACTATTTTCACAAATACGCATGATTCTTCATATATCATATTGATTAATATGGTAATTATGAATATATAAGAGAGCGATGCTTTGCTATCCGGTTTCTGGCTTGTTCTTGGATCTATATTCACAGATATAGCTTTTCCACTTACCTGTTTTTTGCTTTTTTGTAGGTTGGAGCTGAGCTTGCGAAGCCCAACAAGTTTGTTTTTTTGTGTTGGGCTTCATTCTTCAGCCACAACCTACGTTTCCTTGACTCTCCCCAAATCATTAATTGCAAATCAAAGACGTCAACTAGTCATAATGATTTGCCTCTTTATATTTTTTCCCATTCTTTTTATTGGTAGGCATTAAAAAAACCATCAAGCGAGCTAATAAATTCTTTATCAGGTTTGTCAAACCATATGCCGTTATTATTTTGTTTGTTAATTCCTCTTAGGAACAGATAGTAGATTCCACCAAAATTATCTTTGTAGTTATAGCCCGGTATTCTGTTTTTCAGGTAGCGATTAGCTGCAACAGTGTATAGCAGATATTGCAGATCATAGTCGTGTTCGGTTATCGATTTTTGCATGAAATCGTTGTTGTAATTTTCCAGTCTGTTGGACTTGTAGTCAATCAGATACCAGATGTCATTATGGCAAAAAAGCAGGTCGATATAGCCTTTAAGGTAGCCTCTTATTGTTCCGAAGCCAAATTCTCTGCCTGAGCGGTTATATTTTTCATAGCAGTTAAATAATCCGTTAAATTCTTGCTCGTTTGTTTTTGCAAAGGGGAGATGAAACTCCAGCTCTTTGAGTAGTCGGTTATCTTGGAGTTGATTGAGTTGTATACTGTTGTCGAGTTTTTTCTCTATGGTGGATAGTATTATTGCGTTTATCTGCTGCTGCCATTGTTTATCAAACCCGTAAGCGGTTATCTGTTTTTCTACTTCTGTGGTGATTTTTTCTTCTGTATCTGAAAATGATATTTTTTCCAATATTTTATGGAATAGATTACCGGTGGTGATTCCTGCCGGAATTTCGTTATTGATGGGGTGGGCTATGATTGGAGTTTCTATATCGGAATTTGCCGTATTGGTGATTGTGTTTTGATCGTAGTCCACAGCAGTTATATCAAGGGCTGCTTTGTGTTGGGCAGCTTTGTGAAGTACTGTTCCTGATATTGATGAATAACTGCTCAGGCGAAAATCGCGTTTTATTTTGCCGGAAAATGTTTTTATTGCAGTTTTTTTCTTCTGATCCTGCATTTGCAGTGATCTCTGCTCTTCATAAAATCCGATTTCTTTACAGCTAATGACATTGGATTGTTCAAATATGTTGATCCACGACAGGATTACTTCATCATCTATTTTAGGGGGATTTATAAAATCAATAGCCTTGCCATATTCACGAGCCAACCAGAGCATAACGGAGTCTTTGATGTTGATATCGCGACCGGAATTCCATGCCAGATAGATATTGCAGCAATATTTCGCGCGGGTTACCGCTACATAAAGAAGGCGCATACATTCCGCCAATGCTTCTTCGTATGCTCTGTTGGCAATAGCATCTTTCTGTTTTCTGTTTTGCAGAGGAAAATCGAGTACACGGCCACCGTGCTCTTTGTTGTAGTTGATTACAGGTGTTGTTAAATCTCCACGCAGCTCTTTTCCTTCAAATATTTTTATTTCCTGTAGATACGGAATAAACACAAACGGGTATTCCAGCCCTTTACTTTTATGTATGGTTACAATTTTTACCAGATTCTCTTCGCTTTCAAGACGAAGCTGTATTTCGTCTTTTCCGGTGTGGCCCTTGTTGCGGGTATTCTGCATCCATTTTATAAGTTCGTTTGTGCCTTCAAGAGCTGATGCCGCTTTTTGTAATAATTCTGCCAGTTGCAGAAAGTTTGTCAGTCTTCTTTCGCCGCTACTCATATTCAGAAGTCTGCATGCAATTCCCTGCTCATGTATGAGTTTGTAAAACATGGCGATAAAGCCCTTGTGATGCCAGATGTCGCGGTAATTTACAAATTGCATCAGGATGTTATTCCATGCTATATCATTTGTTACTATCTCTTTAAGATCCGGTAATTCATATGGAAACAGATAGCTGCATAACAGGCTTTTTAATAGATCAGGATTTTCGATGTTGTTAATTGCCAGAAGCATCAGTTCCAGCATGATGGCTTCTTCTGTATCAAAGACACTGTCATTGCCGACATAGGCACAGCTTATTCCGGATGCAGCCAGAGTCGCCCTGATATCTTCCGCCTGAAAACGATTGCTTACCAGAATGGCAATGTCTCCTGCAACAACAGGTTTGCCGTTTATGTCTGCCTTTCCGTTTTTGCCATCGGTAATCAGATCTACAATATCGTTTATAAAGCCATTATATGCCCTGTCTTTTGCCGGTATGCCTTCATTATCGGGTTTGATGGCATAGTTTATTGTTATTGCTTCTCTGTTTATATTTCCGTTTAGTTTTATGCCGGCGGCATTATCTGCAACGCTGCCGTTTTCAATATATGAGATATCTTGATATACAAAAGGGTTGGGGAAGCTGAAAAAGGTGTTGATTGCCTCTACCATATCGGGGCTGGAGCGACGGTTTATTTTAAGGGTAAAACGGTTGTCTGCTTCATTTGCGGCATTAAGATATGCAAATATGTCTGCTCCGCGAAAGCGGTAAATTGATTGTTTGGGATCGCCTATTAAGATCAGAGCGGTTGTTTGCGACTGTTTTTGATAAATGCCCGAAAAAATACTGTATTGCTGGGGATCTGTATCCTGAAACTCATCTATCATTGCTACCGGATATTTGTTACGGATAAGTTGTTTTAGATGATTGCTGTTCTTGCCGTTTTGCAGGGCATTTTGCAGTTCCGAGAGCAGGTCGTCGAAACTTAACAGGTTCGATTGCTGTTTTTGCCACTGTATTCTTTCACGGCAGAAACCGAGAATCTTAACCTGTATGGCCACAGCTATGTATAGTTTAAGATCGTTTATGCGTTTATGCAGTTCGGAAAAGGTCTTGAAAAGTGGGAAGTTATCCAGATTTTCGTTTTTTTCAAAATTCTTTTTCATGCGTGATTGCAGAATTTCACAGTCGGCAAAGGTAAAGTCGATTTCTACAGAGCTATCTGCATTGGTGAACCGGTTAATAAAATCATAAAGTTCGTTTATATTTGTACGGATATCGTCTTCACTGAAATCTGTTTTTGCAATTGCCTGCCCACTATTGCGATAAAGGTTTTTTTTAAAATAGCCCTTTTCATACCAGTCCAAAAGGAGTCCGAGATGGTCTGTATTTTGGGCTTCGGTTTTTATTTTTGTGATTATTTTAATCAGGTCGCTATTGTATTCAGCGATGATCTGTTCCAGCTCTTTTTCCGACCAATCACGAATAAACGGCGGATACCACATATCTTTATCATAATGCAATTTCAGGGTAAGCCAGCGGGCAAGAGCAGCAGGGTCTGACCAGATTGCGGTTGTTGCCGCCAGTATTTCCGGCGGTTGGATTACAACCATTTTTCTCCAGCAATCTTGTGCGACGATGCGTATTATTTCCGTATCATCATCACCAAATTCAGTTCCAAAAAGTTGTCCTGTTTCAAAGGAAAACTGTTCCAGTATTTTTTTTGCGAAACCATGAATGGTATGAATTGCTGCCTGATCAAAAAGTATCAGGGCATGCTCCAGCCTTTTTTTATAATCGCTGTCTTCTATTGATCTGTCTCGTTGTTGCCATACCTCCTGTAAAAAGCCCAGATCATCAAAAACCCCGGTTTCTATTGCCGATAGTGCATTCTTTAAAAACAGACGGATTCTGCCTTTGAGTTCGTCGGTTGCAGCAACAGTGAATGTTACTACCAGAATCTGTTCCGGCATTAACCCTTGTTCCAGAACTGCACGAACATAGAGCGCAGCAATTGTGTAGGTTTTTCCGGTTCCGGCACTTGCCTCGATCAGTTGTCTGCCATTTAGGGGAAAGGATGGAATATCGAGATTCAGCATAGCGGTGTTGTCTTTCATCTGTCTTTCCTAAGCTGTTTCAGGCACTCTTTATAGGCAAGCATGGCAATATCGGTAAAACCCTGCTCATACATAGGGAGCCTGTTGCCGAAAAGTTTCCGGTTGGCAAATCTGTATAGTTCTCCTGCTCCATAATCGCTGTTTTTAGACCACTCTTTTTCCAGTGTTTTTAATATCTCCTGATGATCTTTGCCTTCAGTAGTCTCTTTGGCGTATCTATATGATATTTCGGGGAAAAAGAGCAGCGGTTTTTCTAATCCTTTTCTGTATAGCTGAACCAGTTGCGATAAGATTTCTGCGGATTCATTTTTAGGCAACGATTCAAAATAGTATTTTTCTTCGGAGTAGTAGATTGCACCGTCTGTCTCTCCGTTTATCAGCTGGATTGTCAGATGATCAATCCATAACAGCAGTATTTTTTCCGCTTTAAGTTTTTTTGCGGTATTTACTCTTACATAATAATGGTTAATTTCTTTGTTAAGCAGATGATTGCCACTGTCAATAATATAATCTCCGATAGCTACTGTTTTGCTGTAGGTTTCTGCCTTTTTAAACCAGTCGAGATCATCTCCAAGCTCTTCAAGATATTCCGCAATTTCAGATCCAAGCTGTTCGATGTAGCTATCCTTAATTGCTCCCTGAGGGAAAAGATAATCATATTTTGCAGTTTTAAGGGTTTCCCTTCCTTCTTTTAGGCTGCAACTAAGTGAACTGTCTTTTATTTTCCACCAGTCCAGATAATCAATGGTAAATGGCTCTTCATCGCTATAGAGGTCATGCAGGAAATCGTTCCAGCTATGTTTCGGTATTCTGGCATCCAGATATCTTTCCAGAAATACCTTTGCCGGAAAACCGAAAAAGTTTTTTATATCGGCAAGATTTATTATGCTTTCTTCGGGGGCGTCGGCAGTTATTTCCAAGGATTCAGAATCTTTTGTTTTTGCTTCATTGTTAATAACCTTAAACCAGTTACTGTCGTAAGATGCTATATCATGAGAAGCTATATCATTGCAGTTGCTGAACAGTTTTATGCTGAATGGTTGCAGTGGTACCTGTTTTACTATGTTTTTGTAGACGTCATCCATCTCTGTTGTGGATTTTGCTGCGATATAGTCTATAAGTTCCGATACCAGTGCCGATGGTTGTTTGTCGCTGCCGTCATTTATGTTTTTTCCGATAAAGCTGATAAAGAGTTTTTCTCTGGCGGATAGCAGTGCTTGCAGAAACAGATAGCGATCATCATCCCGGCAGTCGCGATCGCAGATCTGTCTTTTTTCCTTCTGCATAAGATCAAGGGATGACTTGGTTTCTGTGCGTGGAAAACTGTCATCATTCATACCCAGAAGGCATATGATCTTAAAGGGGATACTACGCATCGGTTGAAAATTACAAAAGGTCATCTGCCCTGTCAGAAAACGGTTTCGTTTTCCCGGTTCCTGTAGTTGAGGTTCGACTATTTGCAGAAGTATATGCAGATCGATTGCAGATTTGTTTTTGTAAGAGCTGTCTGCTTCAGCCAATTCCGCTAATACCTGCCTTATTTGCATATAGGCTGCAGCATCGTTTTCCGTTTCGCTGAAGAATGTTTCCAGTAGTTTACAGAGGCGTTGTTGCCATATGAATATAGTGGTTTCCGTTGTGGCAATATCTCTCCACTCCTGGAGTTTGCGGATAATCTCAATTACCTGTCCCAGAACCGCAACATCATTTCCTTCGATATCACTGTAAGGTGTTATTGCGAATGTGCGGTTATCACTTGCAGTTAAATATCCTGCAAGGAGTCTGTCGAAACCTCCTTGCCAACTGTTTTCTCTGGTTTGCGGCAGATCAAGGATTGAGCGACTCTCTTCGTTTATTCCCCAGCGAATTCCGCTTTTTTCCAGCCAGTTTTGTATTAGTGGAAACTGTTCGGTATTTATGCCGAATTTTTTTGCTACTGCATCGGTAGCAATAAAATCCAGTATTTCACTTTCGGTAAAACGGCTGTCAGGCAGATGCAAAAGATTCAGAAAAGATCTTAACAGCGGTTCCGCCTCTGTAGCCAGTCTGTCGGCAATGGTATATGGAATAAAATGACTTTTGTCGTTATCTGCAAAGCGTTCTCTGCCGAATATGGCGTCTATCATAGGCGCATAGCGATTTATATCCGGTGCCATAATTGCTATATCGGCAGGTTCCAGTGTTCTGTCTTTTTCAAAGCACCGCAGTAGATAGTTTTGCAGGTTTTCCAGCTCTCTCGTATTTGAGTAGCATGAATAGAATATTATTGAGTCATCATTGAAATATTTGTTGTTTTCTGCAAGGTCGAGAATATCTGTCTGAATGCTTTTAAGAAGGCTGTCCGGTTCTGTTTTCTCAAACAGGTCAATGTCTTTGTATTGATAATTATCTATTGTTGCAAGAAAATCACGCAGGTTTCTTCCCATTGTTGCAAGTAGGCGATTGCCTTCGGTTACATATTCATCCTGCACTTTCATATGCAGTTGCTCTTTTGCAGATCGGATATCCTGCCAGAAATAGCGGCTGGGATTGTGAACAAAGAATAGTATCTGGCAGTATTCGGAGATTCCTGAAAAGTGTTCTATCTGCAATTGTGGTAATGTATCAACGGCAAAGACAAAGACTCTTTCCGGCAGACTATCAGGGTTTTTTATAGAGCCTGTCTTTAGCTGGGTGGAAAAGTCCTGTTGCAGTCTTGCTCTGTGGAATTGATGGTTTTCATCTTTTTCGGCGGTTTCCGTCAAAACCTGCTGCCACAGTTTTGCCAGTCCTTCATCTGTTTCTGAATTATTTTCCCAGTCGAGTAACCATTGTGGACGGTACAGCATATAGCGATCATAAAGTCCTGCAAGATTATCGGCCAGTTTCCATAATCGCAGCAGATCACCATCTTTGCGATATTCTTGCAGTTCTTTCCAGAAATCCAGATCATTTTTTCTGAGGATTGTATATATCTCCCAGCAGAGGTGCTCTCGATCGAAAGGAAGGTCATGTTCGCAAAGGTTGTAATTTTGTTTGTAAATCTGCCAGAGAAAACTGGATGGTAATATGAAATCGGTATTGGCGCATATTCCAAGGGCGTCGGTTATTCTGTAATTTAACCAGCGCCCGATTCCGGGATTTTGTATTACGATTACCTCTTGCGCGAACGGATCGGCAAGTGGTGTCTGCAACAGCTCAATCAGGCTGTCGGCAAGCGTTTCCAGTCTGTTTCCCTGTATTATGTTAAGCACTCATTTCTCCGGCGAGTACTGCCTGATTAAGTTACTCTGCTGCCTTTTCTGCTGCTTCTACAGTTTGGCTCATCAGTGTAGAAATGGTCATCGGGCCAACGCCGCCGGGAACAGGAGTGTAGGCGGAACATCTCTCTATAACTGCCGATAGTTCAATGTCGCCAACGCCTCCGGGGTGGTAACCGGCATCAACAACAACCGCTTCGTCTTTTATCCATTCACCTTTGATAAATTCCGGTTTGCCGACTGCTCCGATAACAATATCTGCTCTCTTTATTTTTTCAGCCAGATCTTCTGTTCTGGAGTGACAGATGGTTACGGTCGTATTGGCATTCAGAAGCATCATTGCCATAGGCTTTCCCAGAATAGGGCTTCGGCCTACTACAACGGCATCTTTACCTTGTAGCGGAATTTCGTAATGTTCAAGTATCTTCATTATTCCGGCAGGAGTGGCAGAGCCGTAAGCGGCACAACCCATAGACATCAGCCCGAAACCGTTTGTGGTAACACCGTCTACGTCTTTTTTTATTGAGATGGCATCAAAGCATAATCGTTCATCAATCTGTGACGGAACCGGGTGTTGTAGCAATATTCCGTGAACATCCGGGTTGGCATTAAGTTTTTCTATTTCGCTCAACAACTGCTCGGTTGTTGTCTCCTGAGGTAAAAATACGCTTTTTGAATCCATTCCTGTGCGACGACAGGCATTGCCTTTCATCTTTACATAGGTGGCGGAGGCAGGATCATCACCAACAAGAATTGTTGCCAGAATAGGTGTTCTGTTGCCGTTTCGGATTTTAAGAGCATCAACCCTCTGTTTAAGATCAGCTTCGATGCTTAGAGACAACGCTTTACCATCAAGAACAATACCTGCCATGAGATTCTCCTGTAAAAATGTAATATTTATCAACTGCGCGATTTTAACTTATAGCTAAAATAAATTCATTATTTGTTGATTATGTTTATAACACTGTGCGTTTTTAGTTGTTAATAGCAATTTAATTTATTGCTAATCAACAGCTTTTGAGGCTATTTCATAAACATTTTTTGAAAGATTTTGTGCAGAGAGAATTCTGTGCAGTTCTGCTTTCATAAGCTCCTGTCTTTGCAGGTCAAACTTTTTCCAGCGTATCAGTGGGGTAAGCAGTCTGGCAGCTATTTGAGGATTTATCTCGTTAAGGGCAATTATCTGGTCTGCAATAAAACGATAACCATCACCGTTTATTTTGTGAAATTCTTTCAGGTTATTTTGTGCAAATGCGCCGATAAGAGAACGAACCTTGTTGGGGTTGGTTATATTAAATGCTGGATGTTCCATAAGTAGCTGAACGTCATGCAGGGTATTTTTTCGTTTTGATTGTGCTTGTATGGCGAACCATTTATCTACCACTAGCGGATCATTGTGCCATTTTTCATAGAACTGTTTCAGTGCGGTTTCTCTCTCTTTGCAATTGGTGTGAGACAGCATAGTCAGAGCGCTGATGATGTCGGTCATGT
>QZLD01000095.1 GCA_004796385.1 Gammaproteobacteria bacterium | reverse complement strand
GTGCGTATTTGTGAAATATGCGGGGTTAATCATCAATCATTGAATTCAGTTCATCAAGGGCGGTTTCAAAGATTTCGTCACGGACTCCACGCGCATCATCAATGGTTTTTTCAACCGGTATGTGATGAGTAACACCAATGGTTTGGTGAGGTTTTCCGTCATATCCTGTCACTTCCATGCCGGTGAAGGTAACTTCAAATCCACCTTCTTCCTGAGAACCCAGAATAAAGAAACCGGTAATATTGCCGTTTGCTCAGGTTGTAGGTCTTCCAACTAAATAAAGATATGGCTTTTTTTATAAAGGCTTAAATTTATATCGGTAGTTGATCAATGTTAGACAGATTCTATTTGAAAAGCATTTTTAATCCAGTCGATTCTGTACTCTTCCATGTTGTTGCCACTAGCAATATCAACCACATCAAAGCGAGCCGGCATGTCTGCATATTTGGGGTTCTGCTGTAGAAAAAGCTGTGCTGTTTTAATTATCTTTTGCTGTTTACGGTAGGTTACGCTTTCTGCTCCGGATGCGTATCTGTTGTTAAGCCTGACTCTTACCTCAACAAATACTATGTAGTCAGAATCTCTCATAATAAGATCAATTTCGCCAATCTTTGCTCTGTAATTTTTATTAACAAGCGTCAGGCCATGTTTTTTAAGTTTTGTTTGAGCCAGTTTCTCTCCGGAATCTCCTGTCTCCTTTTTGCTGTTTTTTCTGAAAAAATCCATTTTTCTATTTTGAAATCCAATTTTAATTTGAGGATCTTGGCTCTGGAGTTCCGTCTTTAAATTCAGCAATAAAAAGCGCTCTTTTTACCAAGCCATTTTCTACTGTCAGGCTGCCGGTGTGGCCGTTAAATCTGTATCCAGGCATTTGTTGCATTGAGTCAATATGAGAAAGCATGTTTATAGAATCAATACCTACAGCAAAAAAACGAGGGTATCTGGCCATTCTGCCTTTATAATTATTTGCCAGCATTACTCTTACAGGACTTTCATGTTCGCTTAGCATCCACGGTATATCTACAAATGAGACTCCTTTCATATCAATATCTGCGTCAGGATCAGGTCTACCGCCATAAACTCTTGAAACTGTATATGCAGGGATATTTTGCGCTCTGTAAAAATTAAACAGAGGCCTCAGGATTCTTGCCTGTATGGGTTTTGCCCCGAAAAATATGGCGTCAACAGCTTGATTAACGCGACTTCCTTTGCTTATATAGCGAGGGTTTTTGTCATAATGCAGAAGCATTTTAACCGATCCGGACAGGTCTGTGTCATCAGGATCAAATGTTCCTTCAGATAGTATTTCTCCGCCCAGAAAACGGAAGTTTTCTGCAAAAGCAGCGCCTATGCGTTGGCCCCAGCTATCATTAGGAGTTAGAACAAGCATGCTTCTATGTCCGTCTGCAAAGGCGTGCCTTGCAGCTTCTGCAGCTTCATGTTCAGGAAGAAGTCCAAATTGGATTATATTTTCTGCAACATCTTCGTTTTTATTAAAAGAGCTGTTTGAAATGTAATTCAGGGCCAGAAGCGGTATGCTTATACCATGTTCGTTAATGGCTATAATGGCATTTTTCTTAAGCGGGCCAATAATTATTTCTGCGCCTTCTGCTACGGCTCTTTCGGCTGCTCTTATTGGACTATCACTACTGTCATATACGCGAATAACAGGACGTTCTGATTGAGGCATATCCATTGTTGCAGCAATAATTCCATCAAGGATAGATGATGCAGGGCCACGCAGTTTTCCGGACAGAGGAAGTAATACTCCAATGTTTGATGGAATATTACCCAAGGTTACTGTTGGGTTTTTTGTTATTGTTGCTGCGGATGATTTTTTTGGTTTGTTAATTAGTCGATCTATAAAATCACCATATGCCGAATGATGAGGATATCTCTGGTGCCATCCGGAAATTACGCTTTTTAATTTGGATTTATTGTGAGAATACTGTTTGAAGTAGTAAGCCAGCTCTATCCAACCTCCGAAACTGTTTGGAGGCGGAGGCATTATGTTATTCAGTTCATCTGCGGATACATGTTGCAGAAGATCCCAGATTTTTTCCTGAAAGAGTTTATCCGTTTCCGGTGTTTCGGACTTGATTTCTTTTAGCTTGCAAATGTCGGATGCCGCCAGAATATAACTGCCTTCATCTTCATAAATTGAAGCCCTTAGTTTAAGAATTTCTCCTGCATATTCGCTGTCAATTTTTTCGCCGTAACGATCAATCTCCTGTAATACGATGTTCATATCGCCTTTTATGTACAGAATTTTTATCTGTAAGAAATGCAGTGATTTGGGGTTTGTTCTGGCGAATTCGGTATTGAGTAAATTTGCATAGGTTCTTTCAGCAAGAAGGGTGCTGCCTGTTTCAAGAGATGCTAAAGCTGCTTTTACTTTCATTTTTTCAGATTCAGGAGATGTTAGCCTGTCTGCTATATCAAGATATACTTTCACAGCTTCCGAAAAGTCTTTTCTTTTAACTGCCCTTTCTGCTTGTTCAATAAGCTTTTGGTTTGCAGGCAGATCGTTGTCTGTTTTTATTGTATCGGGATTACAGCCTGTAGCCGCCAGCAGAATAATGATTAAATGAATATTGATAATATTTTTTAGTAGATATTTGATTTTCATCTATGTAAACCTGTGTTTGTAACAGTTTGAGATATGAATAATGTGCCGTAAACGAACTGCATAATTTGCCATATTTATCTGTTTTTTACCAGAAATAGGATGGCATATGTTATTCTTTTCTGCTTTATAAACTGGTGATGATTTATATGGCTGAAGAACAAAGTTCGCAGATCTTTCTGGTAGCAACTCCTATCGGTAATCTTGGAGATATATCTGTAAGAGCAATTGAGATCTTAAAAAGAGTTGACGTTATTGTTGCAGAGGATACCAGAAAGACTTCAGTTTTGCTGGCTCATTTTGGAGTCAAATGCAGGATGTTGTCGATGCATGAGCATAATGAGGCGTACAAGGTTGAATCTTTTCTGCAAATGGTGAAGACAGGCAGTAATATTGCAGTTGTTAGTGATGCAGGTACTCCGCTGATTAGTGATCCGGGTTATCATTTGATAAAGGCAGCCAGAGAACATGGCGTTCGAGTTACGCCTGTTCCCGGGGCCTGTAGTCCTATTGTTGCTCTTTCTGTATCCGGAATGCCGACAGACAGGTTCGTTTTTGAAGGTTTTCTACCCGCAAAAAAAGGGGCGAGAGAAAGATATCTGCAGGAAATAGCTGCTGAAACAGGAACTATGGTGTTTTTGGAGTCGTGTCATCGTATTGTCGATTTTTTACAGTCTGTTAACGATGTTCTTGGAGTAGAGAGAAAGGTATTTATTGCCAGAGAGTTAACCAAGACTTTTGAAACCACCAAACTGGCTGCTGCACAAGAGATTCTTGGCTGGGTTAAATCTGATCCGAATCAGCAAAAAGGGGAATTTGTTGTGGTTATTGCAGGCGCAGAGAAAAAGCATCATTCAAAATCAACTGATTGGCAGGATTCGTTAAAGATAATGCTGGAAGAAGGCATATCCGTTAAAGATGCTGTAAAGATTATTGTTAGAATATACGGTGAAAAAAAGCGCGAGGTTTATAACGCTGCGCTTCTTCTGAAAATATGATTATCCGATTGTGCAAGTATATCGCTGTATTTTACCGTTTTACTTGAATATGAGGAGTTGCTTTCTTCAGTAACTACAGATTCAGATATACTTATAAGAAATACAAATAATAAAACAGACTGTGCTATAGATATTAGCAGCCCTTTTATGAATGATGTATCCAATACTAATTTGTAAATCAAACCTGATAAAGGGATAAATAGCAAAAATCACAATTTTTCACTTAACCCGGGAATAAGTTTTGAACACATATATTGAGCTGCAACGGCAACAACTGCAGCAATAACACAAGATATAAAACTTGAATTTTTTGCGCCAATTATTGATGCTGAAATTTTTATAGGGATTGCCAAAATAATTGCTATAATAACAAGAAATAAAATAATTGTATTCACTAAATGACGCTCCTTTAATAATCAGAAGTTGCAAAATATTTGTTATATTATTTGTGATGAAAGCAAAGAATTTATTCTAACCCGCATATTTCATAAATACGCATCATTCTTAATGTATAATATTGATTAATAAAATAATTATTGGAATATAAGTGCGTAGCGAATTGTAACCATGCTTTGCTATCCGGTTTCTGGCTTGTTCTTGAATCTATATTTGCACGATCCTTCCTTGAGCGTAGGCAAGCTATGCCCTTCGGAACGATCGTGCAAATATAAACCCAATTACGGCGCCATCTGAACCGGATATTTATGAAACATCCGGGCTAAATTGAATTCCAGACTTTATCAAAATCCATCTCTTCGCTGTTTTTACCTATTGGCAGGTTCTCTTCCTTGCTGGTTGCTACATATTCAAACTGGCAAAAATTACCGGTAGACATGTTAAGCTTTGTTAGCACTACGCAGGCAATTTTATGGCCATTAATAATTTTCACTTCGCTACCTACTCTGTAATTGAGGGTAGGAGTTATTATGGTTGAGCCAAGATTTGATGATTTTACTGCAGGCAAGAGAATAGATTTTTCTCCGTTTAGGTAAATGCCGTCTTTGTCCTTGATTTTAGTGATTACAGGGGTTCCAGAAGGGAAAAGAACCTGTACTCCAAAGGCAATGGTTTTTCTTGAGTGTTGTTTTAGCCATCTTATTACACCTGCCTGCCAGGGGCTGTCATGAGAGTTTATTTCTCGGATGGCAATAAGGTCTCCGACCTGTGATTTTGCTGCGCTTTTTTCATCGGAAAGGATGCAGTAACCGCCGGAGCTGATATCTCGAAGTTTCCAGGTTTCTGCTGTAACCACCTTGGTTTTTACCGGGATTTGGGGGGTGCTATCATCCATAGATATGGTAAGGCTGTGTCTGCCATCAAATGTGGCTTTTTTCTCTTTGCCGGTAAGAGCCGAGTCCCAAACATCGCGAGCTCTGGATCGGGTTCTGCTGCCATGCAGGTCTCGTACAGCAAATGTAGCTCTGTTGTTATTGTCATTGCTATCCGGGGCTATTTCATCGGATATGATTTTATGAATAGAGGTTAAACCGATAATGGTATTAACCTGTTTATCTATTCTTGTTCTTTTGTGAGCTCTTTTTGGAATGACACCAAATGCGCCAAGAATTCTGCTGGTTATTTTTCGATTAATACTGCTGTTTTCCTTTTTACGGAAAAGCCCTTTTCGTACTAACTTTTTAAGCTCGCTTTCCAGTGACTGAGTTAATTCTTTTGTTACCAGAATGAAAAAGCTTTCACTTTGTTTTGCCATTTTTGAGTTGTAGATTATGGGAGGCGCATCCATATCTGGTCTTACAATAAAAGAATTGCTCTTGTATTCAGGGGAAATATTGCCAGCCAGCCCGCATTTTTGTGTCCACTGCTTTATTTCATCGAAGATTTCAAGTACCTCGCCGATGTTTAGTCTGTATGGGTCCATTGCTGCAATCAAAAGTATTCTTTTGTAGCTTGAAGTTATATTGGTTTTTACAGGTTTTTTTTCGTTTCCAGGTTCCGGTATTTCGAGTAGTTGCAGGTTTTTCTCGGATGCCAGTTGATGTAATTGATGAATTTGCAGCCATATTCCCGGTTTATCGTTGTTGTATATTATGTACCCTTCAACCGTACAGCATGAAAAAAAGTGAATTGCACGCTGTATGGCAATTGCAAGTTGTTTTTTACCAAGTTTTTTACCAAGAATGATGTGTTGGTATATTATAACTTTATAGCCTTGGGCAATTGTTTTTAGAAGTGTTATTGCTAGTTGTGCAATATCACGGGTTTTCTCCACAAGTGGCAGCTGTTTTTTGTAATAGTGTTTTCTTAATCCGGTAAGGATGAACTCCGTAGTTTCATAAAGCTGTTCAAGAAGTTCGAGTCTATGTTCCGGTTTTATATCAAGTTGATTGATTTCTTTAATGGCATTAAATACGGTTTGTGTTGTGATTCCAAGATTGGTAAGAGGTAGCCCATTGAGCCACTCACTAAGATACTTCGGGTTTGAGCCGAATTTGCTGGTATTTGCAGGCAACAATTCAGAGATGCCTTCATTTAAAAAATCTGTTTCTTCTTCCATTTTTCCAGTCGCAGTAAAAAATTAGTCATTATTGCAGCCTGCCGTTTAAGTCTGTAGCAGTTCTACACCCCATTATAATTTGTCAAACGCTGATCTTTTATCCCCTTAGACTGAGTTTGACATGACCATGGCTAACGAATTCCATGTTGGAAACAAAATATAACTCTTTTTTTGCTGTAGTGCCACATTTTGTTACTTTAGTGTTGAAAATTGTCACCGAATTAAGGTTTAAAAAAACCGTTTTTTTCTTTATGTTATTGTTTTTTTGGATGTAATTATTATTTATTAATTATGATAATAACTCGTAGGCAGATCTTATTCTGATGAAGCTGTCACAATCTCCTCCTTTATCAGGGTGATGCTGTGACGCAAGTTGTCGGTATTTATCTGTAATTTCATTTTTTGTGGCATTTTGAGGTAGTTCGAGAACGGCAAGAGCATCCTGCTTTTTATCGTTGTTAAAATAAAGATCCCAGAAGTTTGAAAGTAGTTTTTCAACATCTTCTGCCGATGTTTCTTTAAGGTTGTTCCAATCTCTATAGTATTCTGCTAACGATGTATCTGCTGAGATGGCGGTAGTCGCTTTTATCTTTTTGATATTATTTTCGATTTTTAAATTTAGCGGAGATATTGAAAGATAGATGTTTTCTTCGTGCCATAGTTTTTGTTGTAGTTGATAAAGTGCGTTCATGACAAGAAAGTGTTTTTTAAATATGCAGAGATTTGCCATCTCCGGGATATTTTCCAGTTTCTCGATCTCTTCCGGAAATGTGATCGTCTTTATCAGTTGATACTCACTTAGTCCGGTGGGATTTAACCTTAATTCTGTGAGTACGGCAGTGATAAGTGGGTTTTTATTGCTGTTCATTATCCATTATTATGCCAGTGAAACTTGGTTACGACCGTTCTCTTTTGATTTATAAAGTGCTTTATCAGCTTTATCAAAAACGGCTTCGCAGCTATCTTCTTTTTTGAATTCGGCAACTCCAAAAGAGATGGTGACAGGAACTTTTTCGTTATTGGAGTGGAAAGGACAGTCATTAACTGTGACTCTGAGTTTATCTGCTACTTTTGAGGCATCTTCTCCTGTTGTTTCCGGCATTATTATTACGAATTCTTCTCCACCAAAACGCGCGATAAAGTCGGTTTCACGGAGGTTTGCCTGCAGTACTCTGGCAACTGTTTTTAAGACTTTATCTCCGGCGGCATGCCCAAAGTTGTCGTTTATCTTTTTAAAAAAATCTATATCTGCAATTATTAGAGTTAGTGGTTTGCCGTATCGTTGCCAGCGACTGAATTCAGAATTCAGTTGGTGATCATATGCCTGTCTGTTAGGAAGTTTTGTTAATGGGTCAAGTTGGGCGTGAGCTCTCTGTACTACAAGTCTTTCTCGCAATAATGCGGATTCTTCTTCAGTTTCCAGAAGCCGTTTTTTTAGCACTTCTATTCGGGCATTGGTTTCGCTCTGTTTTTCCGCCTGGGCAGAACAGAAATCATCCACATTATCGACTATCATTATCAGTTGGCTCTGTATGCTCTCTTTTAGAGTAGAGATATCTTTTGCCTGCGATATATTTTGCCGGATTATTTCAACGCTTGATTTAACATCTGCTCCAAGTTTATTGCTATCATTGGCAGCAACCCCTATTGATGACAGGTATTTATATAGTTCTGCCAGTTGGTCAGCTACCTGTTGCAGAAAATCTTCAAATTCATGCGTCTCTTCGGATGCAGAATCTACAACCAGAGATACGATTTCATTTAGTGTTTCAGGAAGCTGGTTTATAGAAAGCCCGCGCTTTAGACTTTTTCTGATACTTTTTGCTTTTTCCTTGAAGGCATCTGGAAGAATAAGATGGTCAAGTAGGTTTATCAGGGTTTTCTGAATGTTTTCCGGGATGTTTTTATCAGAATCAAACCCCGATAATTCTTCTGATTCATCTTTATTAAACAGGCGTTTAAGTAGTCCCGGTTTTTGTTCCGATAGTTCATAATCTGCATCGGTAAGTTCGGTATTACCAATGCCGATTGCTTCGGCAATTATTGAGGTATATCCGCTTACAAGTTCTTCAGCAGTTATTGAATCCGGACTTTTTTTAATTTGGCGGGAGAGCAGGTTTATTTTTTTGAGCAGATCATTTGAAAGTGGCGCTTTTTGTAGTGGTTGCACCAGTAGAGGAAAGTTGTCGAACAGGGGGTTTTTCTGCCGACCGTTTTGGTCTTCGAGGTTTTTCAGCTCTTCAGAAAGAATGTCGATCTTCGATTCGATTTCATAATCTGTGCAGTTGTTGCGAATCATCTCTCTTAATGCTTGCAGATGCTTATTTATTTCCGGATTTATTCCGTCGGCAATAAGACTGACACGCACGATGCACTTTTTCAGTAGCTCCGATTGCTGCTGCAGCGACTCAATTGTGTCCAGGCTGTTACGATATTTTTCTTTCCACTTTTCTTGTTGTTTGTCTTCAGTAGTTTCTACCACGTTAATCTCCTTAAGTGGTTTGCCTTCCCTGCTATATTAAACTATAGTCGCCTTAGTTGTTTTTATGAATATTTTAGCAGCAACTTCATAAGGATTAATGTAACAGATTAATGTTAATAAAGTTAAGGGTTCATTTTAGATAATGTATAACAGCTACTTCGGTTTTAGTGAGCCGCCATTTTCAATTACTCCAAATCCTCAGTATCTTTATCTTAGCAAGAGGCATCGGGAGGCATTGGCGCATCTGTTATACGGGATAAAAGAGAGTGGTGGTTTTGTGCAGCTTACCGGAGAGGTAGGCACAGGAAAAACCATGCTTACCAGAGCCCTTCTCGATCAGATCCCCGGAGAAACCGATCTTGCTCTTATCTTCAACCCTCGTTTAACCGTTGCCGGTTTTTTGGAGTCTATTTGTGATGAGCTGGGTATTAAACCAAAATCAGAAAAGCCAGAAATTAAAGAGTATGTTGATCTGCTTTCTGAGTATTTGCTAAATAGCTACTCAAATGGCAGAAAGACTGTACTTCTGATCGATGAAGCCCAAAACCTCGATTTTGATGTAATCGAACAGGTTAGGCTGCTTACCAATATTGAAACCGCTAAAGAAAAGCTATTACAGATTATTCTTGTCGGGCAACCGGAACTTAAAGACCTCCTCAAACAGAAAAACCTGCGTCAGGTAGCCCAGCGAATTACCGCCAGATACCACCTGGAACCACTATCCAAAGAAGAGACTGCAGAATATATTGCTCACAGAATGAAGGTTGCCGGAGTGACCAGACCTGTTTTTACCTCCGGGGCAATATCCGCCATAAGGCAGTATTCATCTGGGATTCCTCGCCTTATAAATATAATTTGCGATCGTTCTTTGTTGGGGGCATATGCTAAAGGAGAAAACAATATAAGCAAGGTCACGGTAATTAAAGCGGTTGAAGAGGTTAACGGAGAGCCTGTTGTTAAAAGCAGAAAACCTTTGTTGATGACAATTCTGTTTTTAGCGACTGTGTTATCTTTGATCTTTGCTCTTTATTACAGAAATAAAATCTTAAATAATAATGTAGATATAATTGAAGAGAAGGTTGTAAATACTATTGTTCCTGAAACTGCTGAAGAGGTTGCTTTTGCTTTGCAGGAGAAAATAGACAGTATTCCTGTTTCCGATATCGGTAATGTTAAAGAAGCCGATATTGTCGACAATAAAAAGCAGGAGGATTCTGTTGCAGAAGTGGATGATTCTCTGAAAACAGTATCACAAACATTAAAAGATGCTCTTGTCGTTTCAGATACTTCCCTGGTATCTGCGTTTAGTGGGTTATTTGGTTTATGGGGGCAGGAATATAGAGGAGCAGCAGGTAAAACAGGTTGTGAAAAGGCTTCTAATCTGGGGCTTAAATGTTTCTTTCAAAAAGGTAGTTGGGGACGACTTCTGAGTCAGAATCGTCCTGCTATTGTTGAGTTTCAGGTGAATAGCGATAAAAAGGATTATGCTCTGTTGACAGGAGTCGGTAATGGCAAAGTCAAACTGCAGTTTGGTAATGATGAAAAAGTTTTTTATCTGGAACAGTTTGTTACAGTCTGGACTGGTAATTACTGGACAATTTGGCTGCCGCCTTCATTTGAAGCAAAGACAATATCTCTTGGAAGCAGAGGAGAAGAGGTTGTTTGGTTGCGTAATCTGCTCGTGAGAATATATCCACAGGCAGATTCTACTTTAGAAAAACAGCTGTTTACTGAAGAATATCTGCATTTAGTTGAAAAGTTTCAAAGTGAGAAGCTGCTGCAAAGTGATGGTGTGGTTGGCGAACAGACTATGGTTTATCTTATAGCCGCTGCCGCTATTGATGGTGTGCCGCTGCTTGAACGTGACTACTAAAAAACGGCATTGAACACCAGAGATATCATTTTTTCGTTATTGTGTGTGATATCGTCATAAAGCCCTACAGTTCCGTGGGTATCAATCATTTTATATTCAAAGGTTAAATCCATATTAGGAGATAGGTAGTATACTGTTCCGATAGCAAATCCTGATTCTTTTATATTGAATGACGCGGTGAGAACTTCATTAACTATTGGCTCTGAGGCTATTTCCAGAGCGTTTTCTCCTTTATAGAATAGCTTATCAAGATTACAGGTTCTGATTTTGGATAAGGTGTTATATATCATTATTTCATTAAAACGGTACCCTAATGTAAGATATAGTGCTTCACTTTCCGGGTAGCTCTTATCTATTCTTGTTGCGCCATATTCAGTCATTAGCAGGTATTTTTCATCTTCATATGATATTCCTATACTGGAAAAGGAGACCTTTGTATTATCCATTTTTATATGATTGTGTAAGGATTGATTCAGGCCGGTAATATTATATTGAGACAGATAGGTGTTAATAACAGGTATCAGGAGTGGCGAAAAATCCATATCCATATATGCAGGGGCATAACTGGCTCTTATTTTAATATATTCGTTTGATATTTCGGAATTTACGGCAAGGGCTTTGGTTTTGTATTCTTGTTCCCTGACTTTTCCGTTGGTTAGCCCGTATGTTGCCTGCGTACTGAAAAACCAGTCGCCAAAGTTTATTTTGTAGGTTATGTCAATGCCGTCTCCTGAGTTTGAGCTGAAGGGAACCTGCCAGTAAAGCTCTTTTACCGGGGTTGGTGTCGGATATGCGTGGCCAACGTCTATGTAATCTGAGGTTAGAAATAATGGCGCAATTATTCTGCCTATTTTAAAAGAGATGTTAGGACTATATTCATAGGAGATAAAGCCCCAGTTAAGGTCGATGTCGTAATCATCATTATCGCCTCCGCGAGATACTAGTTGCCCCGTCAGGCCTAATTTCTCTGAAATACGGTATTTGGCCTGAATTCCCAATATGTTTGCAAATGACAAATCAAGCTTGTCTGCTTTTAGAGTTTCATCGAAATTCGATTCCGCACTATTGTATATTCCTCCGATAGAGAGGAATCCATTAATGGAATAATTATCGTTTTTATAAGCATTTGTCGTTATGCTAAATAAAATTATCGAAATAATTAGTGTAAACTTTCTCATTTTTTCTCCATATCTTCCATGATAACCGGAATGAGTTTTATTTTTTTATTTCCAATATTTATTTTTTTATAGATATATCCAATGGCATTTAGATTGTTTTCGATAACATCTAAATAGTTATTTTGGTCATCGATTATTGTTGGAGGAGTCCCTTTGCCGTTAAAAATTCTTCTGGCCCAATATGAGTTGTACTGAGATTCGGATTTATGGAGGATTTCCAGAATAAATTTTTGCCTGTTTGGATGTTTAATTGAATAATCTACCGGGTATATGCGGCTATATCCATCCATTGAAATTTTCTTGCCCAGATATATCATGGCAATATCTTTTTGGGTCAGGGAAGAGATCTTGTTATCGGCATTAACAACAGCGTAGAGATTTCCTTGTTGAGAACAAGCAGGTTGTGAAAAAAATAGCATCGAAAAGAAGCTGGTGTATATCGTTAAAATTGTAAACAGCTTTTTCCCGGTTAACAAAATGAATTCCCTGTAAAATTATCCATTAATGAAACTATAGTAGTAAATGTTTGAACGACAATATTATTTTCCTTAATATTGCTATTTGCATTGTAGACAAAACAAAACCGGATTTAACCGGTTTTTGTTTTTAGATTATGAAGACGGGTGTTACTGAACTGCTTCTACAGATTCTATCTCCGGTATCGCTTCTTTCAGTACTCTTTCAATACCGTTTTTCAAGGTTACGTTGGCCATAGGGCAGCCGGAGCAGGCACCTTGCAGACGAACGTGAACTACGTTGCCAACAATATCAACCAATTCCACATCACCACCATCAGCCTGAAGAGATGGTCTTATCGTGTCGAGTACTTCTAATACTTTGTCTTTCATTGTACTTTCCTGAATTTGTTTATTAAAAAACGCAATCTTACATAACTTTTTTCTAAAAACGTATAAAATTTTCTCTGTAGTATTTTAGTTCGGTTATTGAGTCTTTGATGTCATCCATTGCTAAGTGGTTGGAATCTTTTGTAAACCCACTGTAAACGGATGGCGCCCAGCGCCTTGCCAGTTCTTTTAATGTGCTTACGTCAAGATTTCTGTAGTGAAAGTAGTTTTCAAGTTCCGGCATACATCTGTGCATAAAGTGGCGATCCTGACCAATACTGTTGCCGCACATAGGTGAAGCTCCTTTAGGTACATATTGCCTGAGAAATTCCAGCGTTTTCAGTTCAGCGTCTTTCTCGCTGCTGGTGCTGGATTTAACACGGCTTATCAGGCCTGATTTACCATGTTGGTTCTGGTTCCAGTCGTCCATGGCGTTAAGTGTATTGTCATCTTGATGTATGGCTATTACAGGTCCTTCTGCAATTATGTTCAGATCTTTGTCGGTAATTACTGTGGCGATTTCAATTATAAGGTCATTATCCCGGTCAAGTCCGGTCATTTCCAGATCTATCCAGATCAGATTGTTCTCGTCAAGACTCATTTTTTCTCCTTAAATTTAAAATTTCAGTTTTTTAAGCTGCAAATGAATTCATTTCTGCTTATTTCTCTGGCTCCAAGGCTTTCAAGATGATTGGAGTGTATTTGGCAATCAATAAGTTTTATCGGTAAGTTTAAAATTCCTTCTGTAAGTTTAATCAGGCATGCTTTAGAGGCATTGCTGATTTTGCTGAACATAGATTCGCCGCAAAAGCATTTGTTGGTATAAACCCCATAGAGTCCGCCAACCAGTTCGTTATTCCACCATGCTTCGATTGAGTGAGCATGTCCAAGCTTGTGAAGATTTACATATGCCAGAATCATCTCTTCCGTAATCCATGTGGATTCACGTCCCGGAGCAGATTTGGCGCAGCTTCTGATTACCTTTTCAAAGGATTTGTCGGCTGTCACTTTAATATCTGTTTTTTTAAGCCATTTTCTCATGCTTTTGGATATTTTTATTTCCTCTGGAAATAATACAATGCGCGGATCTGGTGACCACCAAATTATCGGTTCACCTTTGCTGTACCACGGGAAAATTCCTCTTCTATATGCTTCAACCAGTCTGTCGCTATTAAGATCGCCACCAATAGCTACTATTCCGTCAATATCGGCATATTCTACCGGAGGAAAGCTGCCAGCAGGGCTTCCGGGGATTATCACTGTAATTTCGTTGATCTGTTTAATCAAATCTTCCTGCATTTCTTTCTATTGTGAGTACATTATTAAATATGTTGACCCATTCAGGCGCAAAGTGTCCTCCTCTACAGGCATTAATTTCTGCAATGGCTCGTAGTACAGATCGTTTGCGGTTGCGATTCATGATTGAGTAAAAGGCATCGCATATAGCAAGAATCTGAGCTCCGTGGCAAATCTCTTTTCCTGTTGTTCCTTCCGGATAGCCTGTACCATCAAATTTCTCGTGGTGTTGGTATACAATCCATGCTGCCTCTTCCCAGCCATCCATAAGATTAAAATTTTCTATTGCCCAGCTGGGGTGTGCCAGTAGCTGGGTTCTTTGCTCTTCAGTAAAATGTCCTTTTTCTTCAAGAAGTTCATCAGGAAGAAATCTCATGCCGACATCGTGTAGATAAACTGCCGCCTGTAGTTGGTAAAAGTCGACAATATTCCCCGCCAGCGCGTTCATTCCCAATGCTAACGGCATAATAAAATTTGTTCTGTCTCGCCACTCTTTATGTATAAGATCAACTTCGTCGGCCAGCCCCTTGAAAAAAGCGAGATCATCTTCAAGTTTGTCTTCATCTTTTACCAGTTGTACCAATTTGCTGGGTCTCTTTATGTCTGAAACCGAGGGGTATTTCTTTTGGGGTATTGATGTTTCTTTGGGCTTTTCCGGCTGTTGTTTTATTTCTATTTTTGGTGGTGGAGGTATTTCTTTGCAAAATCCGGTAAGGATTTTAATCGTTTTATCGATAACCTGCTCTGAGTTTGCACGGGTGATTTTGGAATATTCAGACAGCGAATTTGCAATCTCTTCATACGATGTTTTTCTGATCTCGCTATAGGTTGCAGCATCATCGGCCATAAAGTGTATTCTATCCATTATCATTAATAATGGCTCACATATTCTTCCGGAAAGTTCTATATTGTGTTTTTCTATTGTATTGAGAAAGTTTTTTATTTGATCAAAGATTTTTATAAACTCAGAAACATCAATTGCGTGAGATTGGTTTATCAATTTGCCGATTATGTGTGAATATTCATCATAAAGTCGTCTGTATTCACTATGGCTGCGACTGCCGCTCTCAAGCAAAATAAGAATGCTCTCAATATTTTCCATTGAGCTGGCAACAGCTTCGTGGAAATCATGCAGAGATTCCTCTTCTCTGTTTATATGAATTATTTCATCCACTATTTTTTCTCAATAATTTTTTACCGGTTACTTGCTGAAAAAATCCAACAAAATTTTGTTTACCTTTTGAGACTGTTCATAGTTTGCAACATGCCCGGCTTCCGTTACGGTTTTTACTGTTGCCTTTGCAAGAGTTTCTGTAAGTTTTGCGCTTAGTCTTATGGGAACAATTCTGTCTTCGATGCCCCAGATTAAACAGATATCTTTTTTTAATTTATTAAGTTCACTATAGAGTTTAAGTGCGTTGTCAATATTCATATTTCTATTTGTTGAAAGCAGGGCGCGCTTTAACCCTTTAAAGTCGAGTGAGTGAAGATACTCATCTTTATACTCAGGGAAAAGCTCCGGTCGGTAGAGGTGTTTTTTTAGTCCGGAAACAAGCTCCTGATCACCCCATATCTGCATTAAGTAGTCGCCCCAAATTGGTATTTTTGCCATCCAGTTGTAGTTTGGAATAGAGCCGGGTATTCCTGCAGGGCCAATAAGCGCTAATTTCCCGATGTTCTTTTTGTTATGGCAGATATAATCTGACGCAATAATTGAGCCCATGCAGACAGCGCAAATATTTATCGGTTTCTTATCCAGATTAAGAGTGATAAGTAGTTCTTTTAGCTGATTACGGAACAGCTCGATATTATATGGAGTATTTGGCCTGTCTGAGCCACCACGGCCAAAAAGATCATAGCGAACAACTCTGAATCCTTTTTTTGCCATATATGAGAAGTTTTTATCCCACAGATAGTACGGGACAGAAAAACCGTGAATGAATATCAAAGGTTCGCCATCTTCAGGGCCGGAAACTTCGTATCTGGTAACGCCGCTGGTTAATTCAACAAAATCCCCCGAAAATTCGCTACGGGTTTTTTCGTCCAGATTTTTGGTTTCTGTAAGATAAAACATATTTTGTTTCCTGTTTTAGGATTTAAGACTTCTGTTATAAAAAATAGTTACCTGACAAGTATAGTAAATATAATAAAAATTTGCCTGTATTCCATCTGTTTTCACATTATGACAATTTGATTTTGTCTAATATGAATGACATTAATGAAATATACTCTAAACTTATGATGTTAATTATGAACAGGATTTTATAAATAAGGTGCGATATGCAAATTTTGAATAAGATCGGAAGTAATAATGGCGGGTAATTTTCAGGCGATATTTGTTGTAGGAAGCAAGGCTGAAAATGGATGTTTTTTTTCAGGCGAAGGCTATATTTTTGTCGATAGTATTTATGAGATAAGCTCTTTTTTATGTGAAGAATCTTCTTTGTTGGTTATAACTTCGGATGCCTCCGTAACAATGTCGGAGATTAACAGAGCATTATATCCACTGTCGGTGTATTTCTATCACTTATCTCTGCTGTCTATAGAAGATATAAAAAGTACTGGTGCAGAAAAAGCATGCCGGGATTGCAATGAGCTTGTAGTTAAGGAGTGGGGTTGTAAGTATCTGAAGAAAAGGATTAATGAAGTTTCACAGTCAAAAATATGTAATAGAGAAGCCAATATAAGGAACTCCAGATTTATTGCAAGTTTAGCGCACGACATGAAAACCCCGTTACACGGAATACTTAGTGTTGCCAATATAGGTAAGATGAAATATAAAAAAGCCAGTGCTGAGAAACTTCTTGAGTATTTTACGGTTATTGAGAATAGCGCCGTTAGATTGCAGCAGTTTTTTGATGATATCTTTGATTTAACTAAACTTGACTATAACGGATTAGATCTGGATTTTGAACAGGTAGATCTTGTTTCTTTGATTGAAGAGGTGGTTGATATTTCAAGAGCAAGAGTTAAAAAAGAGGTGGATTTTATCTCGGGTTGTGATTTTAGCGGCGAGAAGATTTATTGCGATAAAAAACGCCTGATTAAAGCACTTTCCAATATAGCAGGTTCTATGGAGCGTTTTATTGAGGGTGTTGGTAATATTGATATAGGTGTTAGTGTATGCGACAACAACCAAGTTGTAGAGATAAAATTTGCCTGTTTCGGGAATGATGAGGTTGCCAGGGAGATGCTGTTTGAATCGCAGCGGTTCGATTCAAAAATAGCCGAAAAAAACAGAGGGCTGGGATATAGTCTTGACCTTTCTGTTGCAAAGGCTGTTGTTGTTGCTCACGGAGGAAGCTTGAAGGTTGACTCAGAAAAAGATTTAGTGGTTCTGCTTGTTATGCTTCCGATAGATAAAAGGCACAGTTATTGAAGTGTTCTGTTTATGAAAAAAGGCTTTAGGATTCTTATGGTTATTGGGCTGATAGGGTGTGTTTCTCCTGTTAAGGCAGCGGAGGTTTTTCTTTTTGATGTTCATGGATTATATGGAGGCAGGAATATCTGGATTACAAAAGACAGAACTATTCATGTGCAGAAAGTCTATTTTGAAAATAATATCGACTATAAGCTTAAAGAAGCCCTGTATAAATGGCAGTTAACGGAGCCACAATTTAACGAGCTAAATGATTTAATACGCGAGGCCGATCTAAAAAATCTGAAAATGGTTAAAAGATTGGGAGTGCCTGATGAAACATATCACTTACTGTATGTTCGGGAAAATGCCCAGGAAGATGAGCAGAATGATTATGTTATTTTTAAATGGGCTGATGATAGAAATTCCAGGTTTGATAAGGTCTACTCTTTTCTAATAATGATTTCCAATAGCACAAAATTTTTTCAGCCATATCAAACAGGCTATTATGCTCACAAGTATCCCGCCGTAGCAAAAGAATTCCCGACTCTCAAAAAGATGCTTAAGGATTCTGAGTAAATTAAGTATTTATCTCACCCGCCCTTTTTTATTAATTCAGCGATATTCAGAATATTTCTCCCATAGTTGTAATCCAGAGGGTTAAAAAACTCTACTTTTGCCCCAACTGCAGAAGCAATTCTTTGTGCCGAGCTAAGCCCGAAATCAGATTGCACCAGAATGGTCTTTATCCCATTGACTTTCATAAAAGCGACTATCCGGCTCAGGTATTTTCCTTTTGGTGGCTTACCTTCAACCTCAATTGCAACCTGCTTTAAACCGTATCGGTCGGTAAAGTATCCAAGAGATGGGTGAAACAGAACCACCACCTTACCCTTTAAAGAGCCAAGTTTTTCTGCAATTTGCGAATGCAAATTATCCAGCTCTGCATTAAAAATCTGCAGATTTTTTTTATAGATCGCCTCTCCTTCAGGGTCAATCTTTATCAGAGCCTTTGCAATATTCTGCGCCTGAATTTTCACCAATAGGGGATCAAGCCATATATGAGGATCAAGACCATCTTCATGTTCGTGATCTCCATGATGGTTGTGGTTGTGTTTATGCTTATGATTGCGATGTTTATCACCACTATTTTGCAGCGGCGAAGCGCTCATCCTGCGTTTTGTAACTCCATTACCGGCATCTACCACGCGAGCCATGTTTTTCTCTTCTAAAAACCTGATTACCCTCTGCTCATAAGGAACGCCGATAGAAAAAAACAGTTCCGAACCTAGCAACTCCTCAAGCTGTTTAGGATCAGGGCTATACAGAGCGGCGCTTTTACCCTCTTTGAGCAGAATTTTTACAGCAAACCTGCCTCCTGCAACCTTTTCCACAAAATATTTCTGCGGCGGAATGCTGACAAAAAGAGCTCTTTTTTTCGCATCTGCAAAAGCAGATTCGCCTCCGAGAAGGGTGTAAAACAGAACAGCCATAAGTAAAATTTTTTTCATGGTTTTCCTTTTGATTTATTTAAGTATTACCGCATATTTCACAATACACGAATCATATTACAGCGCTTATCTCCATAAGTGGAATATATATTGCGACGGCCAGCAATACCGAAAAAAGTATGGACAGGAGCAAATATACAATCACAGTTGCAAATAATAACTTTTTATATTCTTGGAGCTCTTTCATTAGTTCTGCCATAACGGCAGCAGAACCTATAATCACGCCTCCTAACGGGAAAAGCACAAAAACTCGGTATGATTTGGATACAAAAAATGAAAACCCATGAAGAGACCAGTCATAATTTTCTGTTATTTGGATAAGCATGGGGATTACCAGGCACAGAATAGCAAGTAGAATTAATGATATAACACATAAAATCAGCGGGATAATCCACCCTTTGTGATTGATCGTTTGTTGCGATTCCATTGTTATCTCCTTATCTTCAAGGAACAGGTGGTTTTTTAAAGTTACGCCGTGAAAGAACTCGATACCTTTAGAAGAATACTTTGTTTACGTGTTATATGGTCATCACCTTCTACCACAAATAAAATTGTTTTTCATCATCTGCTCAATAATTGCTATAATCCGGCTTCTTGAAAACAGCAACCGGGAAAACAGATGAGCAAAAAAACACCACCAGTCAGAACGATAAAGAGAGCAT
>QZLD01000172.1 GCA_004796385.1 Gammaproteobacteria bacterium | reverse complement strand
CTGTCGAGATTTTTGCTCTTGCTGGCAGATACCGGAACCAGCTCAATAAAATCATATTTAGAAGAAACCTCCAGTATATAATCAAGCAGCTTCTCTTTCGGTTTTACCAGATCTATCTTATTAACCGCCATAATCACCGGAATTTTCGATTCCTGCAGATGCTGCAGCACCAAGTCATCCTCTTCCGTCCATTTTCCAGCCTCTACCAGAAACAGAATGCAGTCGACATCACTAAGAGTTGCCGATGCCACCTTGTTCATGTGCCTGTTCATCATCTTTTTGGCATTCTGATGTATTCCCGGGGTATCGACAAAAACTAGTTGTGAATCACTATTATGCTTAACCCCGAGAATTCTGTGACGTGTGGTCTGAGGTTTTTTGGAGGTTATACTGACTTTTTGACCAAGAAAAGAGTTGAGGAGGGTGGACTTGCCAACATTCGGGCGTCCAACTATAGCGATAAAACCGCATGAAAGGTCTTCTGAGTATTGAATCAAACTTGGGGGTTCCGAATTATCATCCATTGTCTTTTCCTGAAGTAGTATCTTTTCCTGAAGTAGTATCTTTTCCTGAAGTGGCATCTTTTTCTGAATTGTTGTTTAACAGCAGTTTAAGCATATTTTTTGCCGCCAGCTTTTCCGCTGCCCGACGACTGCCTGCCTCGCCCTCTGTGGCAATATCTGTAGCGGCACAACTACATGCAACCTTAAAGATCTGCTCATGTTCTTTTCCTGAAACCTCAAGAAGTTCGTATTCCGGAAGAGAAAACTGATTTGCCTGCAGATACTCCTGCAAAGTTGTTTTTGGATCTTTCTGCAGACCTTCATCAAGAAGATCATCTATAACCTGTTTAAAAAGGGCAAGAACAACATCTCTGCATTTTTCAAAACCACCATCCAGATATACAGCACCGATAACTGCCTCAAAGGCATCCGCCAAAGTGGAATCACGGCGAAACCCACCCGATTTAAGTTCACCACCACCAAGCAGCAGAAAGTTCCCCAAATCTATATCTCTGGCTCTGGCAGCAAGACCCTCTCTTTTAACCAGCGAGGAGCGAAAGCGGCTAAGGTCTCCTTCGGCAGCATCCGGCATCCTGCTGTATAGTTCGTGAGCAATAATAACACCGACAACGCTATCTCCAAGAAACTCCAGCCTTTCGTTATTGTTGCCGGCCGCGCTTCTATGGGTAAGTGCTTGTTTCAGCAGGGAGATATCAATAAACTGATACCCGATTATTTTTTGTAACTCTTGCGGAGGTTTTACTATCAAGGACGATGAACCTTAGCTTTTGGATGAAACTTCATAACCACATCAATATTAAGAACCAGAGGGATTCTGCGTTCGTAATAGAGTTTTACATGATAACCATGTTTGGTCTCTTCCATCTTCAGATCATCAAGCTTAAATTTATCGGCATAAACAGAATTCATTTCCAGCTGTTTCTGCAAAGCACTTCGTATGGCTGATTTGCCTTGAACTGCTAAATGCCTGTCTCCCTTAATTTTAGTAAAGGCCTGATAAACATTCCATGCTTCAAGATAGGTTGGCGTTATTCGAACTACAAGTAAAGCAACTGCGGCTACTAAAACCAAAACCAACAATAAACCGATTAGCGTCATCCCCTTCTGTTTTTTAAATATTTTCATTATTTTCTCCTGTTAAGGGTAATTATTTAATTGTATTACCAATTCTGCCAAAATCACTGAAATTCATCCAGATAAAAAATGCTTTACCGACAATATTTTCCTCCGGCACGAATCCCCAGAAGCGGCTATCTTTACTCTGATCACGATTATCACCCAATACGAAGTAGTGGCCTTCGGGTACTACAATCCCTTCTCTGAAGAATAATGGATTGGCTCCACTCCCTTCTCTGAAGAATAATGGATTGGCTCCACCAAACTTATAACTATTCTCAATTTTATCCAAACCTGATTCTATCTGAAACTGGTGTTTCATATTTCCCATATCCTCTTCCCATAGTTCAAGTGATTTATTAAGGTCATCTGAATTAAGGGCCTCTATATATTTATAACTAAGTTTTTTACCATTAATATAGATATTTTTTCCTGTGTACTTAATCTTATCTCCGGGAAGAGCCGCCACCCTTTTTATAAAGTTTGTATTAAAGTGTCTGGCATAGCGACCGCCTTCTTCATATTGTGATTTATAATAGTCCTCTAATTCAGGATGCTTAAAAAATCCTGCTGATGGCTCTTTAGGAAAACGAAAAACAATTACATCTCCTCGCTGCGGTTTGCCTATTTCGACCGCAGTTTTGTTCCATACCGGGATTTTCAGTCCATAACTGAATTTATTTACCAGGATAAAATCGCCCTCGATCAAAAGCGGGTTCATTGAACCGGATGGAATCTTAAATGGCTCGGCCACAAAGGAGCGCAAGGCAAATACCACTATTATTACCGGAAATAGTGAGCGGCATGTATCAACAAGCCAGTTTTTGCTGTAAAAATCTTTTTTTGTTTTCGGCTCTTTTTTAGCTGCCTCTGTTGCCTGATAATCCGCCAGTTTTCTCCTTGCCCAGACAAAGTTCTCCAGAAACCAGAATATTCCGAACAGTACGGAGAAAAACAGCAGCACATGAGAAAAAT
>QZLD01000258.1 GCA_004796385.1 Gammaproteobacteria bacterium | reverse complement strand
TGATAAATATCACCTTCACTATTTCCTTTTAACCAGATCTCCCCTCCTTGATTCTCAATGCGGTTAGCTTTAATTATCCCGTCATTGTTTACAATAGATTCATTGAGCTTGTTTTCTGTATTGGCTTCCAGAAGGATTATCCCCCCGTCAGCTTCAAGGAGTTTTTTATTTTCAATAATTCCATTCCAGCTGGCAGCATCAGTTTGGATCGCAAATTGATTGCCATTTATTTGTATTTGAACCTTATCTGCAGATACTAAAGAGATATTTCCGTTATCAGACTTTATATCGCCATCGTTTGTAACGCGTGTAGCAATAAGAGCAATATACCCATTAGGAATAGACTCTATTTTACCATTATTAATAACAAAGTTTTGCGCTTCAGATAACTGCGAAAAGCTATAATTTCCTGAAAGAAAATCTGAGTTGTTTATATCCAAAGTGGTTGCTACAAGCCCCCCAACATCTACTTGAGAGTTATTTGAAAAAACAATTCCATTTGGATTTACTAAGAATATTTGGCCATTGGCTGTTAGCTGACCAAAAATATTTGATACATCATTTCCTGTAACTCTATTAAGAGCAATGCTACTGGAGTCAGGTTGAATAAAATTAACTTGTTCACCGTTATTAATGGAAAAATTTGGGTACTCAATTATTGCCTTATTAGATGACTGCTCAATTTGAAGAGAGGTCTCATTAGGGTTACTAAATGTCACACTGCCAGATACAACATTTCCATTTGGAGGTAGCGCCACACTGTTTGGGGTGTAGGTGGTAAGTATAATTAAACTTAGGAATAATGATTTTTTCATAATTTACCTATCAATTTTTTCCTGAAAAAAGTCGTCCATGCCTTTTTTCATGTGTCGCTTCAAAAACACTAAATATATCTCTTAAGAAAATCAGGGTGTATCGTCGTTTGTATTTTTTTGCTCGCTTTGACATTTTTTTAAGACCAAAAAATGCCAAAGGCCAAGACATCCAGTCTTGGGTTAGTCGACCCGGAAAATAGTTTTGTATTTCAATATTTGGCCATAATTTCATATTGCTACTTCTCATTTACAACTTTATAACTTGCTCTTAAGCAATTTCCTGAGTCGACTATTTAAAAACTTATACCTATCGTTGCTAGTGCCTGCATCTTATCTGGTATGGAATTACTTTTAGAGTAAGACTCTATTAAATCCATAGCATAGATATTTGCATAGAATTGTTGATATCCATTTAACTCAAAACCAATACCTGCTCCTGAAGCATGAATGCGATCTAAAATTGCATCATCAGAAATTTTTTCACCATAAACCCCATCAACAAATATGACAGGCTGCAGTCGCCACTTATTATTAATTCCAAACAGGTTATTAATCCCAAATAGGTGTGGAAAGCGCAATTCAATGGCACAATGAGCAGTGTTATCACCACTAAAGTAACCAGCTTCGATAGCCCGAATCCCACTAATACCAGTTAAGCTACGCCTTTCAGCATTTGGCAGAAGCTTACTAGCATACTGCCCTTTTAAAGAGAAATGCCACTGGTTTGCAAAACGTGATTTTGCCGCAAGTAATGTGTATGCATCTAGCTTAAATTCAGTTTTACTAAATGTTATATCCTCATTGGATTGGTCATTATTAAAATTCCCTCCAACGTAACCAATGTTTGTAGAAATTACACTTAGCCCTGTTTCTGAAGGGATGCTTAACTGCCAATTTATACTTAAACCAAGTTCCTCCTCATCCGGCTCAATTTGAGGACTATTTAATGAAGATTGATAATCAGTATCTATAATTCTTAGTGATGTGCTCAACCGATTATTCATCTCAAAATCGTGAGAGAATCCAAGCACTCCAACTTTAGAGTTCCCCTCAAGCTCTAATGAATCAAAATCACCCCCAATATCAAAGAGGTTATTTCCAGCATAAAATGTCAGGCGATTAGATAAATTCCATAGAGGTAGTTCGTAGGCCAAGTACCCATATGCACTTGATTCGGAACCTTCCTCTGAGTTTTCTCCGCGGGTATATATTAGCCCCGCCATCAAAGTATCAAGCCTATTTAATGGGCTGAAAAAAGCCCCCTTAAGATTTACCCTGTTTTTTCCAGTTGCCGGAGTACCGAAATTATCTATCGAAGCTAATAGCTGCCAGCGATCAAATCTCTTTACCTTAAAATTAACCCTGGCTTCACCAGTATTGCTACCCCTTGAAAAGAACCCAAAAACCTTTGTTCGCGGATCTGAATTGAGTAAATCGATCCGCTTGGCAAAATCGGGTTCATATACCGGTTTGCCAATGAGATCAGAAAAAACAAAACGGATACTATTTTTTACGAAATCACGCTTTTCATTTGGAAACTGAATATCCCCCAACTTTCCCTCAAGTATCGCAATTTTTAACTTCCCTTTGGATAAATTTTGCTCTGGTAGATACGCAGTTGTGAATTTATAGCCGTTATCGCGGAAGTGGATCGTTACAGCATCTACAATCGCAAAGAGCTCTTCTTGAGATACTTTGTTGTTACTTTTTCTAAGTTTTGTTTGAACAATGGAATCTAACGTTTGCTTTGAAATATTTGCCTCAGCTATTTTATCGAGACCTATCCATTCTACAGTTTTGATATGAATAATGTTGGCTGCATATGCGGTTGAAAATAGAAAAAAGCTAAATAAAAACGCACATAAAAAAAATGCACAAGGCTTAAATGCTTTTGCGCATGAGTATTTATTAAGCAGCTTCTTAATTTTATCCATAAATTTTTTATCTGATATGTAGGTTCCTGTGTTTGATTATAGCAGTAAGCGGGGTATTTTTGAGCTTATAATTCTTCAAAGGCGATCATTCAATGATTGATATTAGTGGTGTTTAATTCAAATGATCGCAGTAATTCAGAAAACTTCTCAGTTGCGCTTAAAGGGGTTGTTATTTAATTAAATATGGACTATATTCCTATTATTGTGTCGAAAATCGGAATATAGTCCCATATAGAGGTTTTTATGGCAAAGAGAGATTTACATAAAGTACTGTTTCCTAAACAGCGCAAAGTACTCACGTCTTTTGGTGAGGACCTTTTGTTGGCCATGAAACGGCGTGGTTTTACTAAGAAAATGGTTTGTGAGCGTACAGGTTTTGACAATAAAACTGTCAACAAAGTCTTTGCCGGTGATCCTGGCGTGGCTATTGGCACTTATCTAAAAATAATGAGTATGCTTGGCATGGAGGATAATTTCTCGGTGATGGCGGCACATGATGAAGTGGGTATAAAGCTGCAAAACATCAAATTGCTGGAAGGTTCGAAATGAGCCGGGAAATGGTTGAGGTTTATGCTCATTGGCAGCCTATAGACGAACCATTATTGATAGGCGTACTTACCTATAGCGATTCAAATCGAGGAGGAGTATTCAGCTTTGCCTATGACAAGAGCTTTCTAAGTTCACCGTACCGTTTACAAATAGACCCCTTACTTACGTTACACACAGGTGAATTATACAATGATGAGGCAAACAAAAACTTTCGTGTTTTCTTAGACTCTTCCCCCGATCGATGGGGACGGGTTCTAATGCAACGGAGAGCTATTATTGAGTACCAAAATGGAGTTAGACATAATAGCCGTTTAACCGAACTTGATTATTTGCTAGGAGTGCATGATTCGTATCGAATGGGCGGAATCCGTTTTAAAAGAGAGGGAGCTTCTGATTTTTTGGATGACAATGAAGATTTTGCCGCTCCGCCAATTGCTTCGCTGCGGGAGTTAGAGCATGCGGCCATTCAAATTGAAAAAGATGACAATATAGAAAGTGATGAATACTACCGCTGGTTAAAAATGCTGATTTCACCTGGATCTTCATTGGGAGGCGCAAGGCCAAAGGCTTGTGTAACAGACGAAAATAATCATCTCTGGATCGCCAAATTTCCTAATGCAAACGATACATGTGACGTTGGTGGATGGGAAATGGTTTGCTATGAATTAGCGTTGGCAGCGGGTGTCGAAATGTTTCCAAGTGAAATTCACAGGTTTACTACCGAGCATCACACATTTCTTACCAAGCGTTTTGATCGTGTAGGTGACAAACGTTTGCATTTTTCATCTGCAATGACTCAATTACAATATTACGATGGAGATGATTCGCATGGCGCCAGTTACCTTGAAATAGCAGAGTTTTTGGCTAATCAAGGTTCACAAACTAAAGCAGACCTATCTCAGCTATGGAGACGGATAGTGTTTAACATTGCCGTATCAAATACGGATGACCATCTTCGTAATCATGGTTTTTTATTAACCGATAAAGGTTGGAAACTATCACCAGCTTACGATATAAATCCTATCGCAGATAAAAGCGGGCTTCATCTAAATATCACCGATAGTGAAAATACACTAGACTACCAGTTAGCATTTGATGTAATTGATTTTTACAGACTTACCAAAACCGAAGCAACACAGATATATGATGAAGTACTAAACTCCGTCAAACAATGGCAACAAGTTGCAAAGCGTTTAGGAATCAGTAGGGCAGAGCAAATAATGAAGCAAGAAGCTTTTAATGTTTAATTTTCCCTTTCTTCTAAAGTACCTTGCCCCTAAGTTTTAGAGCATCCTCACCCCTAGCCCCTCTCCCAGAGGAAGAGAGTGAAAAGGAAGTTTTTTTCCAATTACAGATATTGTAGTTATCTTTGATTAAGGATTTAACCCCTCAAAAGTCCTGTCGCATATTAAATAATTCTGCGACTACGCTTTGCTTCGCGCAGACGGGAGAGGATTTAGATGAGGGAATTAATGCATATAGTTCAAGCTCCATAATAATAGACATTACTGTATCCAAAATAACTGAAAATAAGCTATAATAGATATTATTGTGTCCAAATGGAGCTAACTATGCCTCGTTTACTGCTGCTCGACGATACTGACGTACAACAAGCTTTTGCTGAGTATTTGCGAAAGCTACGCGAAAACGAAAAACTCTCCCGGGAAGCGTTGTCGCAGCGTAGCAGTGTTCCCGCCTCAACTATCAAAAAATTTGAATTAACCGGCCAGATCTCATTTAAGCAACTGCTGCTGTTGTGGCAAAGTCTTGATGATTTAAAACGTTTGCATGATCTGACACAGCAAAGAAAACAAGATTTACAGCGCCCAGCTTCTATTGATGAGGTTTTAAAAGATGGATTTTAAACCAATTCAAAAGCTGAATGTTACGCGAACTCTTTCAACAGGAGAGTCGGCACATGTTGGAGTATTGGCACAGAATCATCAAGGAGTTTTCTTCCAGTACGATTCAGACTATTTAAACCAATTTGCCAATCTTTCACCGTTTTTAATGGAAGAAACAACCGTATTACAATCTGCACCATCAGAGCCACATATGGGACTGCACGGTTTATTTGCGGATAGTCTTCCTGATGGATGGGGGCTGTTATTGCAGGATCGGGTCTTTCGCCAACACAATATTCTACCCTCACAGATAACAGCAATGGATCGTTTAGCGTTTATTGGTTCAGGAGGAATGGGAGCGCTGTCCTTTGACCCTGTATACGAATACAAAAAACCAACTACCGAAACCTTTGATCTAGAGATGCTAGGTCTTGAAGCCCAAGCAATTTTTGATGGGCAAACCCAGGAAGTATTGGGGGCGCTTGTTGCTGCAGGCAGTTCAGGTGGGGCTCGCCCAAAGGCGCAACTATTTTTTTCTTCTGATAGTTCAGACCAGTGCCGTACAAAACAGTGTCGCACAAAACAATGCCGTACAGAACCTCAGGAAGGAGATGAAGTATGGCTGGTTAAATTTACCTCACAAAATCTTCAGCTAGGTCATGAAGAGGGGTTATGTGAGGCTGTTTATTTACAGCTCGCGGAAATGGCGGGCCTGCAGCCACCGGAATGGCAATTACTTAAGGCGCCTGACAAAAGCGGCGCAGATTATTGGCTCGCCTTGAAACGATTTGATTGGACTAATAACACAAGCACAAATAAGCCGGGGCGATTGCATATGCACAGTGCTTGCGGTTTACTAGACGCAGATTTCCGCACGCCCAGTCTTGACTATGTGGATTTAATCAAAGCCAGTCGCCAGCTATGTAAATCACCCGCTGTAGGGCAACTACAATTTTGCCGGGCAATATTTAATCTTTTTGCCTGTAACCAGGATGACCATAGCAAAAACTGGGCATTCTTACAGGAGGATAACGGACAATGGCAAGTAGCACCCTTTTACGATGTTACCTTCAGCCCGCACCCATTCAATCAACACGCAACCGCGTATGACGGTTTTGGTAGACAACCACCTCTCAAAACAATACAAAAACTAGCAACACATGCCGGTTTCTCAAATTGGAAGCAAGCAAAACAACAAATCCAAAAAATAGTAGAAGTTATTTCAAACTTTACAAATATTGCCGAAGAATATGGCATACATAAAAAAACAATTACCTTAATGAGGCAAGAACTGGATAAGCGTAGGCAAGAGAATGCGGAGTTGTTTTGAGGGCTTTGTAAGTGATTTTATTTTCCTTTTAAAAGCCATTCTGCGCGGAGTGAAACGGAGTCGCAGAATCTATTGGTTACTTTCGAATATGGATTCCGCAACTTCGCGCGGAATGACAGAATTACTTCGAACAAATGAGAGCTAGTATCCAGAAAACCTTTGTCGGTTTGCGCACCGACGGACGCCTTCATTTTTTGTTAAATGACAAAAAACGAAGCAAAAAAACATTCCCCAAAGCTTGACCTTCGGTTACCCTCAAATTCAATCTGCATACGAGGCCGGTTTGATTCGCATCCATGCTCAATCAACCCTTATTTGTCTAATCTTTTCATAAAAAGTATGTACAAATAGCCGCTATGCATATCTCTTTTCGGCTGCGCTTAAAGGGGTAATTGGTGCTTCGTAGTTGGATAAT
>QZLD01000145.1 GCA_004796385.1 Gammaproteobacteria bacterium | reverse complement strand
TTCGGATATCTCTACTGGCTATGGATTTTTACATCTCTGGATTCAACAATTAATTGCAATATTGATTTGTTGAATCCAGAAAATACTTTTAAAGCATTTTAATTAATAAGACCTAATTTTTCTTTAATGAGATAATTTTTTCGCATACCCAACTATCGTTAGGTAAAGATATGCAGTCATCAAGTTCATAGCTGTATGAATTATTATTGCTGCTAAAATTTACGATTATATTAGCCTCTTTTAATTTGCCGCTTTTTAATACTGTGCTGGGCTTTTTAGCAAATTTATGAGAGATAAGAGTGACTTTTTTCCAGTCGATACCTTTTTTTACGCCTTCTTCCTTAGTTGCAAGCCAATTATCTTTCCCTCGCTTATGCAGGTCTTTGGCGCTGTTTGCACAAAATTCTTTAACTTCATCGCCGGTCATCTTTTCAAAAAGAGCAGCAGGATACATCGGGCTTTTAATTTTCTTTGCATATTCCATTAATGAATATAAATCATCAGCAGAAGCCATAACTTTGGTATAAACTTCAAAGTTATCTTCCTTAAAAGATTGTAATGATTTTTCAGCCAGAACATCAGATCCGGCATTTGCACTGCAAGCAAAAATAGCTGTTAGAAATAAGGTGATTGCGATGTTGAAATTCTTCATTTTATCTCCTGAATGTGTTGTAAATAATTCGAATATTATAGATTGATTACTGTTGCGGTAATTTTTATATCATTACCAATGGTGTAGATTTCTTTGATATCAAGATCAATTCGTTGCGACATTTTTTCCAGTGTCGGCAATGCAAACAGACCTTTGGCATTATTGCCCATTATATGGGGCGCCATGTAGATAATCAGTTCGTCTATAAGTCCGGCTTCAAGAAATGCTCCCGCAAGTTGTGCGCCGGATTCAAGCATGATGTTGTTTATCTGCTGCTCAGCAAGATAACAAAGAACTTCGTTAAGGTCAAAGCATGTGTTATTTGCGCTTAATAATTTAACTATAGCCCCAATTTTTTTTAGCCGTTTTATTTTATCACTGTTTTCTATTGCTGTTATTACGGTTGTTTCTGTGGGGATACCTGTTGTCGGTTTTTTCAGGATTTGCGCCGATTCCGGTATCTGGAACTGTGGATCAAGTATTATTCTCTGTGGTTGCAAAATTTCTTTTGTATCTTCTTGCAGTCTTGCAGTCATTGCTGGGTCATCATGGAGAACCGTGCCTATTCCTGTAAGCATCGCCGAGCTTGCAGCGCGTATACGATGAACATCTGCACGCGATTGTGCAGATGTTATCCATTTGCTTTCACCGGATGCCATTGCTGTTCTACCATCCATACTCATTGCCATTTTGCATAGAACGAATGGTTTTCCTGATTCCATCCTTTTAATAAAGCCGCGATTCAGTTCTCGAGATTCTTGTTCCAGCAGACCGTGTTTAACCTCTATTCCGGCATCTTGCAGCATCTTAATGCCTCTTCCCGCCACCTGAGGATTTGGATCAGTAGCAGCGATAGTTACTTTGGATACTTTTGCCTCAATAAGAGCTTTTGCACATGGAGGGGTTCTGCCGAAGTGGGAGCATGGTTCAAGGGTAACGTACACTTCAGATGAGGCAGGATCATAGCCATTATTTTTACAGTTTTTTAAAGCAGCTATCTCTGCATGATCTCCTCCTGCATATTTGTGATAGCCTTTTCCTGTTACCTGATTGTTTTTAACAATAATGCAACCTACCCGTGGATTCGGATCGGTAGTAAATATGCCTTTTCTGGCCAGATATAAAGCCTGCGCCATAAATTTATAGTCGTCTTTCGTGAACATTTGTTAAAGTTATCTCCAGATTATAACTGCTGGTATATCGGCTGAAATTTATTGCAATTAACCGATTGGTATATAAAAAATCATGAACAAAGATATCTTAGTAATAATTGGTTTTGCAAAGAAAATTTGACAGATTTTATTTATATGTCTTTTGCTGGCGCGGTGTTAATTCTATTGTGCATATATCTGACTCTGGCTCTGGTAGAATGTATAAGACACTGTTTTAACTCTTGCCCATCAAGCTTTTGGCACTCTTTATTGCGCTCCTTCCACCACCTGATCTGCTCCCTCTTATCAAAAGACTTGAATTGAGATAGCTCCAGCAGCCGCAAATATGCTCTGCCTAACTCTCTATCATATATCGCCAATGTTTTATCACTACAAACAGCCTTCTCAATTTTTGATGTCGCCTTCTCACAGTTAAAACTTGCCTTAAAGAAACCCCCCTCATTTCTATTCTTTTGGATCAGCTCTTTGATAGATAGCTTTTTATCGCTATCACTAAAGCGGGGGTTATTTTTCAGGTAAGAAACATAATCAGCCTTATATTCAGCGCCGTTCTCTATCAACTCTGCAATAACCTCTATCGAACTGTTTTCAAGTGCATATGTTAACGCTGTTCTCTCCAGATTATTCGGCAAATCCATATGTGAAAGATAACGTTTATTGCCTTGGGTTTTATCGTTAACATTTACACCTCTATCAACAAGAAACTTAACTGCACCGTAGTTATTCATATGTGCAGCATACATCAGTAAAGTTTTGCTGAACGCATTGGTTAGATTATTATAGCCATGTTTTTCAATTAAGGACTTTAAATTTTGCATGTTATCAATGGCAAAGGTTGCCAGTTTCTCTGCGCCACTCTCTTCTGAATAATCATAGGATAGTTTTGCATCAGTTTTTTCATTTAGAAATGATTTTTTATATTCGCCAAGTGTAACCTTTTTTCTTAAATCTAAAATCGCATTCTCCCTGAATTCAGGGTAGGTATTTGGCACAATAATATATGATGCAATGACGCTCTCTATATTTTGCTTAGCAAGTCTGGTGGCATCATCTTTACTAAGTCCGTATTCCTTGTGGTAAAGTTGGCATAGTTCAAGCTCAGCGGCAGGAATATGATTCAGTAGAGTCAGATATTCGCGATAATTCCACGCCTCCCAAAGCCCCCAGTCCTTTACATACTGAAGCAGACGATTATTGTAAATATGATATCCATCTTTAGCAGCCGACACATCCCATGGCGCTATAATCGCTTTTTTTGATGAGTTATGTCCAATAAGCCTGGCTCTATCATGTGCCCTCATTGTACCGGCCGCCAGCTGGCTTTCTGTGCCGGTACCAAAAATATTGTGCATGGTTCGCCAAAAGGATATAAATGCGGGAAATTTGTTATCGGCTGCTATGTCATAAATATGTTCAGATATCTTGAAACTTGCCGCCTCCGTCACGGATGAATCGGCATTTATTTTATAAAGCTTCGAAGCAGAATGTAATGACGATGACAGATCGGAATGCTCCAG
>QZLD01000221.1 GCA_004796385.1 Gammaproteobacteria bacterium | reverse complement strand
GAAGAATCGCCTCTTGTGGCACTGCTGCAATAGATAACAATCCTAGAACATTTCCATAGACCTTTGATTTTTTTAATGAGAGAGGAATGATCTTCATTTTGGAGTTCTGCATCTATTATTACAAAATCGGGTGCCCCCCCGATTTTCTCAATTTCATCAGGAAATGATATCAATACAGTCACTAGTGCCTTTTGCAAACAATCCACAAAATCCTTATAGCCATTACTACCGTCATCTATAATAAGAACAGTCTTTCCTGAAAGATTACTTATATCAGAATTAATTATTACTTTTTTTTCTAAAAGATTTATATCAAACCAAAATTCAGATCCTTTTCCCTCTTCACTGTTAAGATTTATTACCCCACCCATCATATTAACCAGCTTTTTACTTATAGATAAACCTAAACCAGTCCCCCCGTATTTTCTCGCTGAACTACCATCTGCCTGTCGAAAAGATTCAAAGAGACGCTGCTGATTCTCTGTTGATATTCCAATCCCGGTATCAATAACAGTTATTCGCAAGTTATAATCAGCACCACTAATTGATATAACTTCAGCTCTTAATTCTACTCCCCCCTTATCGGTAAACTTTACAGCATTATTTACCAAGTTAACCAATACTTGCCTTAATCTACCCGGATCACCGGAAACCATATCTGGAATATTAGGCTGAACATTGCTTTTTACTGTTATTCCTTTCTTATTTGCCTGTCCCTGAAAAAGATCTATAACTTCATTTATAATATTTTTAAGTGAAAACACGGTGTTTTCAAGACTCATTTTACCTGCTTCAATCTTTGAGAAATCGAGAATATCGTTAATTATTTCAAGTAATGCCTTTCCTGAACTGTTAATTACTTCAAGATATTCTTTTTGCTCATTATCAAGAGCCGTATCCCTCAAAACCTGAACCATTCCCAATACACCATTCATTGGGGTGCGAATTTCATGACTCATGGTAGCAAGAAATTCGCTTTTGGCTTTATTGGCGATTTCAGCCTCTTCTTTTGCCTTAACTAACTCTTCTTCCTGATATTTTTTCTGTGTAATATCCTGAAATGTACAGTTAACACCTGACTCACCTGATTTATCCTCTTTATATAGAGAAATATTAATGTTCGCAAAAAAACCGGAACCATCTTTTCTTTTTAAATATCCTTCGTAACCCTGAATTGCTTCATTTTTCTGTGAAAGAATACCCTGCAATACATTCATTTCTTCTTCGTCATACCATAGAATATTCAAGTCTTGTTCTGTAAGAACATCTTCTTCACTATATCCCAAAATATTTTTGGCGGAATCGGATATATATATGATCTTATTTTTTTTACTACGAAAAAAACCTTCCTGGATACTTTCAAATATCCCTCTTATTGTCTGTTCACTCTCCCTGATAGTATGCTCAATTTTTTTATGCTCAGTGACATCCTGAACTGTACCAAGAATTTTTTGAGGAAACCCGTTATTATCGTATGAAATAATCTCAGGAGGTAAAGCTTTTATCCAACGTAAATCTTGACCATTTCGCAATATCCTATACTCCAGAGAAGCTTTTACAGCATTAAAATCTGTTTCTTTTCTAAATGAATCCCCTATTTTTATTACCATCTCTCTATCATCATCATGAACAATATCGTTAGCCAGATCCTTTATAGATGGTATTTCCTTATATAAAGAAATACCAAAAGTTCTTCTAAGCTCATCGCTCAAATCCAGCTCTTTCGTATCCAGATTGTATTCCCAGGTACCTATTTTGGTAAGCTCATGAGCCTTTTGAAGATTGTGTTCTCTTTTTCTTAAAATATTTTCTATTTCAGCTTTTTCCAGAAGTTGTTTTTTAAATGCCTCAAAAACCGAAGCAATTGATTGAGATAGTGAATCTATCTCATTTTTAGCATTAATCTTAACATTCTTACCGATAAACTCTCTTGCAATAAGCTCTGTCTCATCTCTAAGTTTTTTTATTGGATTCAATAACTTTTTAACAAGAAGGCATGAAAAAACCAATACTGCAAAAATATTTATAAAATAATAAAAAGGGTATTTTAAAAAGGTTTGATATAGAGACTCCGAATCACTAAAAAAATAATTGACTGATAACTTATTATTAAAAATAATCCTACTCTCTTTATTATCATATTGCTTATCATTATGATCGGGCAATAAATATAAATCTCTTCCTCCTCCTTTAATTGTTACTTTCTTAATATTATCCAATAGCTCACTATATATGATACTACTAAGTAACTTGCCAACTACAAGACTTTTTCCACTCTTGGTTTTTGTCCCAGATAAAAAAACAGCAAGGTAATAAGTACCGTTGTAAGATAATACAGACAGTTCATTATCCTCTTGCAAAAAAAGCATCCATGAATCTTCTTTGTTCATAACTCCAATTGCAGGCAAGCATATATCAGTTGCTGAATTTATTGCAGAGCAATCAGTTTTATATTGAGTAACCTCAAACATCAATTCAGATGCTGCATTTATCAGCCTCAATTCAATATTATTGCTATATGAATCAATAATAAGCTGTCTCTGCTTATTCAGGTTTGTGCGACTTTCTTTTATAAAAGGTAATACAGAAAAAGCAATAACGGCCAGCGAAACTAATATAAAGCTGGAAACTATTGGAACAGAAATTGAGTTAGATTTACCGCATATCCTCATTGATACAGATACTTATATTTATTTAATAAACGTTTGATTTATTAGCTTAGTATTTATAATAAAAAACCAGCCCACTAAAAATAGCTTAGTACACCAAGCCGTTTATTTCTAATGAGATTATTACCTTAATGAAAAATATAAGAATGATGGTGGGGATGGCCGGAATCGAACCGGCACGGCTGCAATAGCCAAGAGATTTTAAGTCTCTCGTG
>QZLD01000159.1 GCA_004796385.1 Gammaproteobacteria bacterium | reverse complement strand
CCTACATCTTCGTAGCTTAGGGCTTTGTAAAAATTAATTCTGCCACCTGTAAGAACTTTGCCTTCCAGCGCAGACACCTTATCTACTGTATTTAAAATAATAGATTTTACCTCTGCCGCTGTTCTATTTGGGTCTTGTGCATATAACAAGGCTGCCAGACTGGCAACCATTGGTGCCGATGCAGATGTTCCATTTATATCTACATATCCAATATCACTACTCGTTGAGGTTGTTCTTATATCTTTACCCGGCGCTGCCACATCCACATCTTTTTTTCCATAGTTTGAAAATGATGCCAGATTATCCTGACTATCAGTTGCCGCCACTGAAATTACATTTTCATATGCAAAACTGGCCGGATAGAATGGATCGTCATCAATATCTCTTCCATCATTACCTGCTGACACGACAAATAACACATCTTTGCTATTCGCATATTCACAAGCATCCTGAAACAATTGAAAATCTTCATAATCGGAGCCTTGTGATCCAAAACTGCCATTCATAACTCTGGCGCCGTTATCTACTGCATAGGTAATGGCTGCTGCAACTTCATCCATCAAACCTACAATAGGGTCAGGGCTATAAGGCGAGGTATTTTTATTACTGCCTTTAATTATCATTGCCTTGGAAGGCCCTGCTAAACCAAGCATACCTATGGCGTTATTTTTTGTAGCTGAGATTAATCCTAAAGTAGATGTTCCATGCGGATAGTTAGATGTCTCCGTTGGATCACTGTCCCTGTCGCCAAAATCCCAACCATGAATGTCATCAATGTAGCCATTGCCATCGTCATCAATACCGTTTCCAGCTATCTCACCGGGATTTACCCAAATATTTTGCTGTAGATCTTCATGGGTAAGCCTTGCTCCTGTATCCAAATGGGCAATTATTATCTCTTCGCTCCCAGACTCAATCTCTAACGCTTTTTCTACCTCCATTGTTTCCAGATACCACATATTGCTAACTTGTGGATCATTGCTTATAGAGGCAAAGGTTACATCTATATTTCTGCTTACGAGATCCACAGATGACATAGTCTTTAACGTATCGTATGCCGCCATAGAGTTTGTGCTGACACTATACCAGCGAGACAGTTTTTTTCTGGACGAGGAAACATTATTATTTGTTAGTGGGGCAATCTGCCTGATATTTAAGCTGTAATCTAATGAGAGATGACTTTTGGATATCTCTTTTATAAAAGAAGAGCTATCTGCCTGCTCTGTTATGCGAACATTATAACTTTCCGAAATACCGGCATAAGAAATATCGGCATAACCTGAAACAACAAAACAAAAAAGCGTTAAAACTACAAAACAGATACTTTTCCCTAGTTTATTTATACAAGCAGCATTCATTATAAACTCCCCCTGTGGTTGCCTTACGCAACCATCAGATCGACATACGATTCATTTATGGATAATCAAAGTTCATGCGGATCTAAAGAAAACTCCCCAACCTGCGAAACAGGCTCCCCAATCATTATTTTTATTATCCCCATTCTATTTTTAATGACGCTGGAAAACCCCATTAATTTATAAAGACTACAAATTTTGCCGTTAAAAATCAACAATAAAAAATTGGTCTTTAAGGCAATTTAACCTTGAGTTTTTTTATATTTGCCATTATCATCTCGCGGCTATGGTTTTGGTTGGCCGCGTTTCGGCCATTTATTAAGAACATTTTTGGTAAAATATTATGAAAGAAGGCATTCATCCTAATTATAGAGAGGTTATTTTTCAGGACATCTCTGCAGACTTCAGCTTTCTGACGCGCTCTACAATTGAGACTAAAGAAACAATAACCTGGGAAGATGGCAAAGAGTATCCACTGGTAAAAATCGAGATTTCAAGTAAAACTCACCCATTCTTTACCGGACAACAGAAAATCGTTGACAGCGGTGGCCGTGTTGACAGATTCAAAAAGAGATACGGAAAGAAATAACGGAACTTTTCCGCTATTTATTAGTATTAGAGAATTGGGCGTTGAGTATATTAGTCGCAACGCCCGATTTTTTTGCGCCTGCGATTTTTACATCTAAACCAGTTACCCATAACCAGAGTTCGCCCGATCGCAGCAAAAGAAATACAACCTTTAGGCAACCGTAATTTCAGGGAGATTATTATGACTAAAAACACCGTTACTGTTACTGACAACGCCACTGGTAAGTCGGTTGACTTTCCGGTCAGAGAGAGCGTTCACGGACCCAGCGTTTTAGAAATTGGCTCTCTTTATAAGGAGTTTGGTTACTTCACTTATGACCCGGCTTTTACCTCTACCGCCAGCTGCCAAAGCAAAATCACCTATATTGATGGCGAGAACGGGGTTCTCCTACACCGAGGCTACCCGATAGAGCAGCTTGCTGAAAGAAGCTCTTTTCTGGAAGTGGCTCATCTACTTGTTCACAGAACACTGCCAAAAAAATCCAACCTTGATGAGTTCAGAGCAACTATAAAAAAACATATGCTATTGAATCAGGGCATCCTGAATTTCTTTAATGGCTTTCATTATGATGCACACCCAATGGCTATGCTTACCGCTGTTGTCAGTTCACTATCTGCCTTTTACCATGACCGTATTGATATATCTGACGCATATCACCGGGAGCAGATTGCCATAAGAATTATTGCTAAAATGGCATCTATAGCTGCAGCAGCTTACAAGCATATGTGCGGACACCCGGTTGTTTACCCGTCAAATCAGCTCAGTTACTGCGGCAACCTCCTGAATATGCTTTTCTCTATGCCGACTGAGCAGTACGAGGTCAACCCTATTGCTGAAAAAGCACTTGACCAGCTATTTATTCTCCATGCCGATCACGAACAAAACGCCAGCACATCCACAGTCAGAATGGCAGGCAGCACCGGCACCAACCCCTTTGCCGCAATAGCTTCAGGGTGTGCAGCGTTATGGGGTCCTTCACATGGAGGCGCCAATGAAAGCGTTATTAACATGCTTAATGAGATAGGCTCTGTTGATAACATCCAAAAATATATCGACAAAGCCAAAGACCCCAATGATCCATTCAGATTAATGGGCTTTGGACACAGAGTTTATAAGAGTTTCGATCCTCGCGCCAAGATCATTCGCCAAACCTGCCACGAGGTTCTTGAAGCCCTGGGCATAAATGATGCAAAACTTGAGCTGGCAATGAGGCTGGAGGAGATTGCTCTGCAAGATGAGTACTTTGTTGAGCGCAACCTTTACCCTAACGTCGATTTTTACTCCGGATTAATCTACAAGGCCCTTGGCATTCCCACTCAGTTTTTTACAGTTATGTTTGCCATTGGCAGAACTCCTGGGTGGGTTGCTCAGTGGATGGAGATGCTCGCCGACCCTGAACAACGTATTTCCCGCCCAAGACAAACCTACAGGGGCCCATCTCAAAGGGATTATGTAGAAGAGTTCCAGCGCGGCTAATCTATTACCCCCTTGCTACACACAAGCAAGGGGGGATTATTGACATATGATATACAACCTTTTTTCCTACATCCTCCTCCCTTTTGTAGTTTTAAAACTCTACTACAGAAGTATTAAAGCGAAAGATTATAGAAAAAGAATCCAAGAGAGATTCGGTTTTGTGCCATGTATTTGCGAGAAAGAGCCAATATGGATTCATGCAGTTTCCGTAGGTGAGTTTATTGCAGCCGCCCCTCTAATTAAAGAAATACAAAAAAGATCCCCGGACAAAACCATACTCATCACCACAACCACCCCAACCGGATCACAGCGAGTAATTGACACCTTTGGCGATTCTATTTCTAACGGCTTGGTTTTTCACTGCTACGCCCCTTACGATACCCCTGGTTTTGTCAAACGCTTTTTAAAAAGAACAAAACCTTCAACTCTGATTATTATGGAGACTGAGATATGGCCCAATATAATCTCACTCACCAAAAAATCCGGAAGCAGGGTTTTTCTGGCAAATGCCAGGCTCTCAGAGAAATCATTATCTGGCTACTCCCGCTTTCAGAGAATTGTTGGCTCAGCGCTTAACTGTTTCGATATGATATTCACCCGCTCGCAAACTGATCTTAATAATTTTATTCAGCTTGGAGCACCTCAGGAAAGAACCGTCATAGCAGGTAACATTAAATACGACCTTTCCATCCCGGAATCAATAAATGCTAAAAAAGCAGAATTTCTGAAAAACATTATAGGGATTGATCGCAAAATAATTGTTGCAGCAAGCACTCATGATGGCGAAGAAAAAATAGTTTTAGATAGCTATAGACAAATCTTAAAAAATAGCGAAGATAACCTCCTGCTGATAATAGTCCCCAGACATCCGGAAAGATTTAACAGCGTAACTGAGGAGATAAAGCAGTCAGGACTATCGTTCGCCCGTAGAAGCACAAACGAAAAGTGTCACCACAAACAGGTTTTTCTTGCAGATAGCATGGGTGAAATGCTTCTGTTTTTTTCTGTTGCCAAAGTTGCATTTATTGGAGGAAGCTTTAGCAATACAGGCGGACACAATCCATTAGAGGCGCTAGCCTTTGGTGTACCAGTTATAAGCGGTCCTGATACTTTTAACTTTACAGATGAATACAACGGTATTACCACAGAACAGTGTGGCATTGTTGTTGATAACAAAGATATGCTGGGACAACAAATTGAGAAAATAATAAATGCCGCCAAATCGGATAATTTATCGGAGAAATGTCTGCAATTTATAGAAAAAAACCGCGGAGCAATCCGTAAAATTTGTGATGAGATAATAACCGAATAATGGCGCTTACTTCCTGCTATCCTGAACTGCCTTGTCCTGCTTTATTGCCTCCTGAAACTTCTGCGACTGCATTACGTCATTTCCTTCTTCATCGGTAACCTTAATATCATAAGTCAGACGCATACAGCCCCAGTGTTTTCCATTGATATAGATAGGCGCGGCACAATCTTTCAATACCGCATACTGACCTCCAAGATAAGGAATACGATAGGTCTGCAGAATAAATTTGTTTCTGTTTCTTGCAGCATTTAGCCCTGTTGGGTCTCCATATATTCTCATACTCCTGCTATTTAAAGTATTCCAGCCCACTTCGCCGGGACGCTGCGGATTGTGCCTTGCGTTTATATGTCGTGGGATATACCCATTTATATCAGTTGCAGTACAAGTGGCAATGCGCTTATTTTTGAGCACCGGCTCCTGAATAGCAGGAAGATTCTTATCACAGAACTTCGTAAATGCTGTAGTAAATTGAGTAGGCTCAGTATTGGTAATCTCTTTATAATCAAAATCGAACATATCTCTTTGAGTTATTTCGCCGTTAATAATTGCTTCTTCAAATAGCTTTCCTGTATCTTTCGCCAACTGCTGACACAGGTTAATAACAGGGGTATCTACCGTTTCTATCCCCTCAACCAAAGTGTGTCTGACAATATCTTCTACAGAGTTTCTTAACGCGTTAATTCTGGACCTTGTTTTAGCAAATGACTCGTTTGCCTCATCAACATCCTCAGTAAGATTATTAAGACCTTCTACCGTGTTATTACAATGAAGATCAATATCTGCAGCTGCCGTTACAATTTTGGATGAGTTCTCATCAATAGCATTGATATCACCCTCAAGATTATTAATTGCCCCCTCTATCATCTCGGCATCATTTTTTACCAATCCTGCCTTTTCAGTATTGGTACTACTCATCTGAACCAGCGATTCTATCTGTACGGCCAGAGAGTTTACGGTTTGAGAAATCTCTGTTGTAGCCTCACCTGCTTTTTTTGAAAGTGATTTAACCTCATCAGCAACTACGGCAAAACCACGCCCGGCTTCACCGGCACGAGATGCCTCTATAGTGGCATTTAATGCAAGAAGATTTGTCTGTTTAGAAATTGATGCAATAGTAGACGTTATCTTTTTTACCTGCTTTAGAGCTGATATCAACTTTTCAAGCTCCTGCCCGCTCTCAGTTACCGTGACGGTCAGATCTCTGATATTCTGAATGGAATTACCTATAGTAACCTTTGAATTGCTAATGTTATCTATAGCTCTGATCACAACGTCTTTCGTCATACTAACAGACTGATTAACCGTGGTATTACTTCGCTGCATGGCAATTGCATCGCTCTGCAGCTCTTTAAACATCTGTGCCTCACGATCAACTTTCTGACTCAACAGGTCTACACGTCCGTCTATCCCTACAATTTCCAGAGTAAGATCACCAACCCCTTCTGCAGTTTTCTGCAAACCATTCAGTAACTCTTCAACATTAAAAGAGAAACCGTTATCTTCCTGTTTTTTTGTGAACTTCCACATATGGGTACTTCTTTGCAATCACTATCGGTTAAAGTTCTCTAAATGTAGCTTAGCAAAGAGCCTGATATAAATATGTTTACTGCACAGCAAAGTTTCCGTAACTGTGTAGCAGTTCAAACTTTGTTTGAAAAGTCTAGTAAAAAAGGATAGTTTGAAAATAATTTATAACTAAAAACAAATACGCATTACACTGCAACTTCACCAATAATAATTCCTAACATATTGTATTGAATAGAATAAGGAAATGGGCAAAATGACAAAAACGACACTTATATTCTCTTTGATTTTATTCTCTTTCTCTATCTTTAGTTGTGGAGGCAGCGGTGGACATGAAGAAAATCCCACAATTCCGGCAACCTCTGCTCCAGAAGCACCATCGGAACTCAACTATGAACAAACACTATTAAACATTAAACTGGACTGGAGTGATAATTCAGATAATGAAGCCGAATTTATTCTGGAAAGATCTATTAACGGCAATAGTTTTACCGAACAAACATCTCTTACAGCCAATACAACAACATACACAGACAACACCATCACCAACTCAAACCAAACAGTCAGCTATCGCATTAAGGCCGCCAACAGTAGTGGTGATTCAGAATATTCAAACCAGATTGATATCAACATCATAAAAATAATAAATTGCTCACAAATAACAACAGAGACAACGTGTTTAAGTGCCGGAGTCTATTCGCTTCAATGCGAATGGAATCAGAATATTTGTGAAAACTATAAAGATAATTACGATTTCATCCCCGATGAAGTTAATAGCGGAAATCGCATCTGGCCGGAAAATCATGGTGAAGCTCACATAACAACCTGGAAAAACGACAGGCTTGCTGCCTTTAGTTTTACTATTGATGATAATTGGGCGCCCAACCATAACTGGTGGGTAGAACAGGGTAATAACTACGATTTTCGTTTTACATGGTTTGTAATCGCAGAAAGAATCAGCGGGGAAAATTCCAGCTTTAACGGCACATGGGAAGATTATAAGGAGCTATTTGATCTTGGACATGATATCCAGTCACATACACTTTCCCATAACCACGGAGAATTCTCTATTGAAGATGAATACAGCCTCTCACAAAATCTGATAAACGATAATATTGCAGGAGCTACAGCCATCACACTGGCATATCCAGGCGGCCTTAAAACCGATGAAGCGGAAATTGACGACAAAGACATCGCAGCTGAATATTACATTTCCGCCAGAGGTGTGGGTGGGCATATAAACAAAGTTGATGAAATTGATTACATGAATACTTATACCATTGGAACTGCATCTTTAGACCCGGAAAACAGGATAGGTACACCTAACCTAATTGAATACAACCCCAACTACCCACAATCACGCACTTATAGAGGCTGGCAGATACAACTGTTCCACGGACTTGATGAAGATGAAGAAGCAGAGGCGCTAGCATTAATGGAGTATCTTGATGAACACAGAGATGTTTTCTGGGTTGGGCTTTACAGAGAGGTTGTTCTTTATGGATTAGAACGAGATAGCGCCAAACTTGATATCTTAAACATATCTGAAAACACCATAAGTTTACGACTTAGAGATCAAAAAGATAACGAGATTTTCAATTACCCTTTGACCATAAAAATCCGGGTAAATAATGATTGGTTAAACTATTCTGCAACACAAAACCACGAAAATATTAACGCTTCCGAAATCATCTATAATGGAAACAAGTATTTGTTAATCCAGGTTATTCCGGATAACGGAGACGTTGTTCTCATGAAAATGTAATTTTTATAATCAGCAAGAACTTAAATAGGTGTTTTAATAAGAAAATGGTTCGATCCAATAT
>QZLD01000174.1 GCA_004796385.1 Gammaproteobacteria bacterium | reverse complement strand
TTTTTTTGAAGTAGTCGGCAAAAAGATACCTTGAGACAAGAAACGATGCAGCAGCTCCGAGAGTCAGCCCTATCGATGCATACACTGTACCCCAGAATGCTCCGAAAAGCAGACCGGCACTCATTGTTAGTGGCAGTGCCGGCAAAAAAAACACTGGAGCCAGAATATGCAGGCAGATATATATGAAAATCCCGATACTGCCCGATTCCTGAATATAGGCGATCAGGTTTTTTATAATATAGGGATTGGTTCTGTAGAAATATATGGCAATAATAATTGCTGCAACTATTAAGCCGCCAAAAACAATTCTGGTTTTATTCTGTGTCATTAAACTCTTCCGGAACCTTGCCTTTAAGCATGTAGGCAAAGGCAATTATCTCGGCAACAACTCTATAGAGTGTTTCCGGAATTTCATCATGCAGCTCAAAGGTAGATAAAAACTTCACCAGCTCGACATCTTCATGCAGATGGACCTCATTCTCTTTGGCTATTCGCAGAATCTCTTCCGCAAGTTCATCTTCACCCTTGGCTGTAACCTTTGGAGCATTAACGCCATCATATTTCAGTGCCACCGCCAGTTTACGCTTTTTCATAAAACCCCTTCTCACGACCATCACCATTGCTTACAGGCACTTTACCGCAATAACAGCTAATCTGCTCCACCTCCAGCCCCAAACCTTTCAAACGAGCTTCCAATAAAGGTACAAACTGATTTATCCATCTGGCTGTCTGTGGCTGCTGTGCCCAAATAGATGTATTGATGCTGCTTGTGCTGAGGTTTATCTTGCTGGTTACTGCTCCCAGTGGCGGAATATCAAATGCCAGTTCCAGATGCCAGCGCTGTTGCTTATGCTTGCCTTTATCATTTTTTGCCGACTCTTTTTCATATTCGATTCGCAACTGAAACAGGTCTGTAGTATTGCCCCTGACAACCGGGATATCAATAAAGATCTGCGGACTGCTTTCGGTTGACGCAGTAGTAGTTTTGGCAATAGTAGTTCTGGCAATTGCTGCTTCAGTTTGATTGCTTAGCTCTGCCAGAATCGCTTTAGCGCCAATAAAGCCCTCAATGCTTTTACCTTCACCTTTGTGAGGTTTGATTGCATATCCCGGCATTGGCGGCAGCGGTGGTTTCTCAACTTGTGTCAGATTAAGCGGTCTGTCCAGATCATTTTTGATTATCGGCATTAGCCGTTCCGGCAATTCAGTTTTAAGAGCCCTGATGGCGTTATTGATATCAGCCTTTATAATCGCCAACAGCTTACCCTGAAAAGAGGTGTGGTTTTTATGAGGAGCGCGCTCTTTGCTCTCTGCCTTAACCGTCTCAGCAAGAGCTTTCAGCTCTGAAGAGATCTTTTCCAGATTACTCTTTAAGTCCTGATTGGCAGCATCCTTAATTGAGGCGCTAATTTCTGCCGGCACCCCCGCCTTGATCTGACTCGCCTTAATCTGAGCCTCGAGCGGGGCTGCCACGCTCTTTACCAGATCGCGAATCTTAATCACCGCCTTATTCAAATCATCAGACAAAAACTCCTTTGCCTGAGGCATTAATTTAAGCAGCTTATCGGTGGTCTCCAGGAGCCTGCCTATATTTGCCTGTACCTTTTCACGCCCATTGGGCTTTGCATCCTGAGTTATAAGCTCCTCTTTTTCATGAAGTTTTAAAAGGTTATTTAAAAGAGGGGTTACTGCATTCTGTTTTGGCAACAGACTATTTATAAGGCGGGTAATGGTTTCCGGGATATCCGGCCCAGACTCTGCATCAATAACAGCAAGAGCCGGATTGAGTTTGCTGCCCTCAACCCTGACATTAAGTTTTTGTCCCAACCGCAGCAACTTATCGGATTGCGCCAGAAAGCGCTGGCCATTCAGATCCAGCTCGTATTCACCGCCATCCAGTTTTCTTACTACACTAACCTCAAAAACTTGCCCTACCTGCCAATTCTTTATAGATTCCGGCATCTTCAGCTGCGAATTCATAATACTGGTTATAGGTGAGAGGATATCCATGGCTTTATTGTTTGATTAGAGATACTACAAGAGTAGCATAGTCGGTCTGTATTATCGCAGTTCATCCGGCAGGGTAAATTCAACTCTCTCCATTTTGGAAATAAGCTCCTCTGCAGCAAAGCCCCAATCAACAAACTGCTTTACCACCTGCTCCACCAAAACCTCCGGAGCTGAAGCTCCTGCCGTAACTGCAACTGTATTTGCATTCTCTATAAAATTGAAGTTAAGCTCCGAGGCATCCTCAATAAGATAGGACTCTATACCGCAGCCAGAACCTATCTCTTTTAACCTATTGGAGTTAGAGCTATTAGTTGAACCTACAACAAACAGCAGATCAGCATGCTGTGCTATCTTTTTAACAGCATTCTGACGATTCTGTGTAGCGTAACAGACATCTGCCTTTCTAGGGCTGGATATATGCGGAAAGCGCCTATTTAGTGCCTCAACGATATTCAAAGAGTCATCCATTGAGATAGTTGTCTGGGTAACATATGAGAGCTTTTCATTTGAGCCAACAGGAATAGCAGCAACATCTTCCTCATTCTCAACAACAAAAATATCGCCTTTTCCTTTTCTGTAGCCAACATATTGCCCTTTAGTGCCTTCTACCTCAGGGTGTCTGTTATGGCCGATAAGTACAACATTTTCTCCCTGTTCCGCGCTGCGGATCACCTTTTTATGAATTTTATGCACCAGTGGGCAGGTGGCATCAAATACTCTCAAGTTTCTTGCAGCGGCCTTATCCTGAACCGCCTTGGAAACCCCGTGAGCACTGAAAATAACAATCGCACCTTTGGGAATCTCGTTAATATCCTCAACAAAGATAGCTCCCTTTTCACGCAGTCCGTTAACGACAAACTTATTGTGGACAATTTCGTGACGTACATATATAGGCGCGCCAAACTTTTTCAGCGCCCGTTCAACAATCTCAATAGCACGATCCACCCCGGCACAAAAACCGCGCGGGTTTATAAGAATTAACCTTTTTTGTGGCATGTTAATCATTTTTGGCAGATGATCGCTCTTTCAAAAACTCCAGCAAACCACCCAGAAGCAGAAAAAACACCCCAACAGAGATAGCAATGTCGGCA
>QZLD01000312.1 GCA_004796385.1 Gammaproteobacteria bacterium | reverse complement strand
TTTTTACGCTTTAAGCCATCTGGTCGTGGCAAAGAGATATACGATCAAATGAGGCTAAATAAAGATCAAGTCATAGACCTATATCCAAAGTTAAAAAAACTTGCTCGAAAATACCGAGTTAATATAAAACTTGATTGTTCCTTTACACCATTTATCTGCTATCACAACCCACCAAAAAAGGTTCTTGAATACTTTGCTATTATGGGATGTGATGCCGGAAACTGGCTTATAGGTGTCGATCCGAAAGGTCGGGCATCACCGTGTAGTTTTATAGAAGGTGAAGATATTCCACTAGAACAACTAGCAAACAGTTGGAACAACGAAGAAACATTTTCTATATTTAGAAACTGGGGCAAAGACTTAAATACTATTTGTAATAGTTGTAAATATTTGGAAATTTGCAAAGGCGGATGTCATGCTGTCAGTCGATTTGTGAATGGTTCTCTAAATACCCCTGATCCCGAGTGTCCGTTTGTTGTGCGTGGTTATGTTTAAGAGATACCAGCTTAATCAGATTCTTTTTCTTTTGAATCAATATCAGTATCTTCGTTATTTTTCAAAAGGTCTATCTTGTTCTTTTTTCTTAACCGTCTGGCAACAAATAATGAAATAACAGGTATAAACATTGAAATGACAGCACCACCAAGTAAGAGAGGGGTAAGGTTCGTACCAATAGAGCTGGAATTAGGATTATACCCACTTTTATATTTAAGAATCTTTCCTTTTGGTTTTGTCATTTTCCTGTACCCACTGCCTTTGGAAGTCCAACAGAGGCGAGATTTTATATTCTCTATATTAACCTGATATTACAACATAAAATGAAAATGCTACTCAGAAAAATCCGATCCGATACTATGTGCATAATTCTGTGTATAGTGTCTGCGATATTAATCAGATTTGCTTTTGCGCCTTACCACTGCCATTTCTGTCTTATTTCGGCACTCAGTCTGTTTCTTATTGTAATAAGCAAAACCAATTCCGCTTTTATTTGCGGATTTTCATATGGATGTATTAAGGCTGTAACCCTAAGCTTCTGGGTTATCAATACTCTAATAGATTATTACAGTCTATCATGGACGCTTTCACTGACGATTTTTTTCATCGGAATAGTGATACCATCCGGCATCTGGATGGGAGTTACAGGTAAATGTTTAAAATATCCAATCAATCGTCTTGCAAAGGCAAAAACTGTTTTTGATGTAATTACGTTATCACTTTTAGCAGCTTCGATATTTTCAACAATAGAGTGGTGTCGCATATCGTTTTCCCCTGAAAATTGTTGGGGATTTTTCCCTGCAGCCTTTTCACAAACAGGCAACATATTATCACTAATAAGATATATAGGAGGTATAGGAATCCACTTTGTAGTTATCTTAATCTGTTCATTAATAGCAACAGCAATAATTAATTATAAAAACCACCTGTTTTCGTTTAAAACATCTATAACAACAGCAGCCTTAATAATAACAATTTTATTAACCGGAAAAATACTACAGATAAACCACCATCATAATCTTAATGAAAGTGCAGAATTGGATATCGCCATTATTCATCCGGTTATTGACCAAAAGCAACGCTGGAACAGCTCTTTTGACCAACAGATATTGGCCTTATACAAACAGATGTCACTAGAAGCCTTTAAAATTGGCCAATCAGATAAAACCCGACTGATAATCTGGCCTGAAACAGCCATAACAGAAGGAGTATTTAACTCTACACTGACACAGGCAGCAATAAAAGAAATCACCAGAAAAACCGGAGCATGGTTACTGACGGGATCACCGATGTTTATCGGTATAGGAAACGAAAGAAAAATTTATAATTCAGCCCTGCTCTTTTCACCAAATGGTAAGTATATTGGCAGATACGACAAAAACTATCTTCTACCATTAGCAGAGAAGAAGTACGCGCTATTTGAACTGGGTGGATATCAGGAAGAAAAGCAACTTTATGAACCGGGAAAAAATGCCAAACCAATTATATTTAGCGATAAAAATAAAAAGATATCTCTGGCAACTATGATATGTTACGAAATCGGCATACCAAGCTTAATGCAAAAAATTATGTCGCAAGAAAAAATCCCTCAACATCAACTTATTGTCAATATATCCAATGATGCCTGGTTTGGTAATAGTTCCGAGTCTGAACAACAACTTGATATGCTTATTTTAAGAAGTGCAGAATATGGACTACCGGCAATAAGAGCTACAGGTTATGGAGTTGCTGCAATTATTGATGCAAATTCAAAAATCGTAGCTAAATCAAAAATTGATAAAAAGTCCGTGATCAAAAAAACCATATATTTAAAATCATACAACCCTACATTTTGGGCGCAATATCCAAATTGGATAATCCTGTTTACAGTCGTAATTATTGTTGTTTTTCTGGCCTATACTATAGGCTCTGAATCCGGACCGCATAATTTGAACCGAATATTTATAAAACATCCAGACTAATTCAGCAATTATTACTTGAATTCAGGGATTATTATTAATAACCATAAGATAAATAAACAACAGGATAAATATGGATAAAAACCATCTGATTTTTTTTATTGGCGATAGCATTATTCAGGGGCTTGATAATAAAACCATACACCAAAACTCTGAAAACTATGGAATAGGTGGCGATACCACTTTTGGAATGCTAAGCAGATTACCTACAATACCAAATATTTTTAATGCTGATACTGCCTTGATTTCTATCGGAATTAACGATTTCTGGTTTGGCTCGCCATCTGATATTATCTTTGACACTTATGATGACATAATTAATTTCTTCCCTAAATCCACGAAAGTTCTAGTAAATTCAATTATCCCTGTTGATAACAAAATTCCATCTTTACCCAAAAATTCATTAATTGATAGTACAAACAAGCAAATTCACGAACTTTGCTCGTCATTTGATAACTGTAAATTTTGCGACTCTAATTCAGCACTAAAAGACAACAAAAACGATCTTCAACAGCAGTTTCACATAGGTGATGGAGTTCACCTAAGCAATAAAGGCTATCAAGTTCTTACAGATATATTTATTAAGAAAATTAGGTCATCACAATAAAATTAAAATCGTAACACTCACTTCTTACCAACCAGAAAGCATTAAATTCAGTGAGTTATGGTTTTCTACCTTCGCAGAAATAGCAGATAAAAATATTGCCGTTATATGCAGGATAAGCAGTTACTAAAAACTTAATAGTCTGTTATCAAATCAAGCTTTCTCAGTTTTTTCTTAGCAAGAACATGGCCTTTATTGGCTGCCTTCCACCACCATTTGGCGGCCTCTACACTATCCTTCTTTAACCCACCCAATCCACGATGATACATTCTGCCAAGGTTATATTCAGCATCTGCAAATCCGGCATCGGCTGCCACTTCAAAATTTATCCGCGCTTTATAAGGATCTTTGGCAACACCATCCCCCTTTTTATACATTATTGCCAACATATAACAGGCGTGCGGCTCTTTTTGCGCACCGGATTCTTTTATCCAGAACAGTGCTCTTTCAAAATCCTTATCCACACCTCTGCCATAAAAATACGATAGTCCAAGAGCAAACTGGGCGTTTTTATCTCCCCCTGATGCTGCGGTATAAAACCAACGATATGCCTTGGAATCATCTCTTTCCAACAACTCACCTTTGCGGTAAAGTTTGCCTATCTCAAACTGAGCTGCTGCACTGTTATGCTCGGCTGCCTTTTTATACCATTTATAAGCAGTAGCAATACTTGGTGTACCATCTACAATTCCATTTTCATAAGCCTTACCAATCTCATATTCCGCCTGACCATCATTAACCTCTGCAGACTTTCTGAAGTATGTAAGGGCCTTTTTATAATCCTGCATCACACCAAAACCATTTTTATACATATAACCTATCTCTGTATATGCCGGATAATATTTTAACTTTGTTGCAGAGGTGAAAAATTTCATCGCCTTGGCATAATCTTTTATAACTCCAAGCCCTGAATTATACATTTGCCCCAGATAAAACATTGCTTCAGGATCTTTATTGGCAGCCGCCTTGTTAAACCAGTCCAATGCTTTTTTATAATCTTTTTTCACCCCTTTACCATCACGATAAATAACCCCAAGATGCCTCTGAGCAGAGTAATTATTCTGCTCAGCCGCCATCGTGTACCACTTAATCGCCTCTCTAATATCTTTAAGAACCGGAGGCTCACCATTGTCATAAATAACAGCTAAATTTATCTGTGCTGCCACAACTCCCTGCTCTGCTGCTTTTGCAAACCATTTAACGGCCTTTTCAACATCCCTTCCTACCCCCTCTCCGCGCAAATACATATAACCGAGATGCCACTGTGACTCAGGATTGTCTTTAGCTGCCAAATTTCTAAAAATTTTATAAGCCGGAATATAATGACCTGAATTATACTCTTTAAGAGCATCCTTAAGATCTGCCGCCGCTGTTATTGCAGATAAAAAAAACATCAGTAAAATTAAAAAAGGCCTGCATATTTTTCGCAAAAACATATAATTACCCTATCTCGTTTTTTAGTCGCTATTATGAGAATAGTTCAGATAAGACCAGTTTTCTAAGGATTTGTAAAAATGAAAATTAAATTTAATGCCCCGGTGATACTGTCATTTTCGATTCTGGCAGTTGTTGTTCAGGTTATCAGTTATCTGCTCTATGATAATTTCAGCAGACATTTCTTTAGTGTTCCCGGATCTATAAACTGGCTAAACCCGCTTGACTATTTCAGACTGATAAGTCATGTAATCGGGCACTCCAACTGGCAACACCTGTTTGGAAATATTACCTATATTCTGCTGCTGGGGCCTATTCTGGAAGAGAAATACAAGAGCAAGAATATTCTGGCAATGCTTGTAATTACTGCTCTTATTACCGGATTACTAAATGTATTGGTTAGCAGCAGCCCCCTTCTTGGAGCCAGCGGCATTGTTTTTATGCTAATTACCCTTGTCTCGTTTTCCGATATTAAAAACGGGGAGATACCTGTTTCATTTATTCTGGTTGCTGCAATATTTATCGGCTCTGAGGTTATATCTATCTTTAAAAACGATAATGTCTCACAACTGACGCATATTGCCGGTGCAGGTTGCGGAGCCTTCTTCGGGTTTATTGGTGAGCGCAGAAAATAAAGTCTATTTTCCTGATGGTTATTTAATATCTGAACAAACCGAGCAATCGTCATCATGCCTGATACGCAGTTCTTTAAACTCCATTTTCAGGGCATTGTAGATCAGCAGGCGACCGGATAGCAGTCCACCTGCATCAAGCAGATATTTAATTGCCTCAGTTGCCTGAATAGAGCCGATTACTGCTGCAACTGCTCCCAAAACTCCATTTATTTCCTTAACTTCTTCGGCAAAATCATCACCATAGATACAGCGATAACAGGGACTTTTGGGAATAACCGTTGTTACTTGCCCGTTAAAACCATTAATACCACCATGGGAATATGGTTTTTGCATGGAGACACAAGCATCGTTAATCAGAAATTTTGAGGCAAAATTATCAGTTGCGTCAATTATGAAGTCGTAATCTTTGATTGTGGTTTGTATGTTTTCTGCATTTATCTTTTCCTGATGAAGGATAACTTCAACATCAGGATTAAGGAGCTTAACAGATTCCTGTGCAGAAATAGTCTTCTCTCTGCCTATATCTGCCGTTGTGTGGATTATCTGTCGTTGCAGATTAGAAATATCTACCTTGTCGAAGTCACAAATACCTATATGCCCTACTCCTGCTGCTGCCAGATAAAGGATTACCGGAGATCCCAATCCACCGGCACCAATCACCAGAACAGAGGATTGCAGCAGTATTTCCTGCCCATGCTTTCCCATATCATCCAACATAATATTGCGTTTATAACGCTGTTGCTGCTCTTCCGTCAGCATCATGAGGTCTCCTGCAAAGAAGATAAAGAAAAGTGACAGGCAACCAAGCTATTTTTTCCGTTAGGTATAAGCTCAGGCATTTCGTTTTTACATTGTTCCTGAACATAGGGACAGCGTGTATGAAAGTAGCAACCTGAAGGAGGATCAGCAGGAGATGGAATCTCTCCTGCAAGAGGTTTTTTGTTCTTTTCCGCAAACGGATCGGGAATGGGGATTGCTGAAATCAGCGCCTCTGTATACGGGTGTTGGGGGTTGGCGTAGATATCTGCTGCCTTGCCAAACTCCACTATTTTGCCAAGATACATCACCGCAATTCTATCGGATATATGTTTTACAACCGCCAGGTCATGGGCAATAAAAACGAGAGCCAAATTCATCTCTTTTTGCAAATCCAACAGTAGGTTAAGTATTTGCGACTGCACAGAAACATCTAGCGCAGAAACCGGTTCATCGCAAATTATCAGCCTCGGTTTAAGAGCAATTGCTCTGGCAATGCCAATGCGCTGTCTCTGCCCTCCGGAAAATTCATGCGGAAATCTATTAATTGCGGTTTCCGGTAATCCAACCTTTTTTAACAGTTCAGCAACCTTGATCTTTCTCTCGGCAGCATTACCTAGTTTATGGATCACAAACGGCTCTTCCAGAATTTCTCCAATGGTAAGACGAGGGTTGAGCGATTCATACGGGTCCTGAAAGATTATCTGGATATCTTTTCTTATTTCACGCAGTTCTTTTCTGTTAAGAGCCAAAAGATCTCGACCTCCAAAAGAGACACAACCTGCTGTCGGCTCAATAAGCCTTAATACCGCCTTTCCCAAGGTGCTTTTGCCGCAACCGGATTCACCAACAAAACCGACCGTCTCTCCGGCAAAAATCTCAAAGGAAACATCATCAACCGCCATCAGCTTTTTACCGGAACCAAAGAGCCTGCCATCCTTTACGGTAAAATATTTTCTCAGATTTTCGACCTTCAAAAGAGGAGTATTATCCGATTCTGTCATAACGCCTCCTTTACCGTTTCACGATCATAAAGAAAACAGGCTGTCTGATGAATTTGTCCATATTGAGCAGGAATATCGGTTACCGATGGCTTTTGCACACACCTATCAAATGCCTCGGAACAACGCTGATAAAACCTGCAACCTTGGGGCATTTCCGCCAATGACGGCACTGTTCCTTCTATGGTATCAAGTTTGCTTTTACTTTGGGTCTCCAACCTTGGAATAGAGTTGAGCAACCCCTTTGTATATGGATGAAGCGGCTTATTAAAGATATCGCGCACGTCGCCATGTTCAACCACCCTGCCCGCATACATAACCGCCACACTGTCACAAATTCCGGCAATTACCCCAAGGTCGTGAGTAATAAAGATTACCGACATCCCCATCTCTCTCTGCAACTCTTTTATCAGGTCAAGAATCTGCGCCTGAATAGTTACATCTAGCGCAGTTGTAGGCTCGTCTGCAATCAACAGATCCGGCTTACAGACCAACGCCATGGCTATCATCACTCTCTGACGCATGCCACCTGATAGTTGATGTGGATACTCATTCAAACGCTGCTCCGGCGCAGAGATACCAACTCGCTTTAGAATTTCAAGGCAATCTGCAATTCTCTCTCGTTTAGATAACTGTGGGCGATGCAGCTTATATATCTCCATTATCTGCCTACCGATCTTATGCACAGGATTAAGGGCGGTCATCGGTTCCTGAAAGATCATTGCAATCTTATTGCCGCGTACTGTTCGCATCTCATTAAATGGCAGACTTAAAAGGTCATCGCCATTAAAAAGAATCTGTCCGGATTTAACTCTACCGGCAGGCTGCGGCAATAGACGCATAATCGAGAGTGAAGTAACACTCTTGCCACAACCGGATTCACCGACAATTCCGAGGGTCTTGCCCCTTTCAAGTGAAAAAGAGACATCATCCAATACAGACAGCTCAACATCTCCACCTACACCCTTTTTTGCAGAATCCGGCTCGCAAAGAAAGGCCACGTTCAGATTTTTTACTTCGAGAATATTATCTGTCAAGATTTGCTCCTGCCCATAAGAGGTTAATATTCAATATTACTTTCATAAGCTATTCCATTTATTTAATTCCGCTTCTGGCCAATTTATCTACATACTTCAAAAGTGTTGGTATTCTGTATTGCCCATGCAACTTAGAGACAAAATGACATGCGTCATCAATTTCAATACCGGCAGCAGTTACATACAATGGCTTGTTACTTTCGCCTCTAAATGCCTCTTTTGCTGCACAGGTAGATTTGTGTTGGTTTTTGCAACTCCGATTACGGGTACTCTTTGTTGAAGCTCATTAAACAGATAGCGCCCCATTCCTATTGAGAACCTTCCAATTTCAAAAAGATTCCGGACAAATGAGGAGTCATGCCTTCTTGATTATCAGGGGTAGGAAATGACTGATCAGCAGAAATCACTACAGAAAATACTGAGAAACATAACAAAAATACAAGTTTTATATTCATACTTATTACAACCTCTCTCTAACTTTGGGTTTATTCTCAATCAGGCTTAAAGGTTTTTATTTGCAATTCTTTAATGCTTCGATAATGTTTTACATTCCCCGTCAACAAGCTGTCCCCATTAGCTACAGCTGTTGCTCCTATCATTGCATCAGCCAACTCCATAGAGTGACTCAAATAAAATTGCTCAACATAAAACATCGCTTTGGCTGATATCTCCTCAGAAAGATAAACAATATCAACCCTCCGAGATTTAAGAAACTGGCGTAAAGCAACAAGCTCCGATTTATTTCTCATGCCCTGCACCAATTCCATGTAGGTAACTACAGAAATGGAAAACGGGCTATATTTTTCAATTGCTTTACGAGCATTATCATTACCTCGCATATACCAGATAAGCACATCGGTATCAATCAGCACTAAAACGCCCCTTTCTCAGATTTCTAACATACCCATCAACATCATCAACCTCTGCATTATCTCTCCACATTCCAAACAGTTCATCATCTGCTATATTTTCGTCATCAATCGGAACCAATTTCGCACAGGGTTTACCTCTATAGGTTATTATGACCTCCTCCCCTCTTTTTACTGTATTCAACAGTTCGGCAGAGTGAAAACGCAGATCTTTTGCTGTAGCTCTCATATATACCTCCAAACTAAAGTTGACACTAAAAAGTATAAACTCAATAATTTTTCATGACAACTTATTACTTAAATTCAAAAATAATCGCAAACAAACACAAATCCCAAATCAATTTCCGGCTTCCACTCTGTGCGTAGAAACGATGACTGCTTCTCCATAATTGGAACTACAACTTAAACCTCTCATCTTTTATCAGTACCGACTCAAATTTTTTGCCCTTTTTCTTTGCTTTGAGGGTGTTTTTCTTCTCTGCTTCGTCTATCCAGAAAAGACCACCTATTGAAGTTGAAAATGGAGCAAAAAGACCATCTGAGCTTTTGGTGCCGATATGCTCAGGTAGTTTTACCCAGCGCCATTTTCCTTCACGAGTATATGGAACTGAATATGTAGGAATGTAAGATGCCTCTTCAAACACCACCTGCTGAATCTGTTTGGAAAGCTCTATTCTATTTTGCGTGTCCACCTCAGAGCGATATACCATTATCATTTTATCCAGATCTTTATTGTCAGTACTGGTGATATTATTGGTTTGTGGTTTATGGGCATTATCTGAATGATAGTGCTGCCAGAATGCAGGCCTGAAACCTGTACTCCACCCCATCCAGGCTATCTGGTGTTTTTTCTCCAATATCTTTTTAAA
>QZLD01000335.1 GCA_004796385.1 Gammaproteobacteria bacterium | reverse complement strand
TTCAATCCCTGCGGCATCAAGTCCCAGATCAGTTAAAATTTCAGATCTGCTGCCGTGTTCTATATATTTATCCGGAATGCCCAGGTTTATGATTTCATTACGGCAACTGTTTTGAGCCAGACATTCATTTACAGCACTGCCGGCTCCTCCTGCGATTGTGTTGTCCTCAATGGTAACCAGCGTTTTATGGTGTTCAGCGATGCTTAGCAGCAGTTCTTTATCCAGAGGTTTTACAAAGCGCATATTTATTAAGGTGTAGTTATGTTTGTCGGCAACTTTATGAGCTTCTTCAATAAGAGGGCCGAATACAAGCAGCGCAATTTCCGAACCGGTTCTGATTATTTCTCCTTTTCCTGATTCAATGTCGGTCGCAGTGCTGTTTTGGCAATCGTGGTTTACTTTCTCTCTTGGGTAACGAATCGCAACAGGTGTATTGAGCGAATAACCGAAATCCAGCATCTTTTTACATTCGGAAGGAGATGTCGGTATCATAATTGTTATGTTGGGAAGGCAGCGTATAAATGAGATATCGAAACAACCATTATGAGTAGGTCCGTCGGCACCGACGATTCCGGCTCTGTCTATAGCAAACATAACTGGGAGATTTTGTAGCGCAACATCGTGCATCAATTGATCGTAACCACGTTGTAAAAAGGTTGAGTAGATAGCAAGTACAGGCTTCATTCCCTCGCATGCCATTCCTGCTGCTATAGTAACACTATGCTGTTCAGCTATCGCAACATCGTAAAATCTTTCAGGAAATTTCTCCGCAAATTCAACCATTCCCGATCCCTGTTTCATTGCAGGAGTTATTGCTATCAGCTTTTTATCTTCTGAGGCTTTCTCGCAAAGCCATTTGCCAAAAACTTCTGTATAGGTTATTCCATCACTTTTTGGAGAAACTTTTCCGGTTTCAGGATCAAAAGGGGTAATGCCATGAAATGATACCGGATTGTTTTCAGCCGGTTCATAGCCTTTGCCTTTTTTGGTTATTATGTGTAGTAGTTTAGGGCCATCAAAAGTTTTTATGTTCTCCAGTGTCTGTAATAATGTTGGTAGATCATGTCCGTCTATAGGACCTATATAATTAAAACCAAGCTCTTCAAACAGGGTTCCCGGAACTACCATTCCTTTCACATGTTCTTCTGCTTTTCTGGCAAGATCCATAAGTGATTTGGGCATTTTTTGCAGTACTCGTTTACTCCCTTCCCTGATGCTGGAGTAGAACTTACCGGAGAGGATTTTGGCAAAGTAGCGGCTTAGAGCACCAACATTTTCAGAAATAGACATATCGTTATCATTAAGGATTACGGTCATATTGGAGCGGATGTCGCCTGCATGATTCATCGCTTCAAAGGCTTGTCCTGCGGACATGGCGCCATCACCAATAACGGCAACGAATTTGCGATCTGTTTCCCCTTTTATTCTGGAAGCCTCGGCCATTCCCAGAAGTGCGCTTATTGACGTGCTGGAGTGACCAACGCCAAATGTGTCGTATTGACTCTCTTCTCTTTTGGGAAAGCCGGATATTCCCCCTTTGCGGCGAATGTCGGAAATTTTGTCGGCTCTTTTTGTAAGAATTTTATGAGGATAACTTTGGTGGCCAACATCCCATACCAAGCGGTCATACGGAGTGTTGAAAATATAATGAATAGCGATAGAGAGTTCAACAGTACCAAGACTTGAAGCAAGATGTCCGCCACTTTTTGATATGTTGTGAATCATAAACTCCCTGAGTTCTTCTGCAAGTTGAGGCAGGTTTTTCTGATCTACATTACGCAGTGATTCCGGATCTGTGACTTCTCGTAGTAGTGGGTAATTGTTCAGGGAAGTTTTCATTAGTTTGTCTGTTTTAAGGTTTGTTGGATTAACTTTTTCTTTCTACTATATATGTTGCCAGCTCTCTTAATGGATTTGCTTTATTGTCAAAAGGTTCTAATACCGATATTGCTTCTTCCATTAATTCCAGGGCCATTTTTTTTGAGTTATCCAGACCAATAAGAGATGGATATGTGGCTTTATGTAATTCTTCATCAGAACCAACAGGTTTGCCAAGAGTTTCTGTGTCTGATTCGATATCGAGAATGTCATCTTTTACCTGAAATGCCAGGCCAATACTGGCGGCGTAGTGTTCCAACCGATTTCTGGTTTCCGTATCGGATATTCCAGCAGAAGCAACGGCCATCATTACGCTGGCGCCTATTAATGCTCCTGTTTTGTGGGTATGGATATTTTCCAGATCGTGAAGTTCAATTTGTCTGTTTTCAGATTCCAGATCAAGGACTTGTCCGCCTACCATCCCCACAGAACTGGCTGCATCCGCAAGAATTTCCATAATTTCACATTTTGCCTGTGAGTTTTCTGGTAGATATGATTTATCGGCGATTATTTTAAATGCCAGAGCCTGTAATGCGTCGCCGGCAAGTATAGCTGTTGCTTCATCAAATTTTTTATGACAGGTTGGTTTTCCTCGTCGCAGATCATCATCATCCATTGCCGGCAGATCATCGTGAATAAGAGAGTAGGCGTGAATGCACTCTACAGCCGCAGCAGGAGCTTCAAGTATCTCAAGAGGTGCCGAGATCGCTTCACCGGTAAGATAAACAAGAATTGGCCTAATTCTTTTGCCGCCGTTAAAAACCGAGTAACGCATTGCTTGATGAAGTAATTCCGGGGTCATTTTGGTGGTTGGCAGATGAAAATCCAGAGTCATATCGACGCGTTGGCGATAATCTTCAAATTTATGTTTCAGGTTAGTAAATTTTTCTTTACTGCTCATTCTCAACACCCGTTATTTGGTTGTTATTTTTTGAAGTGCTTTTTTGTGAAAGGGTTTCGATTTTAAGTTCTGCTTCGCTTAGTAGTTTTTGGCATTCATTGGTTAAGTTGATTCCTTTTTCAAATAGTTCAAGAGATCTTTCCAGCGGCATATCACCACTCTCCATTTCACTTACCAGCTTGTCCAGCTGCGTTATAGAATCTTCAAAATTATTTTTACTAACAGTTTTTGCCATAAAAAATCACGCTCCCGATAAAATCAGAGGAGGATTGTAAGCTAATTTGCCCTAAATTGCATTTAGATAATGCCTGCCTCCAAAGAGCCTCTGTATTTAATCCGGGTGTTTCATAAATATCCGGTTAAAATGGCGCAGTGATTGGGGTTATATTTGCGCGATCGTTCCGAATGGCATAGCTTGCCTACGTTTCAAGGATGGATCGTACAAATATAGATTCAAGAACCAGCCGGAAACCGGATAGCAAAGCATGGTTGCAATTCGTTATTCTTTTATATATCCATAATCCCCTTATTAATCAATTTTATACATAAAGAATTGTGTGTATTTGTGAAATATGCGAGTTAGCTCCAACTTTGAGAAAATTACTCTCTGGAACAGCGAGGTAAAAGGCCGTAGATATTTGAAGGGTTACTTTGTAGTAGGATGCTTCATATTTGTTATTTATTTTGGTATGTATACATCTAAAATGCTTGCAAAAACACCTTAACTTAGCGCCATTCGACTCTAACCCCATTGGTCTTCCTAAACAAGGGCAGCTATTTCGAGCTACCCTAACTTTAGATTCTTTTATTATTAATAGTATTTTGTCCCGGGGCTATATTTCGGTCTAATAACAATATGCTCCCCATACTTCATTTGCCCAGGATGGATAGTCCACAAAAG
>QZLD01000065.1 GCA_004796385.1 Gammaproteobacteria bacterium | reverse complement strand
GTATTTTTGTAATCGGCTATTTGGTTTATCTGGAATTGTATATTCTATTATGTTTTCTAAAGCAGTGTTTTAAAGCAAAGCTAACTGCTCGGTTCGCATTAGTCGTGAATAAATGGATTTATCAAAGTAATTCGGCTTTCTATAAGCTGTAAGTGTTGCATATCTTCGGTGTAAATCTTAGTGCATTCAGCATCTATGGCTGCTGAAATTATCAAGCTATCCCAATATGAAAATTTGTATTTGTGATTGATTGAAATGGCTTTCTGAATGGTTTTCTCATTCAAAATGGTTATGGAAAAGGCTTCTATAAGGTCATTGACTACTTGTTGAGTTTCTTCTGGCGATTTAATTTTCTTTTTTATAAAGACGTTGTATAGCTCGCTTAGTACTTGAGTTGAAATAACTATTTTTTCAAACTGTTCGCTTACAAGTTTTTCGATAATTTGTGACTTGGGATCATTGCTATATAGATAAACCAATAGGTTAGTATCAAGAAATACTTTGCTATCGCTCATTGAGTTCTTCTCTACTAAATTTATAGTTAGCAGGTAAATTGTTGCGTTGTTCCGATACTTTTGTTAAAAACCTATTTTTTATTTCTGTCGGTATTGTATCGGGTATATCGTCCTGCAAAATAATTACTTTGCATCTTGAACCTAATTTGGACTTGTATTGTTCAGGTACAGAGATAGTTCCATTGTGAACTGTCGTCTCAAATTCTAATGCGTACATTTTTTGCTGCCTATAGTTGGTTTTAGTTGTAAATTGTAGCAAATAAATTGAGGGTTATACCACTGTTAAGTTTGTATCGGCAAAATCACTCATATGAATTTTATATACTATCTTTTAATTCTGCCAGGAACGAGCCTTCTTGTCCTGTTATTAATGCTTTTTTCTTTGTCATTTTAGTCTTCTGGATTCCTGCCTTCGCAGGAATGACGGTTGAGGTATTGAATGCCCTTAGCGGTTAATCTGTATTTTTGTTTGCTACTTTTGGGCTTTTGCGGAATAGTCATCTCTACAAGCCCTAGGTTAATAGCCGGTTGTAAATATTTGTTTCTAAAATAATCTTCATGTTTTAACGATAGTTTTTCCTGTATATCGTTGCGAGACATATCACCATTTATAGCTTTCAAGAGCCGTTCAACAAACTCGGTAACTTCCCCGGTAACTTCTTGCGACTCTGGCTGATTGCGTTTTAGAATAACTTTAAATTGATTTCCTTGATTTGTCATCTTGATAAGTCTCTTACTTGATGGCGGGCATTACAAAATTTCCCAATGGCCACTTCGATCACTGCCTACTCGTTTAATCCGGTTTGATGCTTGTAGTTTTTTCAGATTACGTTCAATCGTTCGTGTTGTAACCGCTATTTTTTCTGCTAGTTCAGCAATTGTGATTTCGTGATCGTTTGCAATAAGGCTAAGTATTTTTTCCGACGTTTTCTGTTTCAGATGATCTGACTCATTTGTATTTTCCAGCAGATTTGCTTCCGGCACAACATCAACAACAAAATACTGCCCCTGCTCTTTAATTTCGATTGAAAGGTTCCCATGCTCTTTTAATTGCTCTTTTATGCGTACATAACCTGTACCATACTTCTCGATTTCTCCCAACAAGTAGAACATTTCTACCAATAGTTTATTGCGGTGAGATGGAACATAGCTATTGTGATTCAGGTCTTCTAAGGTTAATTCTCCATAGAGATTGCCCGGATTTGAGAAGCGAATTTTGTTATCAAATATTTTTATAATTATATCCGTCGAGTTTTTGTAATCTCTGTGAACTATGGCATTAAGTAGTATTTCCCTCAATGCAGGCAATGGATATTGCCATGTTTCTATACGCTTTATGCTGCCATCAAAGCTATATGAAAGGTTTATATGTTTTTTGATAAAGGTCATTGCCTCTTCAATGGCTCCATCCCTATTTAGTTCCCGTCCGGGAACTAATTAAGTGCCATTCATACCCGGTCCCTATAATTGTCGATAGTCCTCCATTGAAATAATTTGCCTCTAATCACAAATAATGGATTTGAGAACTGGGAAATACGCGTTGCGACTTAAAAGTGAAGCTCCGCACCTCATTTTTAGTAATCAGCTTTTTGTTAAATTAAGCCGATTGTATTTATAGGAAACTTCATTTTTATAGAAACATATCTGTTTTTTTGCGTTCTAGTGGCAAATGAATTGCCATATGTGATTTCATGTCTATGGCTATTAATTGTATTTCCCCAAGTTCTTTATTGATATTCAAATTATATGATTTAGGTATGAAGATTTTTGATCCTTTTGGTAGTGAATTTATCTGGTTTATATTTTTATTGTTAATTTCTATCGGCAGAGATAAAAAAATATCAAGATCGCTAAAAAAACGCATTGTTTGAGGGGTGTTTGTTATTATTAATCCTTTTTCTTTAGTTAGGCGGATAAATAGTTCTTTATAAATATGTATTTCTTTTTTGGATGGCGAATTGTTTACATAATAAAGTTTGGTGGTTTTTTTCAGCATTGGCTGGTTACCTTTGCTCCAGTTATTCTGGGTTTCAATGAATGTTGTTAGGCCATTTATGGCCAGTAAAACCAGTGTTAATACGCTGAAGGTTTTAAGGCATAAGCTATATATCTTGGAAGAATTTAGTTTTAAGGTAAGAGCAAGTGCCAAAAGCAGTAATATGAAAGATGGGGATATTAACCTTATATCAATTTGATCGAAGGTTTTTATTGCTCCGCTTATTAAGACTGTTAGCAGGTATATTGTTGATAATATGGCTGAAAAAATAATTGGTTTAAGCATTGGTATTTCAGAAGGTGTATTTGATGCGTTGTTTTTTTGTGTTAATGCGTAGGAAAATACAATGCTGATAATGGTGGCAATTAATAAAGTGATTATGTTTTCAGGAACGGTTATTTTGAAGGCGTCTAAGGCAAATAGCAGGTTTTGAAAAAAACCGTTTTTTGATTCCGGTCTTATTGCTCCGGTTATGCTGTTGGTATATTGGAAATTAGAGTACATAAGGGCTCCAACCACAATTGAATATACTGCGAGAAGAGCAAGGTTAAGGATGATTAATTTTGCAGTTATTTTTTTTCTTTGGATGATTTGGACGAGAAGGGGAATTGATATAAAGCATATGCCGATATATCTGGTGTAGAAAAGTAGCGCAGCTAGCGCAAATAGTAATGAGAGTTTTATTGCAAAGAGTTTTGGCGAATTGAACATGGATATTGCGATGTATATAGATGCAGCCAGTAAAGCAATAAAAAGGGTTTCGCTCCAGGCAAAGGTAAATATTGTTAATAGAGGGAGTGAAAATATAAATGAGAGTGATAATAGCGATGAGATATGCCATTCAAAATGTATTCTCAGGGTTAGAAAAATTAGGGTAACGGCAATAATTAGAAGAAGAAAAGAGGCTGTTTTGACTGATTCCGTGTCCGAAGGGCTTTTTACAAAAACAGATAAAAAAAGCGGGTAAAGCGGGGGCCATGATCTTTCTATCAGAGTTTGATGGGAGTCATTTTTGTTTAAATATGCGGTAAGAGAATAATCCGTTTTTCCAAACCCATATCCTTTTGAGAGATTGTAGGATATATCAAGATAGTTGATTGAGTCTGGTGTTGTTGCTGCACCATGTGGCATTAGTATGTCTGTAACAACAAAAGTCAGGGCAATAATTACTATGATAGATATGGCGTTTTTTCCTGTTTTTGTCTTCAGCACGATGATGTTTTCCTTGATGCTTTTTATGAGGGTTCGCTGTTTCAGGCGAGAATAATTTCGCACATAATTTATCACAAACCAAAACCGTTTGACATTTAGCTCTATAGTTTGTAAAGTCGCTACCCCTGCTAAATCGGCATTTGTCGGTTTGTGCTGCGTTATGGCGACTCTCACCGGTCCCCTCGCAACGATAGGCTGAAAACCCCGCCAGGCCCGGAAGGGAGCAACGGTATTGGCTGACTCGTGTGCCGGGGTGTGGCTGGTGTTAGTTGCCACCACTTTATTTATCATTCTTTATCCCGTTTTCTTTCTCCGGTTTTGCTTTCTCACTCTTTATGTGACTGCTACAATAGCGCCTGTTTTATTTGTAATACAGAGAGATAAAAATGAGCTATCAGGTTCTGGCAAGGAAGTGGCGACCAAAAACATTCCCCGAAATGGTTGGACAGGAGCACGTTCTGCGCGCGCTGATTAACGCGCTGGATAATGACCGCCTGCATCACGCCTTTCTGTTTACCGGAACTCGCGGAGTCGGCAAGACCACTGTTGCCCGAATTCTGGCAAAGTCTATTAACTGTGAACAGGGAATAAGCTCGCAGCCTTGCGGAGTTTGTTCTGCCTGTACCGATATTGATGGTGGACGCTTTGTTGATCTGATAGAGGTCGATGCCGCCTCGCGCACCAAGGTTGAAGATACGCGCGAGCTTCTGGAAAATGTGCAGTATGCTCCATCTGTCGGGCGCTACAAGGTTTATCTGATAGATGAAGTCCACATGCTCTCGATCAGCAGTTTTAATGCGTTGCTGAAAACACTGGAAGAGCCGCCACCGCATGTAAAATTCCTGTTGGCTACAACTGATCCGCAAAAATTGCCGATTACAATCCTCTCCCGTTGCTTGCAATTTAACCTGAAGAGCATGTCTACAGAAAATATCAGCAGCCATCTGGAGATGATTCTGCAAAAAGAGGCTGTTGATTTCGATCCGGCATCACTATTACTACTGGCTCGCTCAGCAGAAGGCAGTATGCGTGATGCACTTAGCCTGATGGATCAGGCGATCTCATTTGGCGGTGGAAGACTGGGGGAAGATGATGTCCGTGCAATGCTGGGCACCATAGATTCTCGCTATATCTCATCTATTATTCAGGCGCTTATAGACGAAAATGCCGCTGAACTGGTAAAGATTACCGCTGATATTTCACTCTACTCTCCCGATTATTTGGGGATTCTGGATGAGATGCAGTCTATGCTATATCGTATTGCACTGGCGCAGGTGGAACCTTCGGCAATTGATAACACCTTTGGTGATAAAGGCGAAGTACTGGCGCTGGCAGAAAAGATAACTCCTGAAAACGCCCAGCTCTATTATCAGATAGCTCTTGTAGGCAGAAAGGATCTGCAATACGCTGCCGATATTCGCATCGGTTTTGAGATGTTGTTGCTGAGAATGCTGGCATTTGCACCGATAAAGGCTAAGCCGGCAGCCAAACCCCTGGTAGCCAAAGCCACTGCAAACACGCAAAATAGCCCCGCACCTCAATCAGAATCAAACAGTGGTGGCAAAAGGCTCTCCGGGCTTGAGGCAGTAAAAGCAGAGTTAAACAAAAACTGTCCGGCTCAACAGGATCAAAAAAAAAAGCCCGCTGAACTAAGAGTTGAGTCTAAGCCTGTTAGCGAAAAACCACAACAACAGCTATTGCAAAAGGTTTTAGATGATGATCGGCAGTCTGATGATGCGTATGCAGAATATGCCCAGGCAGAACTTGTATCGGGAGAGGTAGCGCCAGAAGATGCAATACCAGAAAAAACAATATCTGAAGAGGCAGCACCGAACCACAGCACAGCAAAAACAGATACTTTTACACAAGTCCAACAGCCGTTGACATCCAGATCAGAGCCGCAGCAAACAGAAGCAAGCCCAAACGAACGCTGGAAACAGGCGCAATCGCAACTTAACCTCAGTGGTATGGCAGCGCAGCTTGCTCTCAACTGTAGCGCAGATTGCTTTACAGCCGAAAAAACGGTTCTGATTGCAGACAAAACAGTTAAAAATCTGATATCCCCTATATTTACCTCAAAGATAGAAGAGAAAATCAGCGAATACTTTGGTTGTAGTGTAAAAGTAGATATCAAGGCTGGCGAGATTTCGTCAGAAACTCCGGCAATGACCGAATCAAGAAAAAAAGATGAGTTCAGGAAAGAGGCGTTTGCGGAGATAAAAAACGATAACTTTGTAAAAGATATTGAAAATATTTTCGGAGCCAAGATAATACCGGAAAGCATCAGGCTTTTATAACTGGCAGTAAATACAAAAACAGGAGATGTTATGTTTGAGGGTGGTCTTGAAGGGTTAATGAAGAAGGCTCAGGAAATACAGTCGGGCATGGTTAAGGCGCAGGAAGACCTGGTTAAAATCGAGGAGACAGGTGAATCCGGTGGCGGTATGGTAAAGGTAACACTCAATGGCAAATATGAAGCCCGCAAAGTTGAGATTGATGATTCTCTTATTGGAGACGATAAGGATATGCTGGAAGATTTGGTAGCATCGGCGATTACTGCAGCAACACATAAGATTGAAAAGGCCACAAAAGAGAAAATGTCGGCATTTACCGGCGGCATCGATCTGCCTCCCGGTTTCAAAATGCCATTTGGCGGTTAATTACTATGCAGTCTGAGGTTATAGATAGCCTGATTCGCTCACTGCAATCACTGCCTGGTATCGGCGTAAGGTCTGCACAGAGAATCGCCATGCACTTGCTTGAGCATAATCGTGAAGGTGGCAAAATATTGGCAAACAATCTGTTGCAGGCAATGGATAAAATTAACAATTGCCGACTTTGTCGCAACCTTACCGAGCTGGAAACATGCAAGATATGCAGTTCGGAAAAACGTGATCACAGCACCATTTGCGTCGTTGAAACTCCCATGGATCTTTTTGCCATAGAGCAGGCCGGGGTCTATTCCGGACTCTATTTTGTGCTTATGGGGAAGCTTTCACCCATAGACCGCACCGGCCCTAAAGAGATTGGTCTTGATATCCTGGAAACCAGAATCGCAGACGGTGAGATCAGAGAATTGATAATTGCTACCAGCGCTACAGTAGAAGGGGAAGCTACCTCCCACTATATCGCCTCAATGGCAGAAGATATTGGTGTAAAGGCAACGCGATTGGCTCACGGCATACCTTTAGGCGGTGAACTGGAATATATAGATGGCGCAACGCTATCCCACGCCTTTTCGGGGAGGCGATAAAGGATTTGCGCAGCGCGAACAGGCTGGAAAATCATGAAATAAAAGCGTGGAACTTATCCATGTTGTATGGCATTGATGCGCTGTTTTCAAAACATCTCAAATTTAAGGTGCAGATATCGCGTTGGTGAGCTATCGGTCTTGTTTGCCGTGAAAATTTATCGTATTCTAACGATCTGTGTATTTGGTCGGTATGTGATGTTATTAATTAATAACCGCAAGCTTCTAACCGCATAAAATAATAATTTATAAAGGAATGGGTAAAAGGGAATTCGGTTTTTTAATCTCAAGATTTTAAATATTGTATTGGTATTAACGGCTATTTTTTCCTTTTGCATTAAAAATAATATTCAGAGGAAATTGCAATATGAAAAGATGTATCTATATCTTGTTAGCTACTGTGCTTTTTGTGTCAAATGCTTATTCAGGCGATTATAAGGTAACTTATGAAACTGATAGTGATTTGGTTAACGCTAAAATTGATTCCCGCATCTTTGATGCCTTCAGCAAAAAATCGGCAACACTAAAAAAACAGTCCCTGATAGGTTCTTTAGAAAGTAATCAGGGGATAAGGGTTCTTATTAATCTTAAAAAGTCTCAGCAATTCGAGGGGCTGCGTAATATAAAAAACAGAAAACATAGATTGGTTAAGATGGCCAGTATGATTAAAGACCATCAAAATAACTTTTTAAACACTTTATCCGTTAATGATACTTCAGGTAAGAAAAACAGATTTAAAACGGCTATTAAACTAAGATACCAAAATACTGTTGCAGCTTATGTTTCCGATACTGAGGCTCTGGAAAAAATCGCATCTAGAAGTGATGTGGAAAGCCTGCAAATTGATAAGTTAAATGAACTTTTTACTGTAGAAGGAAGGCATTTAACCGGTTCAAATGCAGCAGCCAATCTGGGATTTACCGGCACAGATATTGGTGTTGCTGTAGTAGATACTCATTTTGATCTGCTTCACCCTGAATTAGGCGGGAGTACTTATCTGCCAAATAGTGTTGTGATGGAAGGTAAGAACTTTTCCGATCCTGGTGAAGGTGTTCATTCCCGGAATATGGAAGATTGTTATCATGGAACCGGAACGGCATCCATCGTAACCAGATATGCTCCTGACGCAAAAATATATGCTTTAACAGTATTTCCGAATGCTTATGACTCTGTAATTGCCGATGCAATTGAGTGGGTTGTTGAAAACAAAGACGGTGTTAATGGTGGCCCGGCAATAAAAATAATCTCCATGTCTCTTGGCGGAGGCCAATATTCAGGCACCTGTAATTCGGGAGTTATTCATGATGCTGCCGGTAATGCACTTGATAATGGCATTCTTGTATTTGCTGCATCGGGTAATAATGGTTGGAGTAGTTCAATATCGAATCCGGCATGTTCGGATAATGTTATCTCGATAGGTTCCGTATGGGATGAAGATGATGCAAACTACACTCCATTTGAACCTGCCAATTGTTCCGACAACAATAGGTATGCAGATGAGAGAACCTGCTATTCAAATACCTCTCCTGTTCTTGATCTCTATTCACCATCCGAAGAGGTAGTTTGTGCAATGTGCGGTGGCGGAACCTGGACTCTTGGAGGAACATCATCCGCAACACCTGCTGCAGCCGGTTTAACAGCTCAATTGCTGCAGGCAAAACCTGAACTTATGGGCGATAAAGAAGGTGTTGTCTCTCTCTATCAGGAGACAGGGGTAGAGGTAATGGGGGATGAATCAAAGAGAAGAATTGATCTTGAAAAGGCGTTGGGCGGAATTGAAACCAACCCCCCTGTTGTGGACTCAACAGAAATAATTGATGGAGATCAGAGCGTTACATATGTTGTAACCGCGTCAGACCCGGATGGTAATCTGGATAATATTCAGATATATATGGATGGCAGTCAATATAAAATCGTAAGTGCCGATAGTGGAGATACTCAAACATTTAACGAAGTATTAAGATTTGTAGATCTTGATCCAGGGCAGCACTGCTTAACTGCCAAGGCGTTTGATACAACAGGCAAAGAGAGTGAGCTAAGTTCTGAAAACTGTTTTATTTCGATTGAGATTCCAAAAAATCCACCAAGCATCGAAGTTCAGGATACTAATGTAACTGGCCTTAATGTAACGATTTCCGGCGTTGCTTCAGATATTGATGATAACCTGATGTTAATTGAAGTTGAAATTGATAATAGTGGTATATGGGAAGTCGTATCCGGTACAGATAACTGGTCATATTCAGCATCGCTGGATGCAGGAACACATACGGTGATATTCAGAGCAACTGATGATACCGGTTTATCAACAATTACCGATGAAATTTCATTTACACTGGAGTTTATCTGCAGAGATTATGAGGCTACAAATAGCGAGCATCAGGCTGCCGGTAGAGCATACACCTCTGTGTCCGGAGGATGGTGGTGGTATGGTGGAACCACAACCTGGTATACCGAAGGTTCTGATGAAAGCCTTGGAACATCCGGTTCGGATATAACCACAGTAATGGAAAACCCTGAGGGTTACTATTCAATCGGAGAGTGTCCTGAAGAGATTGATCCGGTGGCGCCGACAATTGTCAGCTATGAAGCAAATACAAACGGAAACTCCTTAACCGTTACAGGTACCGCTTCCGATGGTAACAATAATCTGAAAGAGATTATTATTACCGACATAGATACGGAAGAGGAGATTGCATGCTCCGGTACAGAAAGTTTTACCTGTGAGATAAATGGTCTTTCGCTTGGGATTCACAAATACCAACTACAAGCATTTGATACTACGGATTTAAGTAGTGCTCCAACAGCAATCATCGAAGTTGAAATTACAGATGAGCCACATACATGTATTACTGCAACAAACTATGAGCATGTGCAGGCAGGCAGAGCCTATGAAGAATTCTTCTGGTTTGCATCATACGCATATGCAAATGGTTCCAATGATTCGCTTGGATATACAGGCAATTATTTTTACAGCACAGTTACTTCGCTGCAGCAGGAATCTGCAAATTATTGGGTATTGGTATCCGAATGTAATTAATCCTTAAAATTCTGCACAAAACCGTATTATTTACGGTTTTGTGCAGCCCTCTTTTTTCATAACCCCTATGGTTTCATTAATCGTTGGTATTTGTTATCGGCCTTTTTTATTTCTATCAAAAACCGTTATTGGAAAATCTACACTAACTACTCTATATTTTATCTATATATCAAATAGATAACAGACAAAATACTTAAGGATACGGTTATGTTGCAAGGAACATGTGCTCTAATTGCTTTGTTGGGAACTTTTGGATTTATTCTGGGGATCTTTTTGCTTTTTCGCCGGCTTATGAAATATGCGGATTAAAGCTGTAGAGGGCGGCAAATAACCAAACTTTAAAATCGTACTGGTTCAGAAGCTTATACAGAGCTACATAAGTAGGCTGGGTCAAAACATTATGTCTAACCGACTATTATATCCGCCAGCCCCGATTTTCTGGTGATTTTTCTGTTTATGCTTTCAAATAAGACCCTTTTATCGGCGTGAATGGTGATTTTTTTCTTCGCGCGGGTTATACCTGTGTAGACGATTTCTCGTGTTAGCAGGTCGGATGATACCTCCGGCAGAATCATCTCTACAAAATCAAATTCCGACCCTTGGCTTTTGTGGATTGTCATTGCATAAACAGTTGTGTGCTTAGGCAGTTGTCTTGGGTAAAAAGATATTGGTTGACCTTGTTGATCAAGAAACCAAGCTTTAAAACCACAGTCTTTATCATGCCAGATTATGCCGATATCGCCGTTAAATAGACCGCTTCTGTAGCTGTTGCTGGTGATCATTATAGGGCGACCGTGGTATTCCATCTCATCTTTGTGAATTACCCCTTTTGTCTGCAACCTCTCCTCAATACGCCTATTGATATTTTCAACTCCATAAATACCTTCTTTGTGCGAACAGAGAATTCCACAGCTGAATATTTGCTTTAGTGCTGTCTGAGGATCAGATGCCGCTACTGCTTTTGTAAACGGAGAGATATCTAAGGCAGCTATAAGCGCATGTTCTTCAGCAAGTACGTTGTAGCAGATATCGTTATATTTGCTTTGCTCCAGAAGCTGTTTTACCTGCATTATATTTCCGTTATTGACCGCTTCGGCTAACTGCCCGATACCACTATCGCTGCTGAAACGGTAGCTATGCTGGAGACTTACAACGGCATCAGGCAATTTTTGAGAGTTATTGTTGGAGTTGATTTGTTCGTTAGTGATCTGTCTGACTTTTTCTTCTGTATCGGTTGTTATTCCTGAGTTTATTCCGGCAATGCAGATATCTGCAAGGACACTGCCAGCCTCTACTGATGACAACTGATACATATCACCAAGAAGGATTATTGCCGTTTGCTCTTTACAGGCATCAATTAATTTTGCCATGAGTGAAACATCTATCATCGACGCCTCATCAATAACCAGTAAGTCGCAGGTTAGTTTATTATCGCGATTATGGATAAATTCACTGCTGCCGAATCTTGCCCCCAATAGGCGATGGATGGTATTTACCTCGGAGGGAATCAGCATCTTTATTTTATCAGATACAGGTAAAGTGGCTCTTTTCTCTTTTATGGATTCTGTAAGGCGATTGGCCGCTTTTCCGGTCGGTGCCGCCAAATTGATCTTTAGAGGGGTTGGCGCCATCATCTGCAACAGAGCCAATACTTTGACTACTACGGTGGTTTTTCCAGTTCCAGGGCCTCCGGTAATCACTAAAAAATTTCGTAGCAATGCCATTGCCGCAGCAACTTTTTGCCATTTTTGACGGCTGTCTTTTTCAAAAAGTATCTCAATATTTTCTGTTACATGAGCAAGATCGCAGGCATTATCTTCTCTGATTACCCGATTCCTAAGAAAATCAGCTATCCGATTTTGATAATTCCAGTAACGCTGGAAATAGAGATTTTTATTGCTATTAAGAACCAGAGGCTGATAGCCATCACCTTTTCCGATTATTTTTGCTTCCTCTGCAGATTCAAGAATTGCGTTAGTTACATGTTTTGCTGCTATAGTATTAATATTATTGTTATTAATAAAATTATATATATCTTTTTCTATGTTTATGCAGAGGTCGCCTTTGCCGACAGCAGCGGATAACGCTGCTGCTGCCAAAGCCAGCTCTGATTTATAATTGCCTGAAAATGATGATATGAAACGCGCCAGATGCAAATCCAGATAGCGCAGGTCGCCGATATCAGCCAGAATTTTCAGCTCTTGAATGGTCTCTGCATCTGCCATGAATGCTTCTACCCCAATATCTCCAGTATCTTTTCAGGAGGTCTGCCAAGAACAGCAACTTCGTTATCACAAACCACCAGTGGGCGTTCAAGTAGCTTGGGGTATGTTGCTATTGCCTCAATAAGTTGTTCATCGCTCAGGTTTTTATTTGCAAGGTTATTTTCTTTATACTCAGTTTCGCCTTTACGCATAATATCCCTTGGATTGCTATTACAAAGCGCAAGGAGTTGTTTGATTTCAACCGCTGTCAAACCCTCTTTTAAGTACTCTTTGATTTCCGGTTCTACTCCGTTATCTTTTAACAGCTGCAGTGCCTGTCGTGATTTGGAGCAACGTGGATTATGGTAGATTTTTATTGTCATAACGCCTCACTCATTGAATTCATAGAAACAAAATCTTCCGTGGTTACAGATGGATCTATCTCATGAAGTACCCAACCGGTTTCGCCTCTAATTAACAGCCATAGTTCTTTGAACTGTTCTGAAGGTTCGCATTTTATAACCTCTTCGGTTCTGTCATCTATGGTTGAATCTTTGATTGCGCCATGAATCTCAACCCAGAGCTGGTCTTTGGAATCTTCCTTATAATCTTTTACCTCAACAATTTTAAATCCAAGCAATCTGATATTTTTCAGGATATTTTTCTCATGCTTGATTTTCATTATCTCAGTCTGTTCTTTATGCTCATCATAGAGCCTTTGACTCATATACTCTTTTGCCAGATCCTGATCGCGTTCCATCCATGCTTTTTGTACCGCAAAATATATCTTATTCAGCCTTTCACCAATAAATTTAGGATTCCAAGATCTGTCAATTTCAGTCAGTTCACGGATTATCCTTTCGGCATCACGCTTGTTCTTGCGTAATTTATATGTTGAGTGCAACCAGAAGCAAAAAAATATAAAAGCAAATCCTCCAAGAATCGCAATAAATACTAACGGATTATCCGGGCCACCGGAGGATGAATAGCTTCTGGAGCTACTATAGCCGCCACTACTGAAGCCGCCACCTCCGCCACCACCTCCTGCTCTTGCAGCGGCCTCTACAGCAAAAAGCAAAACCGCTATTCCAACCGCAGTAGTTCTTGCAAGGTAAAAGTTAATTGTTCGCTTGATTCTTTTTGTTGAAAACTTCATGGTTAGCCCCCTAAATTGCATCACTGCTTGATTGCAGACCCAGATAATCTTCTTTGGTTACATTTGGATCTATATCATCCAGCACCCAACCTGTTTCGCCTCTTACCAGTTTCCATAACTCTTCAAATGGCAATGCCCCGCTACTCCATATGGTCTCTCCGGTGCGATCATCTATAGTATAGTCTTTCATTGAGCCACGAATCTCAACCCAAAGATAGTCATCATCATCATCCTTATAATCTCTGACGCTGATAATTTTGAAACTGTGCAATTTTATATTCTCAAGCATATTTTTTTCATGCTTGATCTTCATGATTTCAGTCTTTTCTTTGTGTTTGTCATATAATCTTTGGCTCATGTACTCCTTTGCAAGATCCTGATCACGCTCCATCCAGGCATTTTGAACCGCAAAGTAGATTTTATTTAATCTCTGTCCTATATGTTTTGGATTCCATGAACCATCAATATTGCTCAATTTAGAGATAATTCTGTTGGAGTCCCATCTGTTTTTATGTCTTTTGAAAATTGAATGCACCCACATTCCAAACCAAATCAACATAAAAATTGCCATACCTATAGTAAAAACTACGAAACCCTCGCCACTGCCACCACCTCCGCTACTGTATGAAGAGTAGCTTCTGTAACTGCTTCCGCCAAAGCTGCTACCACCACCTCCGCCACCACCACCGGCTCTTGCCAGTGCCTCGGAAATGAATATCATGTTTGTCAAAACAATAGTTATCGCAGCAGATCTTGATCCCCATAACAGATCGATTATTTTTTTGATTTTTCCACCAAATATCTTCATTACTATCTCCTTTTAGGTTTTATTCGCCCCAGTTATTATACGAACCTAAAAACCTGACTCTGAAATGTGTGGTTATCTCTTTGAGTGCATCACAGATATTCTTGTTATTTATTGCCCCTTCAAGATCAATGAAAAAGTGGTATTTACCAAATGTTCTTTTGGTAGGCCTGGAGACAATAGAGGTCAGGTTAATTTCTCTCTTTGAAAATGACGAAAGTACAGATTCAAGCATTCCCGGCTTATCGTCATCATCAAAGACAATTAAAGATGATTTTGTTCTACCTCCACTGACCTTTACCTCATGTGGTGATAAAATTAAAAATCTGGTGGCATTATCCTTATAATCATTAATATTTTCAATTACTTTTGCGAAACCAGATTCTGAAATTGCACTTGACGGCACGATTGCGCCGCTCCCTTTTTCTGCTCCTTTCAATAGTTGTAGTGATTGTATATTACTCTGTGTTTCAATAATTTCGATTTTGCTTTTTGTCTTTTGCTGCAGCTCCTCCAGAAATCCGGCGCATTGCCCTTCGGCTACAAACTGCACAAATATCCTTCTTATTTCATCAGGCGCAACAACATTTCCGATATAGGAAAAACTGATCGGCAACAGCATGTCACCTTTAATAAAAATATTGTCATTTATCAGGTTATCCAGAACCAGCGGGATATATCCTTCGGAAAAGTTTTCTATAGGAACAATTGCGCTGCCACATTCCTTGCCAAGAGCTGCAAATACAGCCTTTATTGACGGATAATATGTTATTTCTGCTTCTTCGCCGGATTTTCGCAGATACCTGCGTGCAGCCAGATCGGAAAATGTCCCGGTAGGCCCCAGAGTTGCTATTTTATTTTTCATCTGATTCTGAACCGATTGCCTTAATAAGTGCGGACAATTTGACCAGCCTTACCCCGTAGCTGTCAAGGCGTGACAACTCTTCTTTTAGAACCTGAATAGTCTGTTTATGCGGATGACCAATGGCAACTGCATGGCCATTTTTTTTCGCCAAGCGGATAAGCCTTGCAAACTGATATCGAATTGCTTTGTCGTTAACATCGTGATCAAGAAAGACATCTCTTCTGGTATTGGCGATATGGTTTTCGATAGCGATCTGCTCTGCAACTGTTAGTGGTGTTGTGCGGCTATCAAGAAAGTAGAGCCCATCATGTGTTGCTATTATCTCCATTAGCCACTGCATATGTCCCGGATGTCTGGTTAGTAGACTTCCCATGTGGTTATTTATGCCGGAAATTTGTGGTAGTAGGTCAATATCCTCGTTCACCGTTTGCGTAAACTGTTCTTTGGTCATGTCAAGATAGAGACCACCGGCATTCAGGCGTAAACGTGCTTCAGATTCCATCGGTAGATGCAATATTATCTCTTTGCCGGATTTTTGTGCTAATTTTGCCAATTGCTGTGAATATTTATCTTGCGGAAAAATTGAGCAGACAATGTCTCCTTTAAGAGAAATTACCGCTTTGCCGGCATGAAGTTTATCACCGATATCGTCAATAACTATGCTGATTAAAGGCGGATGAGAATGTTGCTCTTCTGTTTGCGCTATGAAGGAGAATAATGATAGCAGAAGAGCAAATAGACACTTTCTATTTTGTTGCGGTTTTATTGTTGTTGTCCTTATTGCTGCTGTCATTTTTGCTGTAAAGCGCCAACCCCTTTAGTAATGATAGCGCTTCATGAAGCTGATAGTCTGTTTCTGCCAAATTTGTTTGTTGCTTCTTCGGTACCTTATTACCCCCCTTTTTACCATCTTCAGGCTGCTCAATATGTCCTGACAGATCAGCTTCAGAGTAGCCTTTGCCAAAAACATCTTTTCGCTCTTTAAGGACCTTATTTGATTCAACTACAATATCCGGCACTATTCCCTTTGCCTGTATAGACCTTTCGTTAGGAGTATAATAAAGGGCAGTTGTTAGTTTAACTGCTGATTTTCCACCCGGTAGTGGGAATGTTTTTTGCACAGAGCCTTTGCCAAAGCTGGTTTCTCCCAGAATTATTGCTCTTTTGTGATCTTGTAATGCTCCTGCAACTATCTCTGATGCCGATGCAGAACCCTGGTTAATCAGCACAACAACAGGCGCTCCTGAAAACATATCTGTTGTGTGCGATGAGTAAGGTATTTCAGAACTTTTTTCTCTACCTTTAATGCTTACAACTACTTTATCTTTTTCAAGAAACAGCTCAGATACGGAAACTGCTTCAGTTAGTAACCCGCCTGGATTATTACGCAGATCAAGAACAATGCCTTCTATTGCAGATTTTTTTCTTTTGCCCCTGATTTTTTTTAGCGCCTCTTTTATTTTATCGGTTGTATTCCCTTGAAATCTTGCAATTCGGAGGTAGATGAAGTTCTGCTCAAGATATTTTGCCTTTACATTTTTGATCTCAATTACATCGCGTACAATATCAACACTGAAAGGCTGTTTTTCTCCTTTACGCACGATTGTCAGGGTTATTTTTTCCCCGGGTTTGCCACGCATTAGTTTTACAGCATCGTTAATGGTCATGCCTCTTACGCTTTTATCATCTATCTTAATAATCAGGTCACCGGCAATAATCCCCGCCTTTTGAGCCGGGGTATCATCAATTGGAGAGATTACCTTTACTACACCATTTTCCATTCCTATCTCGATTCCCAATCCGCCGAAGTTACCACGGGAGAACGATTCCAGGTCATCGTAGTCATCTTCTGTCAGGTATGATGAATGGGGGTCGAGTGATTGCACCATTCCCTTAATTGCGCCTTCAATAATCTTTTTGTCATCAACATCCTCTACATAAGCCCCTTTTATTATGGCAAATGCTTTTGATAACCCCATAAGCTCGTTAAAGGGCAGTTGTTTTCTTGTTTTTTGATGTTGTTTTGTTGTTGAATTCGGCTGTTCCGCCGCCAGAACTAAAGGATTTGTGATAAGAAAAGATGCGGTAATCAGAGATAAAAACAGTTTTTTCATATTTTAAAACCTTAACGATTTGTTATTGGTGGACTATTAGTAGTCCTTCAATGTTATATTGGTTAGTTCAGTCAGCTTGCCAGCATGACTGGTAAGGCGCATCTCGTAGAGAATAGTATGCCCTTTTCAAGAGCACAGGAACATGCTGCGGAATATGACCGCTGTTGCATCCAATAATTCCAGCCTTTAATCAAAAATAGCATGGAAGCTCAGATCTTTAAAGGTTGACGTCAAATCTGATTTAACAAGCAAATAAAAAGGCTCCGCGAAGGAGCCTTTTTATGTACTAATCGGCAGCTATTTTGCCGGGTTAGCAGCTAAGTGGTTATTACCAGGTAAAGGTGTTGGTGGCATCGTAAACACCATCGTTTTCACTGTCGATGCTGATAACCAACTGGCCATCATATGCACCTGCAGAATATTCGAACGCTTCGCTGTGTAAACTATCAACTATTGCTATCGATCCTGGTTCTCCTGCAAGAGGAGTTGTTAGATCTGAAACATCAAAAATAATCTCGCCTATAGTACTTACCTGAGCACAGGCTGCTGTTTCAGCCTGATCTACTGCATGGTAATCCGAATGACAAAGTTTGCCGTTGTAGGTATAAGCCACTGTTGTCTCGTCATCAGCTTGAATGACTTTACGCATATCAATCATTACAACTGATTGGCTTGTAAGGCCATATTCTGTGGTTGTATTGTAGACCTCTATAGTTTCACCGCTATCTTCATCTACACCCAATGAAAAAGTACCTTTTGTTATTTTGGTATCAAGAGAGTTGTCGATTTTTACTTCGGAAAAACCATTGCTGTCATATTGGGTTTGCAATGCAGTGATATCTTCTCCTTTTTCATTTTTTATTGTAGAAAGAGCAAGAATGTTGGTTCCGTTTTGAATTACATCGGTGGTAATATCTTCCATTTCAATAGAGGAGAGATCTACTCCTCCTTTTAAATCTACAAATTCCCAAGTATAAACGGCAAAATCATTAGTGCTTATTGTAAGGGAACCGCCTTGTTTGCCTGGAAATGTTTGTGAAACTGCTCTTGCCATTCTCTCTGATTTTTTAAGCGCTGTTGGTAAATCAATAGGTGTAATAGCAGAGCCATTCGGGTTGTCCTTAATTATTGTAGAGATAAGGTCTTTTGCTTTTGTGAAATCAATTTCAGCTGCGCCTTCTTCTGCACTGCCTTCTTCTGC
>QZLD01000033.1 GCA_004796385.1 Gammaproteobacteria bacterium | reverse complement strand
TGATATAGGTAAAGTTTTTTAGAAATAAGAGCCTTTACGATGCTTTCAATAATGTAACCGGCTGATAGGGTCATTCTTCCTGTAGATTCAGATTTTATTAGTCCGAATACATGATGAAGATTACGTCCATCTGAAGATTTTGCTCGTGTTATCTGGTTGATTATATTGCCAAAATAATTAGTATCCTCGGATTCAATTAACTCGCAATTTTCTCCGGGAGGAAGCTCTTTTTTATCCGTAAATATAAATTCCTGATTAGATATGGTTTTAAATTTTATGAAATTATTGTTATTCATATTTAATTGCTGTGAAAGTTATTAGCTTATCAGCATTGCTCCACGATGAGTGTAGTCGGAAGATGATGCAATCAATACAGGAGTTTTTAATACTCCTTTTTTAATAGCATCTGCAGCAATGGCTGTTTTTAAAAGTCCATCGGCTGCTCCAGTGTCTCCGAAAAAAGTTGTTGGTAATTCCAGTTGGCATTCACTGGTATTTATATGGTTTCGGTTAATGTGGTTGCACCAGCCCCATTCATATAACCACTCCTTTTCTCCATTATGTGATGGATATGCTGTATTGATTTTCATATTTTCAATACCGCATTCTTCAATAAGTTCAGCTACCATGTTTGCCAGAGTAAGAGGGGCGCTATCAATAAAAGTAATTCTTTTAGCCGATTCTTCTCCGCAAATTACAGCTTTAAAATTAGTTATTTTTGCATTGTCATCAATTGGCGCTGTTGTTATAAGAAAAAATACAGCGGCTTCACCTGCAATAAATCCTTCACTATTTTTAGGTGAGATGAGTCTTTTTTCACTATCAAAACCGTTTAGAAGTCCTAGATCCGTCATGCTGTCGCATGCACCGACAAGAGCAAATTTTTTGCCGGACTCATTAAGGTATTTTATGGCTTGCTCTATTGCTATTATGCCGCTGGCTCTACCGCATGAAAATGTTTTACTTTGAGTAATATCAATCCCTATTTGGGATATGTTGGCAATCCAGGCAGGTAATACCTGGTGCTCTTGTGATGCCGCAATTGACTGTTCTTGAGGGAGACCTAGAAATAATGGAATGCCAAAGCTCTTTTTATCATTATCACTTAGGTGTTTCAGGCAATCTTGTAGAGCAGGAACTGCAATTTGCAATAATTTGCGATTGCGCGGATGTAATAATGTGATTTTTTCATTTTCCGGTAGATTAAAAAGGTTTTTATCATCGATATTTGAGATTAAAACAGTTGCATTTTCATTTATCTGTAATTCCGAAAAATTTGCAAGACAGCTTGAATAACGAGCGAATGTGATTTCGCAATTTTTGCCCAGAGGCGAGTTGATTCCCTGTGAAACAACAGTTGCCAGAGTTTTGCAGTTGTCTATATTTGTAGTCATTGTCGGAATCCGGGAGCTCGGTGTTGAAAAAGTTCTTTTTCAGGAGAAAGAATAGCTTGTTCCAGAGCGGCTCTTTTTCTCTGTTGTTGGTTGCCGTTTTTAAGAATTACAGACATGTTTTTATCTGTAATGGTTTTTCCGAAAAAATAGCGCGATTCATTGGAAAATCTATTGTTGTATTTAGTCCATAGGGCATTAAAATCAATTTTTCCAATTGCTTTTACCGCTTTCTCAAAATCTTCCGAGTCGATTGCCGTTGGGTCTCCCAGAATAGGTATTAGTTCACCAAAATCTTCACTTTCAATGCTCATTCCGGTTATTGTGCAAAAAGCATGTGCTGCAAATGGAGCAGTTGATGGCGATTTAGTCAGGCTTATCAGCCATGGAATAAATCGTGATAATCCGACTACTTCAAAAGATTTTATTGTTTCCTGCAGAAGGTTGTCATTTCTGCTTAATGTATTAATCCACTTTGTTGCATCTTTTTCGGTTAGTATCGGAAATGTTAATTGTATAGCCAGATTTTTTTGTTCTTTTTGTTCCTGTATGGTGTTAAATAACAGGCTCAATCCTTGATCGCCTCCTAATAAAATTACAGAATATGCAGCCCAGAATCTTACTTTTTCATTGTCGTCGTTAAGTAGAGCCGCAATTTGTTCTAAATGTTGTGTCATTCCCATTTCTCCAGCAAATTGAGCTGAAATGGCACGGGTTTCCGGGTCACTGCTGTTCATGGCTGCTGGAAGATCAATATCTGTTTTTTTTCTATGGTTCTTCCAAACTCCAAGAGCGATGTTTTGTAGCTCGGTATTATCTGATTCCCATAATTTTCTAAGTAGGCCGGATATGCTTTTATATTCGACCCAACTCAGCATATTAACTATTTCATTTGTATTACTGTTAAGTTTTATGGAGTTTTTAATAATCTGAAAAAGATTAATATTTCTCATAGGAGATGCAGCTCCTATGGCACAATAAAATTCCAATTCCGTTTCAGAATTGAAGCCGCTATTTAGAAAATCGTGAAAACCGTCCAGACTTGCCATTAATCTAAGCAATCCTGCAAGGCGTCGGTCAAGTTCGATTAGGTTTTTCAGAGTGTAAAAAGGCGAATCGACAGCATGGTTTCGTTGAAACCAATAAAATGCAGCTTCTTCAATTATTTGCTCAAACAGCCCGTCACTCATGTCGTTTGGTATAACTCCCTCTATCAACCTATAAGTACGGTTGGTGCGCCAGTGATTATTTTACCACCATGTGATGTTGAATCCAGCATTCTGGCGGCAGGTTGGCCTGCAATAATAACTGATGATGAACCGGAAGATACAGTGTCTGGAGGCCCCATGCAGATAAGCATGTCACCGACTCTTGCTGCCGGCATTCCGCATATAATAACTGTTGGAGCACCAGTAACTACTGGCCCGCCAACATGAGGAATTGATTTAGGTATTGTTCCCGGGCATATATGAAAATCGGTAATTCTTGCAGCTGGTTTTCCCATTTTTATACTCCATAAAACTAATTAGTTTATTGTGACTATGCCGCCTTTTAATGCAGCAGTGGCGCTGCCTTTTACCTTTGTGGTTACCCCTTCTACAGAAACACTTACCCCTTTTATTTTAATTGTGCCATCAGATGACATTTTGATCTGAGCAGCGCCTGTTTTAATCGTAATGCTTGATCCTGCATTTATATTCAGGTTGCTGCCAACCTCAAGGGTGTCGTTAGTTCCTATTCTGGCATTTCGATTTGAACCCACATCAATTTTTTCATCATTACCAATTACTTTTGTTCTGTTATTGCCAACGCTGAGGGTTTCGTCATTCTCAATGACTGTATCCATGTTTTTCTCGGCATGAACGTATACCTGTTCATCGCCTTTCTTATCTTCAAAGCGAATTTCATTGAAGTTTGCTTTTCCGCCGCCTTTTGTCGATCTGGATTTTATTCCGCTTTGGGTTTTTTTAGAAGGACATTCATATGGAAGAACCTGTTCTGCATTGTAGACTCTCCCTGTGATTAGTGGGCGATCGGGATCACCTTCGATAAAACTAACAACAACTTCCTGACCAACTCGCGGATGAAAAACCGCCCCCCAGCCTTCTCCTGCCCATGTTTGAGATACTCTTATCCAGCAAGAACTGCTTTCATTATTTTTGCCATGTCTGTCCCAGTGAAACTGCACTTTTATCCTGCCGAATTTATCTACATAAATTTCGTCTCCTGATGCTCCGGTAACTACGGCTGTCTGTATGCCATGTATTTGAGGTTTTTTGCTTTTTCTTTCCGGCCTAACCTGAATTTTTTTGGGTACGCATAAAAATTTATTTGTGTAATATTCCTCGGAATAAAGCCCGGTAGTTTGAGTTGTATCTTTAGCTTCGAATTCTATTGATGTAATTAGGTATTCTGTATTTTTTTCCGATTCAACAGAATATTCTTTAAGTTTAAATGTGCCCCCGGCATAAAATGTGCGACATAAACTTTTAGCAAGTATGGTGTTTTCGCGCATTTCCGTTTCTTCCATGCGAACTCTGGTCTCTGTTTTACCGTCGCCTTTTTCATAGTACTCACCAGGAAAATCGAAGATTTCATATTTGTTGATATCAGGTAATTTGGAGGTTGCTTTAGCATTGGTTGTTAAATCAGTGCTGGGGGTTTTGAAGTTGTAAGAGCGTTGTGCAAATTTGCCGGAATGAAAAGATGTTGCTTTTTGCCATTCGGTTATATGGTCATTGTTGCCGGTAGTTTTTTCAAAATCAACTTCAGATTCAGGGCATGGGTCAAAACCTGATTTGTCGTCAGTTAAAACAAGTTTGTGATTGTCTTTCCCTTGTTCAAAAAAGTACGATATGCCTGCCTCTTCCAAGAGTCTGGTAACAAAAACCAAATCTGTTTCTCTGTATTGAACGCAATATTCATGCTTGGGATATGTGTCAGTTAATGCGGACGTTGAAAAATTGCTGATAGAGTGGTCTTTGAAAACTTCAGAGATAATATCAGGAATTGATTTATCTTGAAATATTCTGCAGTCAGTGGTTTTTCCAAGAAACCATAACCAGGGAACTACTTCGGCGTAATAGTGACGAATTTTTCCGCTATTGCTATTACCGACAGATTCAGGTGAGGACGCTTTGAATTTAGTAACATATCCACTGTATTCATGGTGTTTGCCATTATCTATTTCGATAGTGAAGCTGATTTTTTTCCCAATGATTTTGCTGGATTCGAGCTCGATATCTTCAGACAGCATAGATAGCTCGTAAAAAAAGAGATCGTTAACATACTCTTTTCCATGAACATGAAAAAGTTGTAAAGCATCTTTGCCGAATGGGGTGTCGACAGCTACTAAGCGATTATCCTGAATGATTTTGCTAGACATTTGCAGTCTCTTCTTTTCGTGTTAAAAATTAGGGAAATTCTGATTAACTGTCTGCAAGAGCGAATTACTGCTTTGGAGGGTGTTTGTAAGTTTATTTGTCTAGTTGACATATTTCACCTAACTGTATCTCCGTTTCCTTGCGTTTCATCTCTTTTTCGCTTGGTTAATCAGCGTTTCCTCAGGTGTTTTTTGATTAATAATCTGTAAGAATTTCAATTGGTTTCTTAAAGTATGGTCGGATTATTAATCGGAAAAACCTAATTGTTCAAGAGTAGATTTTCATACGGATTCTACTGCAGCTATATTGTATTCGGTTGCGTTAGACACAACAGGCCGCAAAAGAGCGGCCTGTTTTGCCAGATTATTTCCTGTGTGACTATTATTCCATAGTAGCTTTGGAAATGTTGTATATCTGAGATATTGGTGAAACAGCTTTTCCAGTATTGTCATGCGGAGTGTAACGCAGTTCAATTTTGGTAAAGCTTAGAGAGATTGTCTCAATAGGTCTTTCACCGTCTGTAGATACCATGTAGTTACTTACGATACAATCTGTAAGTGTGTACTCAAGGTAGTTTTCCAGATTGTCTGCAGTTTTTGTCAGGTGGATTTTTACTTCTTTACCGCCTTGTGTGCAGGCTTCTCTGAAAAGGTACGGAGTAGAATCGTCAGTTAATTTTGTGAAAGTTACTTCGCTTATATTTGGAGAAGTTGCTTCACGGTTTTGTCTGGTACCGGTAGTAGAGTTGATTGCTCTTGATACGCCCCAGTCAAGTGATAGAACATCGATCCAGTCTTCGTGACCTTTTGCGTTAGCTTCGCCTTTGATACCTTGATAATTAATATACATTGACATTTTTATGTCTCCTTTCAGTTAGTATGAGTGTGGTTTATTAACAACTAATAATTTCCAAGTGTAACGAAAAACATTTGAAATATGAGATGTCGGAATATAATGCTGCAATTGTCAACTCCTTTTGGTATCTCACAATCAAGTCCTGTGATATTTTGCAATGTTGCCATATCCTGAAAACATGGAGAATGACGGCGACAAAACATTTAAAACTACACTTAATTTTTTCAAGCTGTATTTCTATCACATTTAAAAAAAATTATTAACTAAAAAATGCTATTTAGAAGAGATTCCTGATTTGAGTAAGCCTTATGAAGGTCTTGCTTTGGTCAGTAGCAGTTAAACTGTTCTCCGCCGATAGCGTTGCTTAGATAAAATCTATCATTATGATAAAGGAAATGGAAGCCTTTAATTTCTCATTCACCTTATCCATGCTTTGCATTATAAAACATCTTAATTGATTTTTTTTGCTATTTTTCGTTTTTTTATGATTTTTTTTATTACCGGATTATTTGACGGAATAGAATGCAGCTTATCTTTAATTCCTGATTATTCAGTCTAAACTTAATTTGAGGTTTTGTTCTGAATTATTTTGGTTTGATTTAAAAAGGTGTCTGAGAACTGTTATGGAAGATGCAAAAATATTGGTTGTTGATGACAAAGAGGCAAATATCTACGCAATGAATGAGCTGTTGGCATCGATAAAAGATCTTCAGGTTATTTCAGCCAGATCCGGAGCTGAGGCGTTGTCTCTTATTCTCAGGCATGATTTTGCTTTAGTTTTGCTGGATGTGCAGATGCCGGATATGGATGGTATAGAGACGGCAGCACTTATAAGAGATGGCGATAGTAACAGTCAGACTCCAATAATATTTGTTACTGCAATAAATAAGGAACAGAACTATATATTTAAGGGATATGATGCAGGAGCAGTTGATTATCTGTTAAAGCCTATTGATGCAGATATTCTGCGAAGCAAGGTTAAGGTTTTTATTGAGATGTATAAAAACAGGCAACTTCTTAAACAGAAAAATGCTGCTTTAGAGAAAGCTTTATCTCGAAACCAATTATTACTTGAAAGTGCAGGAGAGGGTATTTTAGGGGTGAATACCGATGGGATTGTTCAAATGGCAAATCCTGTAGCAAAGCAGCTTCTTTGTTTAAAAGATAAAGAAGTGGAAGGGTTGCATATATCTGAGTTTATTCCGTCGCTTAATGGTAAAAAAGGTTGGAAAAAATCTGCGTTTTATCATTCTTGGGAAAGAGGAGCTCCTATTCATGTTGAAAATTCTGAATTTTCTCATTTGACTGATAGCGATAGTTTTCCTGTGGATTATACATATGCTCCTATTCAGGATGAGGATAGAAATGGTGGAGTTCTTATTTTTAGAGACATAACTCTGAGAAAAAAAGCCGAAGAACAGCTCGTAAAAATGGCTAAATTTGATCAGTTGACAGAGTTGGCAAACCGTAATCTGTTTAGGGATTTTCTGGTAAAGGCTATGGCCAGGGCGGTAAGGCAGAAAGAGAGTGTCGGTGTTTTATTTATTGATCTGGATTTTTTTAAAGAGGTAAATGATAAATTTGGGCATAACTGTGGTGATCTTCTGCTTGTTAGTGTTGCATCTCGTTTGCGCTCGTGTGTCAGGGTAAATGATTTGGTGGCTCGTCTTGGTGGTGATGAATTTGCTGTTATTTTGGATATGATTTCATCATCAAATGATGCTGCTATGGTGGCAGAAAAGATAATAGGTAGCCTTAGCCAAGTACATGAGATAGACGGAAGGGATATCTTTGTTTCACCAAGTATAGGGATTGCAATATACCCTGGCGAAAGTGATACCCCTGAAGAGGTTATAAAATGTGCTGATTCTGCAATGTATAGGGCAAAAGAAAGTGGCCGCAATAACTATCAGTTTTATGACAGAAAGATGTATGAGTTGGCCAGAGAAAAGGCGCATCTCGAAAATGAATTAAGGGCTGCTGCTCACAGAAAAGATTTTCTTATTTATTATCAGCCGCAGATAGATGTGAAAAATGGAAAAGTTATTGGTCTTGAAGCACTTTTGCGTTGGCCTCATAGCGATTTTGGTATGGTTTCTCCGCAGCTTTTTATTCCGGCAGCAGAGAATATAGGATTAATAACCGATATTGGCTCTTGGGTTTTAAAAGAGGTTTTCTCTCAAGGTAAACAGTGGTTTAAGGGAGGATTTGCTTCAATTGATCTTACAGTGGCTCTTAATGTATCTGCTAAGCAGTTACAGGATGGCTCTTTTGACAAAATGGTTATGCAGGTTCTGGATGAGGTAAAGGTTGATCCGTCGAAGATCGAAATTGAGCTTACCGAGTCAACTCTTATGGATGATCCTCAGATGGCAATTGATGTGCTTAAAAGAGTACATGACTTAGGGATTAGAATAGCTGTGGATGATTTCGGAACAGGGTTTTCCGCTTTAAGTTATCTGAATCAGTTGCCGATAGATACAGTAAAGATTGACAGGCAGTTTGTTAAGGATATTGGAGCAGATGAAAAGGACGAAGCAATAGTAAGAGCTATAATAGGTTTGGCTCATACTCTTGGGATGAAGGTTATCGCAGAAGGAGTAGAAACAAAAGAGCAGGTTGAGTTTCTGCAGAACAATGGTTGCGATGTATTTCAGGGGTATTATTTTAGTCGTCCGGTTTCTGTTGATGTGGCCTCTCAGATGTTGAGTCAGGGAATTGATCTTAAGGATTTTGTGCCTGGTATAAAAAAATAAAGGGTTAAATGTAATGAAAAGTGTACTTGCAATTGATGATGAGCCGACAAATTTGCTGGTTGTTCAGGAATTGCTTGAAGATGAGTTTAATATAGAGTGTATGGAGTCTGCAGATAATCTTGAAGAGTATCTGCAGAGTAATATTCCCGACATTATTTTGCTTGATGTAAATATGCCGGGTAGAGACGGTTATGAAATATGCAGATGGTTAAAAAGCGAATATGAGTATTCAACTATTCCTGTTGTATTTGTTTCTGCAAAAGACACAATGGAAGAGCGTTTGGTTGGATATGATGCAGGAGCATATGATTACATCACCAAGCCGTTTGAATATCCTGAATTTCTGGCAAAAATAAGGCAGTTGGATAAGTATCTTGATCATATTTACCGGATAAAGGATGACTACCAAAATGCTTTTGCTACTGCAATGCAGGCAATGAGCGGGGCTGGAGAGCTAGGAACTATAATGCAGTTTCTTGACGATATTATAGATTGCACCACATACCGGCAGGTAGCAGAAAGAATGTTTCAGACATTTACAACATTTGGGTTGGATGTGAGAGTGCAGATAAGAGTATCAGGTGAAGTTTTAAGTTTTTCTCCAGATGGAGAGATAAAACCACTTGAAGAGGAATTGCTGGCAAAAGCCAGTGGTAAGGGGCGATTTGTTGATTCAGGAACATATACTTTTGTTAATTTTGAAATGGTATCAATTTTTATAAAAAATATGCCGGTTGATGATCAAGCTGTTTATGGTCGCATTAAAGATAATATGCCTTCAATGCTAAATGGCGCGGAGGCAAGGCTTAGGGCCCTGGAATCGGAAATAGTGCTTAATGAGAAAAAGAAAGCCCTTAATTTTGCAGTGGAAAAGATTCATTCTGCGCTTGGAAGTGCCAAACACAAAATGCTTGATTTAAAACAGCATAATTCCAAATTGATTGAGCATCTCATAGGGCAGATGGAGGCTGAATTTTTCTCTTTGGATCTAACTCAGGAAAAAGAAGTATACCTTATGAAAATTCTTGAGAAAAACAAAGAGAAGCTAGCCTCTTTTCATGATGACGGACAAAAGCTGGAGGTGATATTTAATAAAGTGATTGACCGTTTGCAAAAGGCCATTAATTAATTATGGGTAATATTGGGTAAATAATAATGATGATAATTTCCCGCGAAAAGGAGTTTGCTTATACAGAGTCTGATTTTCAGTGGATAAGAACAGCAGTTCATAAGAGGGTAGGAATTTCACTTAATGAATCCAAAAGAGAGATGGTGTATGCCCGTGTTGCCAGAAGGATAAGAGCTCTTAATCTTAAAGATTTCAGAAGTTATCGAAAAATTCTTGAGAACACTAATTCCAATGAATTGGTGGAATTTGTTAATGCTATTACAACAAATGTCACAGCGTTTTTTCGTGAAAATCACCATTTTGAAGCTTTGGCAAACGAGTTTTTTCCTGAAATCATTAAACGGAACTATTCATCCAAAAAGATTCGTATCTGGTCAGCAGGTTGTTCATCAGGAGAAGAGCCATATTCAATAGCCATAACCGTAAAAGAGAATATTCCGGAAAGTTGGGATGTAAAAATAATTGCCACTGATCTTGATACTAATGTATTGGAAAAGGCTAAAAAAGGCGTATATAGCATCGATGCCGTATCATCAATTCCCAAGTCCAGGTTAAAGCAGTGGTTTTGGAGAGGAAAGGGCAGTAACGATAGTTTAGTAAAGGTGGTTCCAGAGTTACAAAATATAATAGATTTTAAACAGTTGAACCTGATGGGAGACTGGCCGCACAAAGGACAATTTGACATTATCTTTTGTAGGAATGTGGTTATATATTTTGACAAACCTACACAGAGGGTATTGTTTGACAGGTATGCCGATATACTTAAAGATCATGGAATATTATTTTTGGGTCACTCAGAGTCACTTCACGGAGTGAGTGATCGGTTTCAGTTTATCAGGCAGACCATGCACAGGAAGGTTAGATGATAATGTACAGGATGTTTAGAAAGTGACTTCAGCACTTGAAAGATTAAGAAAAGCAGTAGGGGAAAGTGCCAATCCTGATAAGAAGAAGCCTTCAGCTATTCTCGGTTTTGAAAAAATTTCCAGATACTGGGACAAGCATATTGAGTACTATGGGGCGAAGATACTTCCTGGAGAATATTATGTTACCAAAAACGATGAATTTATAATTACGGTGCTTGGATCATGTATATCTGCTTGTATTTGGGATGAGGTTGCCGGAGTAGGGGGAATGAATCATTTTATGCTTCCTGATGGAGATGATTCCGGAGCATGGCGTAGTTCCAGTAACAGCGCTCCGGCACGATATGGAAATATAGCTATGGAACGTTTGGTTAATGATATTTTGAAGAATGGAGGTAAAAAGGAGCGTTTGAAAGTCAAGATATTCGGTGGTGGGCAGATGCTGAAAATGATGACCGATATTGGCCAGAGAAATATCCTTTTTGTTGAGGACTATATAAGAACTGAAGGTTTAAATAAAGTTGGTGAAGATGTTGGTAATGTATATCCCAGAAAAGTAATGTTTTTTCCCAAGAGTGGCAGAGTAAGGTTGAAAAGGTTGCAGAGTGTTGAGAGTGGCAGTGTGGCAAGAAGAGAGTCAGATTACCTTAAAAGAGTTAAAAAAGAGCCGGATACAGGTTCAGTGGAGCTGTTTTAATATGGAGATGATAATTAATGAGCAAAATTACTGTACTGGTTATAGATGATTCAGCATTAATCAGAAAATTATTGACGGATATTTTATCGTCAGTCTCTGATATTGAAGTAATTGGAACAGCAGCTGATCCCTTTGTTGCCAGAGAAAAGATAAAAAAACTCAATCCAGATGTAATTACCCTTGATATTGAAATGCCTAAAATGGATGGCGTTACCTTTTTGCGTAACTTAATGCGCTTAAGACCAATGCCGGTAGTAATGGTATCAACTCTTACAGAGAAAGGAGCAGATGTAACTCTGGAGTGTCTTTCTTTGGGGGCTGTAGATTTTGTTACCAAGCCCAAACTTGATGTTGCAGAAAAACTATCAGATTATTCAGGTGAACTTATAGAGAAAGTTAGAGTTGCTGCAAAATCAAACGTTAGTCGACTAGAGGCATCTCACGCGGCAGCAGTATCCAGAGCAACAGAGCCAACATCCGTAGAAAAAAGGCTTTCAGTTGATGCAGTAATATCCAAAACAGGCTGGACCGGCAAAATTAAGACTACTGATAAAATTATTGCTATTGGAGCTTCAACAGGTGGTACAGAAGCTATAAGAGCTGTTCTGGTAGATCTTCCGGCAGATATCCCTGCTATTGTTATTACGCAGCATATTCCTCCCATGTTTAGCCTCTCTTTTGCTCAGAGACTGAATTCGCTCTGTCAGATGAATGTAATGCAGGCAGAAGAGGGTAAGCAGATTTTGCCAGGAAATGTTTATATAGCTCCGGGGGATAAACATCTGATAGTGAAAAGAAGCGGAGCTCATTACTATTGCACTTTAAATGATGGGCCTCCGGTAAACAGGCATAAGCCAAGTGTTGATGTAATGTATCGTTCTGTTTTGCAAAGTGCCGGGCCAAATTCCCTCGCTGTAATATTAACTGGAATGGGTAATGACGGAGCGCAGGGGATGAAAGAGCTTCACGATATCGGGGTTCACACCATTGCTCAGGATCAGAAAAGCAGCGTTGTCTGGGGTATGCCTGGTGAAGCATATAAGGTGGGTGGAGTTGATAATTTACTTCCGCTTAACGGAATATCAGAAGCGATTCTTAGTCAGATAATGAAAATGCGATAACTATGCTTAAATATGATCTTTGTTATGCAAGGATCTGCTCCAAACCGTTCAATTTTCAGATTTTGCAGATAAACGGTATCTTAAAATAGATATTCGGCGGTTTTTTTGTGATCTGATTATCATAAAACCTACAGAGAGCTCCTCAATTTACAATAATTATTATATTAACAGCATCTAATGTGAGCTATTTCCGTATATTTCTTATTTCCTGGTGTAGTCTTTATCAAAAGCGCCGTAAAAAGCGCGTTTTATTCATGGATGAACAACGAAACCTAACGGAAGCGTATTTGGTAGGTTTCATACTAAGGATGGCGTTAAGGGTCGGATATTCCGGCAATTTATTAACGCAACTTAGGAGTTGGCGGTAGAAGCAAAAAATGTGAGTACTGCCATGACTAGAAAAATGAAATTACTTAAAATCTTAAAACTAATGACAGTTACCATTGCTACCCTTTTTGTTGGTAGTTCTTTTGCACTTGGACCAACAAAGACTCCCGACTACAATCCGGGCAACCGCCTTGATAAGCTGGTTGAGTTTTCAGGAAAGAACTATGGTGTTGCAGTTGCCGGTTCAGATCTTGTTAATGATATCGGTGGAGATCAGCAGGCGGATGAGCTTATGCTTCCAAGGCAGGTTTCTGTAGAGATTCCTGATGGAGCAACTGTTGAAGCCGCATATGTGAGTTATTATGGTTCAGCCTTTCTTACAACAGGAGGAGGGGTTGATAACACGCCCGATACTGTGAGCGGTGCCGAGCTTGGTATAGATAATCTTGAGGATATAGCCAACAACGAAATAAATATTACAGTTGATGGCCAGGACCTTGGTGCTCTTACTCCGGCCACTGTTGGTGGTGATAGTCGTTCCAAGCCATCATGGTGGAATATGTATGCAAAGGCAGGTACTCTGGCTGAAAGCCGTATTGTTATGTACAACAATCGACTTGACGTGACAGAGTTCTTTACTGGTAAAACAGGTGTGATTCCGGTAGAGGTGACCAGATTACAGCGAGCCGATTTTACCGGTGCGACCAAATCTGCAATGTCATATATGTATCAATTCTATGGTCCATCAGGAACTAATGATAATGGAGACTATGCCAATGACTGTCTGGCTAATGCTTCATTCTCTGTTGTTGTAGTTTACTCTCTGCCTGAAGGAGCAAACAAAACCATAAGTATTTATGATGGTATGTCATGGGCTTGGAATAATGATTTTGCTACTAATAGAGATAAAGCTTATAACCCGATTACTTATAAGCTTGGTCTTGATATAGATGTGGAGCATGCGGCAGTTTCTGCGGATGGTGATCTTAATGTTTACATGGTGGCGCTGGATGGGGATGAACTTGGTCATACTGGTGTTTCTCAATGTGGAGCAAGTATGTATCCGCATGATACAGGTATAGATCACACATGGGTTAAGTCCGGTTCTGCTCAGGAGAGTTATTTTGCCAATATTTACGAAGGCATTAATGCTCCTGCTGAGGGAACTGCATTTGCAGATTATGCAAATGTGACTACGGTTGCTAATGGTCTTAACTTTAATGTAATAAAAATTGGAGTTCAGAATGTTGAAGATGGAGCAACAAATACTTTGATCCATGTGGAGGGAGATAGCCCAACATCAACCGACGGACCTCAGGAAGCTATGCTGGTTGCCTTTGCCATTGTTGAAGGCACTCAGTACGGTGAGGCTGTGGAAGAAGGCACTGTGGAAGAAGGCACTGTGGAAGAAGGTACTGTGG
>QZLD01000260.1 GCA_004796385.1 Gammaproteobacteria bacterium | reverse complement strand
TCATTGTTATTATCGGGGTTCTCGGGCTAGGCGCAGCAAAGATTATTCTGCCAATGCTTGATAAATCCAAACAGCTCAGTTCATCAGATGCTAAAGATATTAAAGGCAATATAACCATTGCCTACGATAGCTGGGCAGGATATATACCGCTATGTTCACAGGAGATGCAGAAGAGAATGCGTCAATCCGGTTATCTGCTGGAGTGTCAGAACGACAATGCCAACTATGACCTGCGGATGTCAAATCTTAAAAAAGGATCTATAAACTTTGCGGTCGCCACTGTAGATTCATATATCCTTAATGCCGAAAAGTATGACTTCCCGGGAACAATTATCGCCGTAATTGATGAATCCAAAGGTGGCGATGCCCTTGTTGCCAATAAAAACAGACTTAAAACTATTGATAACCTGAAAGCCCATAAGAATCTGAAGATCGCCTTTACGCCGGACTCTCCAAGTGAACACCTGCTCCGCTCTATCGGTTCGCACTTCGATGTACCAATGCTGGTAAAAAACAGCGGCAGCTGGCGTATTGAAAAGGATGGCTCTGAAGCAGCCCTTAAAGAGCTATTAAAAGGGAGTGTTGATGCAGCGGTTGTGTGGGAACCGGATGTATCCAAGGCACTAAAGAATCCTGACATGGTAAAGATTCTGGGCACCGAAGACACTACAAAACTGATTGTAGATATTCTTGTGGTTAACCGTGACTACTCTTTATCCAATCCGGATGCTGTAAAAACCCTGCTCAATAATTACTTTAAAACCCTTAAATTCTTTAAGCTGAATCCGGATAAGCTGATTGATGAGATCAGGAGCAGTGCCAGCCTCGATAGCGACAATGCCCAAAAGGTTATCAAAGGGGTATCCTGGGTAAATCTTACCGATAACTACCACATATGGTTCGGAGTAGATAAAGGTTCTGCAGCAGCCTCTGAAGGGCTGGTAGAAACCATATATTCAACCGTAGATATCCTGCTTGATGCTCAGCTATTCAGCCAATCGCCTCTGCCGGATGGCAACCCTTACAGAATCACCAATAACAGTTTTATTGAAACGACATACAAACAGACTGCCAGTGGCTTTAATTCCAACCTGACACCGGAACAAGGATTAAAAAAAGAGTTCAAACCGCTACCGGAAAGTGGCTGGGAGACATTACGCGAGGTAGGAACTCTAAAAATCCACCCAATCTCTTTTCAAAGCGGCACCCATGAACTTAGTGATGCAGGTAAAAACGAATTGCAAAAGGCGATCAAACAGTTAAAACACTATCAAAACTTCAGGGTTATAGTAAAAGGCCACACCGGACTTCGTGGTGATAAACAGGCAAACCTGCAACTATCTCAACAACGGGCAGATGCAGTTATGAACCATCTGATTAGCAATTATGGCCTTAATAAAAACAGAATCAGGGCTATCGGTTATGGCGCAGAAAAACCTCTGCCAAAAATTGATGGGGAGTCAAGCCGCGCCTATAATTACAGATTACCACGAGTTGAACTTTATCTAGTTTCAGAGGAAATCTAAAACAGAATGCAAACCTATCAAAAAAGAAACACAAAGGCTGTACGACCGGATTTTTCCAAACAGGCTGTCGCCAAAGCGGTAAGAAAAGAGGGAATTCAGCACCCACTAGTGCTTTATCCTGCTGCCGTAGGCATTCTCGGCGGCCTAGCTGCCCTGCTGATAAGCCCCGGTTATGCCACAATAGGCACTGCTTGCGTCGGCATTGGGGTTAGCGCTATTGCCCTTGTTGCCAATCTGTTTCTGCGAAAAAAGTCGATTGCCGACAGGTATATTCAGGAGCTAAGGGAGCTTAACTCTCTTAATCTGGAGAGAAGCAAGTCGGAGCTGAAACAGAAACTCTATGATCTTGGCAATAAAAGGGCATTCCATCAATTGGAAAAGCTGGAAGACAAATATGATCTGCTGGAAAGAATTTTATCTGAAAAGCTAAATCCCGGAGAAATAACCTTTAAGCGCTATCTGGGCATGGCTGAACAGGTTTTCTTTTCAGTAATGGATAGCCTGCAGGAGGCGGTCAGTCGCAGTCAGGCAATATCTGCAATTGATATAAAGTATATCGAAAGCAGGCTTAATGATATTGAGAACAGCGACAACCTCAGCCCGGAGGCAGAAAGCGAAAGGGCGAGCCTGATTAAGCGCCGCGAGATATTTCACAAACAGAAAGAAGAGATAACCACCATAATGTCACAAAATGAAGAGGCAATGACGGTTATAGATGAAACCACAGCAGCCATATCCGGCATAACAACCAAAAGGGGCAGGTCAACTCTGGATATGGAAAGCGCAATGAAAGAACTTACGGCTCTTGCTGAAAGAGCCGACGATTATTCAATAAGGGACTAACAAGGAGACAGATATGAACACCGTTGTAGCTGAAGTTGAAAAAGAGAAAAAACTGAAAACGATTGATCTGAAAGATGTAAAAGAGGAAATTATTCTTAACGATGAAAAAAGCCTGCTCAATGATGAAGAGATTGCTGCTCAGGCGGATGACATCACCAAAAAAATTCTGCTTATAAACCCTGATGATAACGAGGGCAGAATTCAGGCAAAAAGCGCCATTGAAAACATGAACTCTAAACTGCAGCTGGAGGCGGCACAAAAGAGCGCCATGCTACAGGAACCTATAAAGAAACTTTCAGCAAGAGGCGATGATGGCGGCGATGTTGCCACCTCTCTCGTTGACCTGAAGATGAAAATCGAAGAGCTCGACCCCGCCAAGTTTAACCTTGAAGCCGGCTGGTTCAGTCGCACGCTGGGTTTTCTGCCGTTTATAGGTCAACCAATAAAGAGATACTTCACAAAATATGAGAGCGCCTCAACCGTTATTGAAGCAGTTGTAAACTCACTCAAAGATGGGCAGGAGCAGCTCAAGCGTGACAACATTACCCTTCAAAGCGACCAGAACACTATGCGTGACCTCACCATAAAGCTGCAAAAGGCGATTGCTTTGGGAGAGTTAATTGATAAGAATCTATCGGAAAAGCTGGAAACAGAAATACCAAGTGATGATCCTCGCTATAACTTTATTCAGGAGGAGCTGATCTTCCCGCTGCGTCAGAGAATTATGGATCTGCAACAGCAGTTAGCAGTTAATCAGCAGGGTATTCTTACCATTGAGGTAATCATCAGAAATAACAAAGAGCTGATTCGAGGAGTAAACAGAGCAACCACAGTTACTGTTAACGCGCTGCAGGTCGGTGTAACATTAGCTCTGGCTCTTGCCAACCAGAAGATAGTGCTGGAAAAGATAGATGCCGTAAACAAAACCACCAGCAACCTTATTGCTCAGAACGCAGCCAAACTCAAGCAGCAGGGCGCTGCAATCCACAAGCAGGCGGCCAGTTCTCAACTTGATATGGATGCCCTGAGACAGGCATTTGCTGATATCAACACTGCCATTGAGGATATATCCTCATTCAGACGAAATGCTCTGCCGCAAATGGCGAACAATATTTTAGAGCTGGATAAGCTCGCAGCCGATTCTGAAGAGTCTATCCAGAAAATTGAAAAATCAAAGAAAATGCAAAACGATTTTGAGGCTTTGGAGATTTCCTGAATCGGTATAAAATTTATCGACAGTCTACGGGCAGATATTAAATCTGCCCTTTTTGTTTATCTGATTTATTACTAAGGAGTATTGCTTGGAAATATTATTGATAGACGATCATC
>QZLD01000294.1 GCA_004796385.1 Gammaproteobacteria bacterium | reverse complement strand
CTCCCCTTTTGAATTTAAAATCGCCTCCGGGAGTAGTCCTTGTTCCTTCTGGAAAAATTATCAATGAATTACCTGACTTAACCGAATCGATTGACTTTTCCAATACAGCTTCCGGCTCAGCATTCATGATATATCCGGCAGCATTAACCGCCCCATAGGTAAAGGGATTTTTACTAAGTTTTCCCTTTACCACGCAATCTGTCCTGGGAATAAACGCAATCATAAAAACAACGTCAATAAGAGAGGGGTGATTCGCCAGAAAAAGCTGCCCTGGTTTTTTAAACCTTTCTGCTCCTTCTATCGTGTAGGAAAGAACTCCAGATAACCGCATAAGCTCAATAAACATACGAAAACAGTAGTGAATAAACAATTTGCCTTTGATATGCCTTAACTGCCGATCTCTGTATACCAAAATAATCAATGGTGCAATGAGAAGAGCTATTAATATTCCACCAACCCCAAAAACAAAAAAACAAAAAGCAGTAGCAAACAAACGCCAGTAGTAATTAATAGTTTTCAATAGTCACCCGCCAAACCTGTTTACCACAAGAGTTATCGGTAACAAATTCTACAGACTCCTTTTGTAAAATTATCGCCTTAATAAATTCAAGTGCCATAACTTCCTTGCCGATTTTTTCAATACAGTCCGAAGATAACTTCTCTGAGTGTGAAAACGAACACTTTATACCTTGATCTAAACTTAATACAAGACCAACTGCATATGGGTATCTCGGAACCGGGCAATATTTCTGATACTCATCAGGAATCGGTTCATCATAAATAACACATAAAACATTATCTGACTTTGCTTCTTTAAGCTGACCATATGCCTCATAAAAACAGCTGGTTAAATCCTGCCGACCAGCAGTGATAGAGGTAACAGGCAGTTCTGATTTATTTGCAATAGTAAAAATACCGCTAATCGCATTATGTACAGAAAGGCTAAACCTTGTAGGAGAAATATCATTATTCCATATCAAATCTTTTAACATTTGAATAGTTGTCTGAATTTCTCCGTGTCGCGAACAAAATACGGAAGGCATATAACCATTTCGCTCAACAAGATCCGACGCAACAGATAAAGATATCTTTCCCAACCGATCCAACCTGCGCCTCATTGCTGGAGGAACTGCCGCAACTTTAGGAGTTGAGCCATCATCTGCTAAAGCAGGATTATTTTCAGCCCACTCAGCTAAATCAATATCGGCAGGTATCCATACAGCCCAATCTTTAATACACAAGGTTTGCATTCAATAAAATCTCTCAACAAAACTATCAACCGTTAAACAACCCATAAAGCCTGTAACAACAAGCAACACACAACTTTTAACTTATTTAAAGTCAAAAATCTTGACATAAAAATCCGGCCAAGCATCCAAGCAGGAAACTTAACTAAATAAAAACGCGGGCATTATATGGTATCAATAATATTTTGTCGAATTGAATAATTGGTTTTTTTATTATAGATTTATTACAACTCTCAAAACCATGCATAGCGTTTTATTAACTTTCAAATCCAATTTTATTCTTGCTTTCATCTTAAGCGTGACATTAGCTCTTATTTATAATTATCCGGGAGAGCAGTTACGAAAAATATAGACATCGGTATTTAACCCGCATATTTCACAAATACGTATAACTATTTATGTATCATATTTATTAATTAGGGAATTATGAACATAGTAAGAGAGTAACTAATTGTAACCATGCTTTGCTATTAGGTTTAAGCTTGAGCATGACAGGATGTTGTTAAGCCTCATTGCAAACCATTATACAATCAAGGCATCTTTCGTTTTACTGTTTTTTAAGCAGGAATGGGGAGTATTTTCATAGTTTGCGTGATTATAAATAACCACGCAAACCCTGTGAAAGTTTCCCTTTTTAATCTGCCTGCCTTCTAAGAAAGGCTGGGATATCCAGATATTCCATATCACTACCTGAACCTGCATTTGCAAAACCGCCATTGGCGATCTTTTTTCTCTGCTCCTGACGAATAACTGTGGGCGTATCCATCTCGCTATAGTCGATCTTTCCTGTAGCAGGTGATGGCTTCGGCACTAATTTCGGTTTTGCCATCTCTTTCTCAATAGTGCTGCTGATTCCCGTAACAACAACTGTGACTCTCAACTCTTCATCAAGCTCAGGATCCATTACCGCTCCTACCACAATTGTTGCGTCATCTGCGGCAAACTCCCTGACTATATCTCCCACTTCTTCAAACTCTCCAATTGAGAGACTAAAGCCGGCAGTAACATTAACCAACACCCCACTAGCTCCATTAAGATCAATATCATCAAGCAGCGGACTTGAAATAGCCTTTGTTGCAGCTTCTCTGGCCCGATTCTCTCCGGTTGCAGCCCCTGCCCCCATCATCGCCATTCCTTTTTCGGTCATAACTGTACGCACGTCGGCAAAGTCAACATTGATCATACCGTCTCTGGTAATCAGTTCTGAAATTCCCTGAACCGCTCCTAAAAGCACATCATCTGCCGCCTTAAATGCCTCAATCATTGAGGCACTTTTTCCAAGTACGGCCAACAGTTTGTCATTTGGGATTGTGATAAGAGAATCAACCTGCTTTTCCAACTCTGTTATGCCATCCTCCGCAATACCCATTCTTTTACCTTCAAATTTGAATGGTTTGGTAACAACTGCAACAGTTAGGATTTTCATCTCTCTGGCTATTTCAGCAACAATCGGTGCCGCCCCCGTTCCGGTACCACCACCCATTCCAGCTGTAATAAACAGCATATCTGCCCCAGCTATTGTCTCCTGAATCCTGTCGCGATCTTCCAGCGCTGCCTGCTTACCTACTTCCGGTTTGGCTCCTGCACCAAGACCTTTAGTCATATCGGTTCCAATCTGTAATATGGTTTTAGCTCCTGTCTTTTGCAAAACCTGAGCATCGGTATTTGCCGCAATAAACTCTACGCCATCTATACCTGCCTCAACCATATTTTTTACGGCGTTTCCGCCACAACCACCAACTCCAATTACCTTTATTACTGCGTTTTGTGTATGAGACTCTACCAGTTCAAACATTGCCTTATCTCCTATAAAATATTTCCTAAAAATTAATGCCTAAATAAATACCTAAATCTTTTGCCAATTAAATAAATATGCCCAATTAAAAATGCCCCTGAAACCAACTCTTCATTCTTTCCAGCATCTCTTTAAAACCGCCTCCTTGCTGCTCTCTTACCGATGATGAAACTACTCCCGTATTCATAGTTGCGTACTTCAACAAACCAACTCCTGTTGCATGAATAGGGTTACGAACTATATCGACCAATCCGGTCACTCCCTGCGGCACTCCTGAACGCACCGGCATATGGAAAATCTCCTCTGCCAGATCTATCACTCCTTCCATTTTGGAGCTACCACCAGTTATTACTATTCCTGCTGCAATTACATCTTCAAAACCACTTCTTCTCAACTCTGCCTGTATCAGGGTCATAAGCTCTTCGTATCTAGGCTCAACAACCTCCGCCAGAGTTTGTCTTGAAAGTCTGCGTGAATCACGATCACCTACGCTTGGCACCTCTATAGATTCATCCGGTCCTGCCAGCTGCGACAACGCACAGGCATATTTAATCTTGATCTCTTCTGCATGCTGAGTAGGCGTTCTTAGTGCTACCGCTATATCATTTGTTACCTGATCCCCCGCTATCGGAATAACCGCCGTATGCCTGATTGCTCCCTCTGTAAATATGGCGATATCGGTTGTTCCGCCTCCGATATCAATCAGGCATACACCAAGCTCTTTTTCGTCTTCCGTTAAAACAGAGTAACTGGATGCCAACTGTTCAAGAATTATGTCATCGACCTCGAGACCACAACGACGCACACACTTAACAATATTCTGCGATGCACTCACAGCCCCTGTCACCATGTGCACTTTTGCTTCCAAGCGAACTCCGGACATTCCGATCGGCTCTCTTACTCCATCCTGCTCATCAATGATAAACTCCTGAGGCAAAATATGGAGAATCTTCTGATCTGCTGGAATTGCTACTGCTCTTGCTGCATCTATAACCCGATCAAGATCACTGCTGGTTACCTCTTTATCTCTTATAGCCACAATCCCATGGGAATTGAGGCTTTTGATATGACTTCCGGCAATCCCTGCATAAACAGAGTTTATCTGACAACCTGCCATTAGCTCCGCCTCTTCTACCGCCCGCTGTATCGACTGCACCGTTGACTCAATATTTACCACCACCCCTTTCTTCAGTCCTTTTGATGGGTGAGAACCTATCCCGATTATCTCGAGTTGTCCCTCGTGGTTTTTCTCTCCGACAATAGCAACCACCTTTGATGTACCTATATCCAGCCCGACAAAAATATTGCTCTCTACCTTCTTAACCATTTAGCTATTCCTCTTGCCCTTTATTCAGCTTGTTATTGCTATTTTTTTTCCAGGCCACTGCGAATCCGTTCGCGTATCTAAAATCAACCATTCCTATTTTTTCAACCCGATCTTTTATTGCTTTACTGTAAACCTTTATAAACCTGTTTAATCTTTTACTGCCATCTTCTTTACCCAGCATTATCATTATGCCGTTACTAAGCACTATTTTTTCCGATCTTCTTTTATCTATCTCCATGCTTACTATCTTGAGGCGTTGTTCCTCCAACTGTTTTTTGTATTGCAGATACTTTTCAATCACCTGTTTTCCGATCTCTTCCGGCCCAGATATCTTTGCCAAACCTTTGCTCGCCACTGCAAAATCTTCCGGTGCAAATATCTCTCCATCAACACTTATAAGCCTTCCCGATTTCCATATAGCAGCAGGATACTGCTCGGAAATATTCAGCAGCAGAGTATCCGGCCATCTGATTCTTACATCTGCATCTTTAATCCACGGATGTTTTATCAGCGAATTTCTGATCTGTGCCGCATTAAGTGAAAAAACGCCTTTTCCATAAGCAGGTTCGACTATGGCTTTAACATCATCAACGTCAACTTTCTTAAGATCGCTCTCTACACTCATATACCTAAGCGGAAAAACATTCACATCCATGTTCAGATAAACCAGTGTTAGCCCGCCAATCACCAAGATAGTCACAACCAGGACAATAAACGGCAATAATCTTTTACCTCTGTTCTCACTGCCATTTCCACCCTTGGCAGCAGACTCTTTCTTCACTGCATACAGAGATGCCCTGTCGTCCTCTTTGGCAACAAGGTCGATATCACCGATATAAAATCGGCTATCGCTATCTACTCTGTTTGCAGGATCAGCCATTGCTTCAGCCTCTCTCCCTGTCCTTGTTCATGGATGTCTCCAGAACATGCAGAACCAATTCTTCAAACTCTATCCCGGCCTCTCTTGCCGCCATCGGTACTAAGGAGTGATCTGTCATTCCCGGTACTGTATTAACCTCTATCAGCCATGGAGTGTCTTCATCATCAAGAATAAAATCAACTCTTCCCCAACCACTTGCTCCAACTGCATTAAATGCCAGTTTTGCCATTGCGCTTAGTTCTTTTTCGCGTTGTTCTTCAAGCCCGCAAGGACAGAAATATTTTGTAGTATTGAGCGTATATTTAGCCTCGTAATCAAAAAATTCTTCTGGCGTCTCTACCGAAACAATCGGCAAGGTTCTATCGCCTAATACTGCTACGGTAAATTCTCTGCCGGCAATCCATTTTTCAGCTATTACACATTGGTCGTATTCTCTGGCGAGTCGCCACGCCTCTTCTACCTGACCAATATTATTAACCTTACTCATACCGATACTGGACCCCTCTTTTACAGGCTTAACCATTAATGGAAATCCCAGCCTCTCCAATGCGGCATAATCAAAATCTTCTTTTACTGACACATAAAGAGGAGGAGTTCTAAGCCCTGCGCCCATCCACATCTGTTTGGTTCTTAACTTATTCATAGAAACGCTGGAAGCCAAAATCCCACTACCGGTATAGGGAATATTCAGTGCCTCAAGCACACCCTGAATTACACCATCTTCGCCACCTCGTCCATGCAGTATATTAAAAGCCCTGTCAAACCCCCCTTCTTCCAGCACAGAAACTATGCCCCGATCAACATCTATTTTGTGTGCATCAACTCCCTGGCTTTGCAGCGCATCTAACACCGCCGCACCACTATTAAGAGATACATCTCTTTCTGCTGCCCAACCGCCCATCAGAACTGCTACTTTGCCGTACTCTTCCGGTTTTCTGTTATTCTTTGTCTCTTCTGCAATACTCATTACAACCCTTTATTAACCTTTTTCGCCTATGATCTTTACTTCAGGCTCTAACTCAACACCCGTACTCTGCCTTACCTTTTCTATTACTTTTTCCATTACTTCTTCTATCTGTTCTGCACTGGCACTACCATTATTTACGATAAAGTTTGCGTGCTTCGGAGAGACCTGAGCATCACCTATCGCAAATCCTTTCATTCCTACCTCTTCTATCAGTTTTGCTGCAAAACTTCCGACAGGATTTTTGAACACTGAACCGCAACTGCACTTATCCAAAGGCTGTTTATCTTTGCGCTGCTCTATCAGCTTTTTGATCTCTTCCTGTGTGCCGGTTTTTACTCCCTGTTCCAACTTGAATGTTCCTGCTATAACAACTCCATTTCCAAAACCGTCCACCTTGCGATACTTGATCTGTAACTGCCCTCTATCTATGTTCTTTCTTTTGCCGTTACGTTCTATTACCGTGGCTGCTGTAGCAATATTCCAGATCTCTCCACCGAAGGCTCCTGCATTCATTACCAATGCTCCGCCAATTGTTCCCGGGATTCCGGCAAGAAATTCAGCTCCGCTCAGATTGTTATCACTGCAAAATCCGGCAAACCTGCTGCAACTGATTCCAGCCTCCGCGACTATATCACCATTCTCCTGCAAGGCGATCTGTTTTAGTCCCTGAGAAAGAATAATTACCGCGCCTCTTATACCACTATCTCTAATCAAAAGATTACTTCCGGCACCGATAATTTCCGCACCCGGATATATCTCCAGTAACTGAGCCAATTCCTGTTCGGTTTCAGGAAAGCAGGCAATATCCGCTACACCACCTATCTTCCATGTGGTGTATGGTGCAAGTTGAATATTTCTTTCAACTCTGCAGATATCTTCTGCTCTGCCTTCGATCATCTACCCATTACCTCTTGCGGCAATTCCAGTGCCATTTTACCGACCGTGCCTGCTCCCATTGTCAGAACAACATCTCCAGGCTCTACCAGCTTTTTCAGTATTGATCCAACTTCGCTTACATCTTCAGCAAAGATTGGTTCAGTCGTTCCTCTTGCCCTTACTGCTCTAACCAGATCTCTTCCTTCTGCGCCTATTATCTTCTCTTCTCCTGCGGCATATACCTCTGTCAAAATCAATAGATCAATCTCAGATAGCACCTTTACAAAATCTTCCATCAAATCTCTGGTACGACTATATCTGTGCGGCTGAAATACCAACATCAATCGTCTATCCGGCCAACTGGCTCTTGCCGCAGCTATCGTTGCTTCAAGCTCTTTCGGATGATGCCCGTAATCATCGACAAAAGTGATCTTTTTTCCCTCTGTTTCATATTCTGCATTTATCTGAAAACGTCTGCCGATACCCTGAAAACCGCTGAGAGCCGCCTGTATATCTTTCTCGGAAACACCCAGTTCTATTGCTATGGCAATTGCCGCAAGAGCGTTAAGAACATTGTGCTGCCCCGGCAGATTAAGGGTAATTGCTATAACTCCATCTATATCTTTGCCTTCTACCTTAAAAGAGATGCGGGTTCCGCTCTGCTCTACATCAAATGCTCTTATATCTGCATCACTATTAAAACCGTAAGCCAGATACGGTTTGGTAATCTGCGGCAATATCTCTCTGATTGTTTCATTCTCATTACATACAACCGCCAGTCCGTAAAACGGAAGCTGGTGCAGAAAATCGATAAAAGTCTCTTTGAGCTTTTCAAAGTCACCATCGTATGTTGCAAGGTGATCCGCATCTATATTGGTAACTACTGCCATCACCGGTTGCAGATATAAAAATGAGGCATCACTCTCGTCTGCTTCAGCGACCAGATATTGCCCCGCTCCCAGCTTTGCATGTCTGGCTGAACTGTTAAGCCTGCCTCCGATAACATATGTCGGATCAAGATCAGCTTCTGCAAGTATGCTGGCAACAAGACTGGTGGTTGTAGTCTTGCCATGCGTTCCGGCAATTGCTATTCCAAAACGAAAACGCATAAGCTCAGCCAGCATTTCTGCCCGTGGCACTATGGGAATACGCGCATCTTTTGCAGCAACTATTTCCGGATTACTTTTGTCAATTGCTGAAGATACAACTACTGCATCAACACCGGCTACGTTTTCTTCTTTGTGCCCAAGAGTCACAGTGGCACCCTTTTCTACCAACCTGCGGGTTACTGCGTTCTCCTGAATATCTGAACCACTTACACTGTAACCGATATTGATAAGCACCTCGGCAATACCTCCCATTCCGGAACCGCCAATACCGATAAAATGCACATTTTTAACTCTGCCCATCAGGTCAGTTGATCTTCTGCCAAATTTTTCTTTTTCTATATCTTTCAAATCTTTTCTCCGGAACCGTTTTTCTCTTTCGAACAGTTCTCTTTTAAATCTCTCTCTTCTAAACACTT
>QZLD01000080.1 GCA_004796385.1 Gammaproteobacteria bacterium | reverse complement strand
GCGAGATAGAAGAAGGCGAGATAGAAGAAGGCGAGATAGAAGAAGGCGAGATAGAAGAAGGCGAGATAGAAGAAGGCGAGATAGAAGAAGGCGAGATAGAAGAAGGCGAGATAGAAGAAAGCGAGATAGAAGAAGGTGACGTTGAAGAAGCTATAGCTGAGGATAATGATGATCAGCCTAAAGATGGAGGTGGCGGTTCTATAGATTCTCTGTTTGCACTAATTGCTCTTTTGGGTCTTGTAGGGTTTAGAAAACGTATAAAATAGCAATTCAGCTAAATAAGGTGGGCTGTATGAGGCTGTTTTCACGCAGCCTCCCTGAGGCTTAGTTTTTTATTGATATTTCTGTTTATACTACCAACCTAACATTCTTATTTGTGGTTTGTTCTGTTGGTTTAGTTCCATGACGGATTCTAAGAAAGATCGGTGATAGTAATTGGGGTATTTCAATGTTTTCGCCTATAAAGATTATCAGTCTTTTCACCCTGTCTTCTTTGGCTGCAATTTTTAACAGTTCAGTATTTATTGCTTCCTTATTAAGGAACATCTGGTGATCTTCAATCAGATAAATACCGTAATTATTTGAGTTTTCTATATATGACAGGGCTCTGAATGGGGTTTCGGTTCTTGGGATTCTTATGTGATTCATTCCCAGCCTGTAAAGACCATTATCAGGTGCCCAGTAATATAGTGCTCGGCCCATTTTTACACTAAATCCAAGCAGAAGCTCTCTTATTCTTTCACCCTCTGTTGAGTCGATGGCTGCAAGTATGTAGTTTGAGTTAACTATCTTTTGAAAAGCCAGTATATTTGACATTTTCTGCTCCCTGTAAATCTTCGTATTTTCTTAATATTGATTTTAGGACAAATGCCGGATGAAATACTGCCGACCAGTATTATTAATCTGTTTTTTGTCTACAGGGGGTAAAATTTTTCTTACAAGCGGTAGTATTAATCATAATCGATATTGTTTTCCTGCCAGTAACATTGTAGTTGGGTGATGTTTTTTATAATGGTTTCAGGAAAGGCGTGATTAATTAATGATAATCCCGTATCGGCTGTATTACCAATATGTTTTCTATCCTGCTGCATTTGATATGCTTTTTTGCATTCGCTCCAGCTAAACATATGACACTCTGGTGTAGATATTGTTCCTGAGTCAATCATGCGCTGCATTTTTTCCATATCGTCATAACAGAATCTATTTGTGCCTATAATCTCAGCAGTAGCCATTTTTACTTTTAACTGTTTATTTATAAGAGGTTCTGCGTAAAAGCTATATCTTTTACCAGTCATTTCTCCAATATATATAATTACTCCATTATTTGGTTTAGCCAGAATTGTTGATATTGCAAGAGTATCCTGAAAGGCTCTTTCTATAACAATATCAGCATGAAAATTCTTTATCCCTGTGATTTTTGACAATGTGTTTTTTAACGGTTTGCAGGTTTTTCTTAAAAACGAATCGAGAGTTCTTCTATAATTATCTGCATCAATAACAGCATCAGGGAGATCTTTAACGCCATATTTAAGCCAATTTATATTATTGTCTTTTTCAAGTTCTTCTACTGCCGTTATTCCATGAAGTAGTTTTTTTGAGAAACCACAACCAGAGAGAAAATTTTTCTGCATAAAGGTTTGAGTAATTATAATTAGTTGACCGCCAAATTTTCTGACTCTTTCGATAATTTCCAAACCTTCTTCATCAATCAGTGAGGCAGTATCAGTTCCATAATAAAGCAGTACTGTAGTGGATGGTTCAGCTGCAGTTTCATTGAAAATATCTTCTATTGACAGGCGCCCCGGTTTTCCGATGAAACTCATGCAGCTATTTTCTTTAGCTGCATTAAGTAGTAATTTCCCTCCTGATGCAAGCATCTGAAATGTCCTTGAAAAATACTTTCCCCCTTTAGAAGATATGGCAAAGTCGAAAAGTTGACCGTTATTAATATCCCTGACTTTCTCAGTAAGTATATTGCCGTTTTGCAGCCATCTGTTCCATTTCGATTTTTCTTCCGGTATTACTGAGTATATTTCAGAGACAGAGTAATCTTCTGTTGAGATTGCTTTAGCTCCGAGATCTTCAAATACTTGAATGTTGTTTTTTGAATCTACCTGTCCAATTACTTTCATTTGAAAGTGTTGAGCAAGGCGAGCTGTCATCAAACCATTATTATGGATTGACTCTTCTATAAAAATGCTTTTCTGCGGTTGTACAGCAAGGCTGGAAAAAAGATTTTGATAAGAAAGAGCACCACAAAGAAGAGATGCTGATGACCTTAAAATATCATGTTTTCCAGATAATTTAATACACGAGTCTTGACTGCATAAAACAAATTGTTGATGAGCCCCTGTTTGTTGAGAGCTGATTTTTCTGCCAAAGCCTTCGTTTACTATTTTTTCTTTATGGCAGCTAGATAGATTTGCTGAATAGACAACAATATCTCCAGTTTTGATTGTTTTCTTTTTTTGTACTACTGAACCTGCGGCAACCACTATTCCAATACCACCTTTACCTAAGATGTGGTAGTTCATTTTGTGTTTGCTGAAAACCGAGTCAGGTACTCCGGATATAATTCCTGTATCTTCAAGTGAAGAGGCGAGGATGTAAACGAGAATTTCATCAGGGGTTGGCTTATTTACCGGAATAATGAGTTCTTTAACGGCATTTATAGGATCACCATGTTGAGGTTCACCATTTTTTATATTTAAATGAAGACCGTATGCTATCTGCCATTCAGGTAATCTGGATTTTCCGGGAAAGAATGGAGTTCCAATTTTTATTAGTTCTTTGTTTTTATGTTTTCTAATAATTTCATCTGTATTAGCTTGAAAATCTTGCAGTACAGGAAGAGGTGGAGATTGATTTTTAAAAAATAGAGCCAGACCTTTTTTACCGCCATTTTCGTTATCTACTGTGGCTGCAGCAAATGCCTCTGCCTCTGCTGCCAAGCCTGTTGAGTAACCTTGCTCAAAACCGATCTGTACCAGTTTAATAATGGCATTTGCAACTTTGCCTCTACCGCAATCTATTGAGTGCTGCATACATTTACTGATTCTACTATCAGTAATTATATCTGACAGAGGAACAGGCATTGATTTTTCCCACTCTTTGATATTATTGTGTCTTTCCGTCATTGGAAAAAAAGATTTATCTTTTACAAGAAGTTTCTCGATAATGATGCTGTGTGCTCTTGATATTACATCTTCGTGATCATTAACGATTTCGTCCAGTAGGCCAATGGTTAGTAGTTCTGATGATTCCATCTGTTTGCCGGAAATTAAAGCAATAATAGACTCTTTTAATCCGCTCTCAAGAGATGAAGATTTTTCCGTGATTATTCTGGGTAGTCTTTGTGTGCCACCAAATCCAGGGGGGATAAACAGGTTTATTTCAGGTTGCCCCATTATTGTAGAGGTGTCACCAATGCGATAATGGCATGACATGGCCAGTTCACAGCCTCCTCCAAGAGCCATCCCTTTTATTGCAGCTATAACGGGAACTCTGAACTTCTCTATTTTTGCAAAAAGAGCATGGCCTACTGAGGCAAATTCTCTGGCTGAGGCTCTGTCATTGAGAGTTTTATATATTTCCCGGATATCTGCACCGGCGATAAAAAAATCGCTACTGTCTGATGCAATGATAACTGCCTTAATGGTAGAGTCTTTCTCAAGGGTTCCGAAAACTTTTATTAGTTCTTTTAGTACAGCAGATGATAGCGCGTTTACAGGACGGTTATCTATTTTTAAAGTAACTATTTTGCAATTGTGTTTATGATCAAATGTAAATGATTCAATGGATAGATAGTTGTATTTTTTATAGTGTTCGGAGCGATTTATAACAGCGACAGTTTCTTCTTGTTGCCACTGTTTAATGGCATCGGTAACCTGATATATTGCATCATTGTTGATTATTTCAAAACTGTCCAAATCCAGCAGGGTTAAATTATCTTTTTCCGAAATGATCGTGTCGGCAATTTTTTCCAGTACCATTCTTGATATTTTTCCTGATGATACTCTTGGGATATCTGAAACAGGTATTACTGCTAATGGTAAGGCATTTTGGCCAAGTTCATCCTCTACTGTCTGTAAAAAACGTTGCTTTGTAGTAAAAGATGCTTTTTGAGGTTCGGTCGTTATTAAGAAGATAAGAGGTTTCCTTATACCTCCGTCATTTACTGTTATTACCAGAATATCGTCTATTGGCAGATTATTATCCAGATATTTTTGTCTGCTTACAGCCTTTTCAATATCTTCTGTGGTATAAATATTTCCGGAAATATTTATTGTGTCATTATAGCGATCATGAAACATATATCCGTTTTCAGTATCTATGGCAAAATCACCAATGTATAAGGTCTTTTCGTGAATGCCTTCGCTATTTATAAAGCGGCGATAATACTCTTTTTTCAGCCTAACTATATTTCCTTTCCAGTTATCATCGTTGACATTGTCAGCGTTTCCCCAAAGCGTAAACATGTGGTATGGAAAAGGTTTTGTAATAACTATTTCTCCCCATTCTCTATTTGCAGCTTTTCTATAACGGTAAATGCCGTTGTGAGGGTTGACTTCTGGAATTCGTATTTCTGTTTTAACCCACGGCATGGGCAAAATTCCCCCGGCAGCTTTTAAACGCATATCCGGATTTCCGTAAAAGCCACCGAAGGCAATTGAACCAAGCTCTGTTGCCCAGTAACTGTTGATAAAAAAAGGAGTTAGATACTCTCTGGCAAATTCAAGAATCCTGGTTGAAGAGTTTTCACAGCAAAGACAGCCGATTCTCAGTGATGACAGGTCATATCTATCAATATCGTTTTGTATTGATGGGTTTCCAACCAAGGGCTTTAAAAATGTACTGCTTGTCAGTAAAACAGTAACTTTTCTACGATAGATTACTGAGCAGAAACGTGAATGTTTCGGATGGCAGAGATTTCCGGTACTAATTACCGGAGAAATTCTGGCAGCTAATGCACCACTTATAACGGCTGATTGTGATACGATATTATCCAATGGAAAGGTTGTGAATATGACATCTCTTGCAGGAACAGCATCAAAGTTTATTTTAAGGCATAGAATTGAACCAATAACAAACCCTGCATGGCTGTGAACTATTGGTCTGGCCTTTGATGTAGATCCGGAACTGTAAATAATACATAGCGGGAAATTAGCTTCTACAGGTACGCAAGGGCAGATATCATGAATTGCCGCAACAAGCTCATGACTTGATATTCGCAGTAATTCTTCTGTAGAATTTACGTTGCTGTTATTGCATATCTTTTTTAGCGCTTTTTCCAGAAGGCCTATTCCGGAATGAGTCTCTATATCATCAATTTTTATTGCAGATCCAGCTGCGTCATCAATTAAAATTTTGTTTATTAAAGGAGGTGTCTTTGCAAATGCCATAATAAGATCAAGTTTTATTTTAACCATTAATGATGGTTCAATCGCTGCCCCATAAATTGAAATAACTTCATCAATTATTTTCATTACCATATCTGGAGAAATAGCGTTTTCAGAGCGCAACCTGTCTATAACCCTCATGTTAACTTTACTTACAAGGTCAGAGTTGCAATTCTTTGTAATTATTCTATCTACAATTGATATCGCCTTAGGACTTGAAATATAGTTTTTCAGAGATTCCTGGAGAGATGATTCAACATAATTGGTTTGTTTTCCGTTTTCTGTGAAATTTGTCGATGTGATCAATAATTTTGCATTGGTTTCGACTATTCTGCCAGCAATAACGGCAGCAGATAAACCGTTGTGAAGAGGGCAATAGATAATCCCAAGTCTTTTAGCAGCCTGTTCCCAGATGACTTGCTGTTTACCGGAAGGCAGGATAATAGCAATTGAATCTCCTTTTTTTAGTCCCATATTATTTAGGCAGATTGCAGCTGCTGCAGAATAGATCAGCAGTTCTTTTCTTGATACAGAACCTTCAACTTCCGGTTTGCCTAACCCTCTGTATGCGTAGTTATCCCACTCTTCACTTTCATAAAAGAATGCGGCTTCATTTCCTTGGCCAGCAAAAACATGACGATCAACCTCGTTAAAGGCTGCATTTGTTTGTGCTTCACAAAACCATCTGTATATCGGTGCGTCTGAATCATCGAACTCTTTTTTCCAAGGAGTCCATTCGTCAATGTTTGTTTTGCTGACATCTATAGATCTCCATCCTTGCCAGCGACCATAATTATCTTTTTGTAGCCATGCTTTTTTTTCCGGATTAAACCAATGGATTGTTTTAGCTGCAATATCACTATGAAAACTACCGGGATTATTATCGGAATATTCTTGCATTTTTGAAAAAGTAGCAAAACTGTTAACAGGATTTTCAAGCATATCAACAGGTAATGGCAAAAAATCTGTTTTAGGAATAATCAGGTGTCCAAGTTCAAATTCCGGTTCAAAATCGACTATGTCATTTACATCATCCATAACAATCCTCAGAAAAGTAACCCTTTTTAAATTGGTTAACGTTTATAAAATTCAGGTGCGGAGAAAAATATGATCAGATTATACATAAATAAAGAGTTCAACTTACATATTCTTTTTGGTCAATCAACAGTAAATATTACCTGTATTTATGCAACCATATCAGATATGGCGGATATGACGAAAAAAATAATTATTTATCGTAAACAAAACCGCTTTACTCCTTTTATCTCATTACTTTATATTTACACCTGTATTTTAATGGACAAAGCAGCAATTATCGCTTATCAGGATAGTTACAGGAGTTACTTTTTGGATATTGCCGACGAAGAATTAATGTCAGAATACTCAGTTAACGGTTGCACAAAATCTTTTGCAAGATTGTACAATCGCCACAAAGCGCCAGTGTACAGATATTTTCTGCGTCAAACTAATGCTCAGAGTTTAGCTGAAGAGTTATTGCAGGAAGTCTGGATAAAAATAATAAAGTCTGCAGAAAACTATACGCAATCGGCAAAGTTTACAACATATCTCTATAAAATAGCCCGAAATATACTAATAGATCATCTGCGTAAAGCCAGTACCAAAACTGCAGATTTAATGATTAACAGTGATCATGACTATGAAAATGATTTGCAAGATAGCAATACAAATCCAGAGCTTATAGCAATCACATCTGAGAACTCACAAAAACTTCTTGCTGCTATTAACCACCTTCCTGCAGATCAGAAAGAGGTTTTTCTTCTCAGAGTTGATGCAGGATTAACATTCAAAGAAATTGCTGAAACAACCGGATGTGGACATGAAGCAGTTAAAAGTCGCTTTCGTTATGCCGCAAAAAAATTAACATATTTGGTTGCGGAGGGATAAAGTGAATAATTATATTGATAAAAGCGAAAAGACAGCAGAGATGAACCAGGAGGAGATGTTTTCCTGTTTATACAAAAACAGAGATCATCTTGAGATTCCATCCGTAGAGATAGATAATTTTATTCTTCAGCAGGCAGCAGAATTTGCTTCTCAAAAAAAAGAAGAAAAAACTAATATAGTTTCTTTTCGGACATCATGGATAAAGCCGTTTTCTTTAGCAGCTTCTTTTGTACTTTGCATTAGCGTTGTGCTGTTATTTAATTTGGATGATTTTAATAGTGATTATTCGCAACTACCTGAAGAGCAGGAGTTTTCACACGATAAAGTAGATGTTAAAGATAAGGCATTATCAATTAAATCTATAGCAACGAGTGAAGTTGCTAATGAAATGCCACAGGAAGAGACTATTAGTGCGGATGAAAATAGCAGTTTAGATATGCAGATTGCTCCGGTAGTACCTGCGAAACCTGCAGCCCCTGTTAAAAAAGAGATTGCATATCTGAATAAAGCAAAAAAGAATAGATTAACTGCAAAACCAAACGTGTTAAGAAAAAAACAGAAGTTAACAAGAGCCTATGAAGGGGCAGTATCAGATAGACAGTATGTAGAAGCTAAAGCTAAAGATATGAAACCAAAAGCAGAATCAGTAAAGCTTGGATCTGCTCAGGAGCAGAAATCTCAATCGCCAGAAATTATTGCCTTTTCAGGTAGTCCAAAAGAAAAATTAGATAAAAATTCAAAACAAGGATTAGATGTGAGGCTTGGAGAAGAGAAAAAGACTCGTATGAGCAGAATTATTGTGGAGCTAAAAGATATTTACGAGGCATATAAGAAAAACGATATTAAACTTGCAGAAAAACACTTTGCAGAATATATCAGGCAGAATCCTGAATCAAAATACGGGTCATTGAGTGAAGTTATTGAATTTTGTGATAAAAATAAGAATGAAGCAGAGTGTATGTTCTAAAACGAGGGAAAATATAGCAGACATTTTTATTAAAAAATGTTATCTAGTTCCTTTAATAAAATTTTTAAAAAAATATTGTAAAAATTTGAAAATAAACACTTGAAATTAGCTGTTTTTGTATATCCTTTAATATATATAACAATAAAACATCAAGAGGAGTTTGATCATGGGAACGTTGATTGATGAGAGTGATGAAATTGATATTGAAGCAGAATGGGCAGACCAAGTTGCCAAGTCATCTGTAACAAAAGGAAAGAAAAGAGCAGTAGAGCGTTGTCGTAATAATAGAAAAAGAATCGAAGCTCTGCAGGAAGAGAGAATGTTGCATGAAATGATAGACGATTACGATAATGATCCAACATATTTTGACTGACATGAGTCAGTCAAAATATTGTTTATAGAAAATATAAAAATTGCTACTTTTTCGTCCAGGAACCGTTTGATTTTTGGTACCACCACCCTTTTTTAGCCTTTTTAATCCAATCTTTAGAGTAGATGTCTTGATATTTTTTTGCCCATGCGGCATTGCCATCGGCTTTTGCTCTCTCCTTATATAGCTGTTTGAGATTGCTGTTTACTGATGCTACAAGTTTTTTTGCAGTTATTTTATCTTTTACTGCTGCGGCGTTCAGATCTTTAATAGCGACAAAACCGTTATTTGTGTAGCCTACTACCCCAGTGTCGAAGAAACGTGATAGTTCAGCGAATTTGTTTTTCAATTGAGTTTCTATTTTTTGAACGGCAGGGCTTGAGGCTGCATTCGCGGAAGGGATAATGAAATTCATAATCTCTCTCGATGCGATAATTATGGTTTTTTTAATGTCAATAGAGCTTTGGTTGTTGCCTTCCTGTTTCTTTTTGGTTCCCAATATATAGTCGGTTGATTTTGAAACCGCCTCTTTTGCCTCTGCTTCTGGGAAATATACATTTATGGTTACACAGGCGGCCATAAGTATAGCGATTGATAATAATATTGTTTTTTTCATGTCAATTTCCTTTTTATTGCTGGTTATAAGTTAATGTTTTTTCTCTGCTAGTTGCTTAATTTTGCACCACCACTGTTAGCGGCGGCCTTGAGTTTGTTTAGAAAATCACCCCAGTTGACTTCAGATTGATAACCGATAATATCAATTCGGGGTATCCACGAACCTACCACGATATAATAGCCTCTGGTAGCAGGTTTTACACCGGACATTTTGCAGATACCATTTTCTAATTTACAGGCGATACCTATTTTGTCGTATGAAAACTGTTCAAATAAACTTAAATAGGTTCTTGAAAGAGCTCCGCCAACTCCTCCAATGCTGGAGAGATTATCCACTGCTTTTTGGCTGATTTTATGAGAACTTTTATCATCATCAGGATTGGAAATTTTTGCATCGAAACGTGCCAGCTGCCAATCTTCTACAAGCAAATCTTTCATATAGCCGCTAATTTTTCCAGTGATTCTGCCAAAAGAAAATGTCGAAGTTATTTCACTTAGGTCAAAATTATTAAATTCAATATTGCCGTAAATTCTTGGTATAAGACCAAATAAGTCTTCAATTTTTAATTTGTTTATTACCATTTTTCCGCCAAAAAGATTTATGTTTAGATCGCCTTTAAGTTCAATAGTGTTATCAAAGAAAGTTATCATTGGTAGTTCGCCGCTTATAACACCATCGATTATTGTCCAGCCTAACTGTCCGGTTACTTTTTTTAGTGACACCGGAGTTAGTTTTCCGCCGAACTGTATTTTTCTCATGCTACTATCCAGATCCTGAATAGAAAATGAATGTAATTTAAGTTGCCCATCGAAAATCGGAATATTTGCCTTATCAATCTCAATATTTTTTTTATAAACTTTAAAGTTAAGGTTGGTTTTTCCTATAGGTAACTTATATATTTGGGCCAGTTGCCACTTAATAAAGGAGCGGCCTTTCTTTCTAAGATTGTTCCAGTTTATTATTCCGGAGAGTTTGCTTAGCCAGATTTTATCTTTATAGATAGCATAAATTTCATTAAGAGTAGTTCTCGTATCAATTTCAATTACATTATTACTATTCCTTTTCATTTTAAGGCCTAGGTCAATTTTTCCTGCCAGCGCTATTTTTTCTTTATCGAGATAAAAGTCACCGATAAATAGATCGAAGCGTTTTAAAGTATTTTTTATATTCAAATTTTCAATATTCAAATTGACGTTTTGTATAAGTTGTTTTTTTGCAAGGTTAATTTTAAGTGTTCCTGATGCATTTGCTATATCTCCGGCTTTAAGAATAAGGTTAGTAATATTTAAAACGGAACTTTCAGGGTTGTAGTTTCCAATAAAGGAGGTCGTAGTTGTCATATTGCTGTTATCAAAAACGTAGTTTTGCTCTTCTTTTTCGGGCGTGTTATATAAAACAAAGACTGATCCATCTGATATTTTGCTCTCGATATCGAAGTGGTATTTGTTTTCTTTATAATATGAATTAAGTCGTAAATCGGCAGAGAGTTTTTCAATAGCTGAGCCATTTTTTGCGCTATAGGTTAACTGAGGAATGCTTATGTTTGCAGAGCTGTTAAGTATTGCCGATTTATTTCCTGTTAATGATAAAGAGTATAATGCTGAGCCTTGAATATTTATTTTTGGAAATTTAACCCCAATTTTTTTTAATGACGGTTGTATCTCTTTCAAATCAGCTTTTCCTTTTGCTGATAGATGCCAAATGTCACTGTTATAAGAGATAGATAACTGGTGTTTTTCACCAAAGAGAATCAGATTTGAAATCTCCGATTTCAGCTCATTCTTTGTTAGGTTATAGCTGAAACTAAATTGTGTGACATGAGCAGAAAAAAGGTTATCAGGCATAACCATAGAGCAACTGCCGCAACTAAATAAATTATTGGTAATGTTGAAATTATCGCATCTTATTTCGATGTTTTTTATGTTTTTTTGTTGCAGGGGAAGAGTGATGGTTTTTGCTTTTATGGTAAGACTAAGAGATTTATCTCCGGTTATTTCCGTTGAGAAAGCTATTCCTTCTGCTTTGAAAAACTTAGATCTTATTTCTTTGATTGAACTACTTATGTTTTTAATGGCATATGCACAGTTAGGAAGAAGTAGAAAAATAATGAAAAGAGAAAAAGGCACAGATAGAGAGAAAATTTTTTTGGCCGTTTTTTTATGTTCTCTATCTGAATTAAAGAGCAATTTTCTTTCCCTGCTACAAAAGATTTTTTACCAATAACGCATTTGTTAATGCTAAACCGTTTTGTGGTAGCGTAAGTTTGACGATATAACCCGAGCCGGGCGCTGCATCAATAGAATTATTATCACCATCTGTTATTGATTCTATTGTAAAGTGGATATCTCCGTTTGTTGCAATGAGCTGTACATTATCTCCTACGCTAAAACGGTTTTTTACATCTACAGTTATCTCTGTTCCATTATTATTATAGTCAAGAATTTCACCTATAAATCGTTGCTTTTTAGAAATGGAATTTCCAGTTTCATAATTTTGTGTTTCTGCAGGATTGCATTTTCTGAAAAAACCTTCTGTATATTCTCTGTTGGACAGACCGTCAAGTTCTTCTAACAGCTTTTCATTAAAAGGATTTCCTGTTGCAGCATCATTCAAAGCTTCCCTATAAGTTTTTACTGCGCGAGCAACATAATAATGTGATTTTGTACGCCCCTCTATTTTGACTGAATTGATACCTGCTTTATAAAGATCGTTAATATATCTTATTGCCCTGAGATCTTTCGAATTAAGTATATATGTGCCGTGTTCATCTTCGGAAATAGGCATGTAAATACCTTTCCGTTCCTGTTCTTCAATGGCCAGATCAATCTTGTTCAGGTCGCTGTTGTCTTCATAAATGCGATATTTCCAGCGACAAGAGTTAGAGCATGTACCCTGATTGGCATCACGCTTATTAAAATATCCGGAGAGTAGACATCTTCCCGAATATGAGATACACAGAGCACCATGAATAAAAACCTCGAGTTCAATATCAGGGCATTCTTCGCGTATTTTCTTGATTTCATCTAGTGTTAGTTCTCGTGAAAGGATGATTCGTGAAACCCCAACACTTTTCCAGAAGTTAACAGCGGCATAGTTAATGGTGTTTGCCTGAACCGAAAGGTGAATAGGTATTTCAGGCCAGCTTTCTTTCGCGATCATAATTAGGCCAGGGTCAGCCATAATAAACGCATCAGGTCTCATAGCGGCCATTTCTGCCATATGTTCAGTATAAGTTTTTACCTTGTTATTATGAGGAAATATGTTGCTTGTTATATATAGTTTCTTTTCTTGTTCATGAGTATATTCTATGGCTTTCTGCAAATTTTCCATATCAAAGTCATTATTACGCGCACGCAGGCTGTATCTCGGATGTCCGGCATAAACAGCATCAGCACCATAGGCGAGAGCATAACGTAAAGACTTTAAATTACCAGCCGGGGCCAGTAGTTCGGTTTCGGTTTTCTTCAATTCGGTTTCCTTTAAATTTTGCGAAAATTTATTCAGCTGACAAAAATACCATTCTTACAGCTTTTCAGAAACGTCAAATTAGAAAAAACTGTTGCGATATTTTTACAACATAGGTAAAGTGACCTTCCGTACGGGAACTTATTACCATGATTTTCCTGCTATATTCGCTTAAAAAACGATAAGTTGGTAAGTTTGGTGATCAACAGGAATGGATGGGATATTGTTTGAAACCGAAGCACAGGAATGGCGGAATTAATATAAAATTATGACAGAATATACTTTGCTTGATGTACCATCTTTAATAGAACCGATTTCGGAAGAAGCTCCTACCGGAGAAAATCTCAGAGAAGATGCTAGTCCGTTATCGATTTATTATGAATTGAAAGATGTTCGTGCCCAGGCGCGCAATAATGAAAGAAAAGAGCTTGAAAATGGAATTTTAGAGCGGGATGATGATGAATGGAAGCCGATATTAAAGAAGGCCCCGGAAGTTCTTGCAACAAGAACAAAAGATCTTGAGGTGGCCGCATGGTTAATTGAAGCCGCAGTCAGAAGTACCGGATTCAGAGGTTTGAAAGAAGCATTTGAATTGACCAGAGAGCTTATTGATAGGTATTGGGGAAATATTTATCCTCCGGAAGATGAAGACGGAGTAGAGACAAAGATTGCTCCGATTGTCGGTTTGAACGGATATGGCACTGAAGGCGCACTTATTATGCCGATTAAATGTGTGCCGATTACTTATGGGCGTGATTTTGGTCCTTTTGCAACGTGGCAGTATTTTAAAGCCTATGAAAACGAGAAAATTACCGATCCGGAAAAGCGGGATGAACTTTCTGAAGATGGATTAACTCTGGATAGATTAAGAGCTTCAGCAGCACAGACAAGCGATGCTGATCTTAGAAAATTGAAAGTAGATCTGGATGAGTGTATAGATGAATACAAAAAACTTTCGGATTCTATAGATCGTGTTTGCGCTTCTAATCCACAGCCTACCTCAAATATTAGAGATGCCTTGATTGAATGTCGGGATGCGCTTGTTGATCTTGCCGGCGATTCACTTGAAGATCCTGTGGAAGAAGAAATTGCTGAGGATGTCGATAGTGCTGAAAGCGAAGGTGATAGTAACAATGGTGCAAGTTCAGCAGGTAGTGTCAGAGTACTTAATAAAAAAGTAGACGGTAGAAAAGAAGCACTGGCTTCATTAAAAGAAATAGCCGACTTTTTCCGCAAGACGGAACCGCACTCTCCAATTTCATATGCGTTGGAGCAGGCAATCAGGTGGAGCAACATGTCTTTGCCGCAACTTATGGAAGAACTGGTTTCAGATCATGACACCAGGGATAACTTTTTCAGACTTACCGGTATCAGAACCAGTGAGGAACAACCGGAATAAGTGTGTAATTATTAATAACGATATCAATACGTAAGGAGTATTTTGATGCCAAGTATTCATGATAAATTAAATAGAGTCAGAAAGCCCAGGGTTCATCTGGCTTATGAGGTTGAGACTGAGGGTGCGGTAGTTGAAAAGGAGTTGCCCTTTGTTGTTGGTGTAATGGGGGACTTTTCAGGAGATCCTACAGAGCCGCTTAAGTCATTAAAAGATCGTAAATTCACCCAGATTGACAGAGATAACTTTAATGATGTTATGGGTAGAATGACGCCCGGACTCAAATTCAAAGTTGAAAATACTTTGGCTAACGATGGCAGTGAAATGGCTGTCGATCTTAAGTTCAACTCTATGGATGACTTTGAGCCTGCGGCAGTTGTAAATCAGGTTGAGCCTTTAAGAAAGTTAATGGAAACCAGAAATCAGCTGCGTGATCTTATGACCAAGATTGATCGTTCAGAAGAGCTTGAAGGGCTTATTGAAAAGGTTCTTTCCAATAACGAAAGTCTTGATGAAATTGCAAATGAACTAAAGCAAAAAGAAGGAGGAGATGAGTAATGGCACCTTCTACTGAATCACAATCACAGGAACAGAGCAATGTTGTTTCTGAAGAGATGTCGGCTAGTCTTCTGGATCAGGCTATTTCTGCAACAAAACAGACAGAGCCATCAAGGGCTGAAGAACTTTTAAAAACTCTTACTGAAGAAGCTCTTAAAGGGACTGTAACCTGGAATAAAAACCTTACAGTTACTTTTAATGAAGCCATATCATCAATTGATACTGCTATTTCAAAACAACTTAGAGCGATAATGCACCATGAAAAATTTCAGAAATTGGAAGGTTCATGGAGAGGGCTTCATCATCTTGTTATGAACAGTGAAACCAGTTCCGGTCTTAAGTTAAGGGTTATGAATGTCTCAAAAAAGGCTTTAGCGAAAGACCTGAGTAAAGCTGTTGAATTTGATCAGAGTCAGATCTTCAAAAAGATTTACGAAAATGAGTTTGGAACACCAGGTGGCGAGCCTTACGGAGCCCTTATCGGTGATTATGAATTTACCAATCATCCTGAAGATATTGAACTTCTTGGAAATATGTCTAATGTGGCGGCAGCATCATTTGCTCCGTTTATTAGTGCCAGTTCCCCTTCGTTAATGGGTTTTGAGAGTTGGAGTGAACTTTCAAGACCTCGTGATCTTGAGAAAATTTTTGAGTCCCAGGAATATTCTAAATGGCGTTCATTTAGAGAATCAGACGATTCACGTTTTGTAACACTGGCAATGCCAAGAGTACTGGCAAGGTTACCATACGGTGAAGCAACCAATGCTGTTGAAGAGTTTGGATATGAAGAAGTAGATGTAGATCCAAGCACAGGAGTTGCATCTGAAGTTGATCATAGTGATTACTGTTGGATGAACGCCGCATATGTAATGGGGCAAAGACTAACATCTGCTTTTGCTGAATATGGCTGGTGTACAGCTATCAGAGGTGCAGAAGGTGGTGGTAAAGTTGAAAACCTTCCTTCACATATTTTTGAGAGTGATGACGGTGACCCGGATATGAAGTGTCCAACTGAAATCGGTATTACCGACAGAAGAGAAGCGGAGCTTAGTAAACTAGGTTTCTTACCTCTTTGTCACTATAAAAATACTGATTATGCTGTATTCTTTGGTTCACAAACTACTCAGAAACCTAAGAAATATGATAGACCTACAGCGACGGAAAATGCTGAAATCTCAGCTCGTCTTCCATATGTAATGGCGACCTCAAGAATTGCCCATTATCTGAAGGTTATGGCGCGAGATAAGGTTGGTAGCTTTGTAGAGGCATCGGACTTGGAAAACTGGTTGAATAGATGGATTCAGAACTATGTGAATGGGGATAAGAATGCTTCTCAGGACAAGAGAGCCAGATATCCATTGGCGGAAGCTAATGTAGTTGTTGAAGAGATTCCGGGCAAGGCTGGTGCCTATAATGCCGTAGCGCATTTAAGACCTTGGCTACAAATGGAAGAGCTTAATGCAACACTGAAAATGGTAGCTAAAATACCTGAAATGGGGTAATTAGCTATTGTTAAATGACCCGGCACATTTTTAGTGCCGGGTTTCGCTTGCATACATATTGAGATTGCAGGCGTAAGAGGGGAATTTTGAGGTTTTTTTAGTATGCAGCCGGTATCCAGGTTTAAACAGAATAGTCATCTATTTCAGGAAGAGGAAAAATCCCTTCTGGATACAGTGCTGGAAAATCCTCAGGAAAATACCGGAACCAGACTTCCTGTTCATCTTCTTGATCATTTTATAAAAGAGAATAATGAATGGAAGATGCTCAATATGATTATTGAGTTTTTTCGTTGTCGTAACCGCGATGGTAAAATAGATAAAAAAAAGATAGCAAGACATATTCAGACTTTGGTCGCATCTTTTGACTACTCCATAAACAAACAGATAAACATAATTATTCATAACCCTCGTTTTCAGAAACTGGAGGCAAGCTGGAGAGGTCTTTTCTATCTTGTAGAGCAGGTTGATCTGTATGATGAAGAGGGGAGTGTAAAAGTAAGGGTGCTTGATCTTAGCTGGAAGAATCTGGCCAAGGATCTTGATAAGGCAATTGAATTTGATCAGAGTGATATATTTCAGAAAGTATATAGTGAAGAATTTGATACTCCAGGAGGAGAACCTTATGGCGTTTTACTTGGCGACTATGAGATAAGCCATAAACGCCAGTCCGGTAGTTATTATAATGATGCAATTACATTACGGCAGTTAAGTCAGGTAACTGCCGCTGCATTTTCACCGTTTATCGGAGGAGCACACCCATCTCTTCTTGGTCTTGATGATTTTAGTGAGTTAGAGCTTGGGTATAATATTGCAGATACGTTTAATCAGCCTGAATATATAACTTGGCGTTCTTTAAGGGATTCTGAGGATTCACGTTATCTTGGACTTACTGCTCCAAAGGTTCTTGTTAGACCCCCGTATTCAGATGATGGTACCAGAATAGATAACTTCATATTTAAAGAAGATACTAGTGATTTTAAAAAGAACTACCTTTGGGGTAATTCTGTGTATGCTTTTGGTTCTGTTATTGTGAGAGCATATTGTGAATCCGGTTGGTTTGCCAATATTAGAGGTTATCAAAGAGGTTCTATTTCCGGAGGAATTGTTACAGATTTGCTTAATGATTCGTTTAATACGGAGTCTTCGTCTATAGTTACAAAACCTTCAACAGATACTCTTATTGGAGACAGGTTGGAAAAAGAACTTGCTGATGAAGGGATTATTCCTTTATCTGTATGTAAAGAGACTGAGAATTTGGTTTTTTACAGCAATAACTCGCTACAAAAACCAAAGACATATGACAAGCTTGTTGCTACAACAAATGCTCGTTTATCTGCCATGTTGCAGTATATTCTCTGTGTTTCCCGTTTTGCCCATTATATAAAAGTAATGGCAAGAGAAAAAATCGGTTCATTTGCAACTGCCGAAGAGGTAGAAAAATATCTCGAGCGTTGGCTTCTTAAATATTCCACGGCAAATGAGGATTCATCAATAGCGATTAAAGCTAAGCATCCATTAAGATCTTCAAGTGTGGAAATTCGAGAGATTATTGGTAAGCCGGGTAGTTTTCAGTGTATTACACATCTGCAGCCTCATTTTCAGCTTGATCAGCTTGTATCATCAGTCAAGATGGTTACAGAGGTATCGGCAGCAGGGGCAAGAAAATAACTATCTGGAATTTAAAAAATTAATAAAGGAAATAAAATGACAACAGCAACTGAATATTATCAAAATGGTGATCTTGAGAACGCAATTACAGCAATTCAGTCTGAAATAAAAGCTAATCCGGCAGCTACTTCAAAGAGGGCTTTTCTGGTAGAGCTTTTGTGTTTTGCCGGTGAACTTGATAGAGCGGATAAACAGCTCGATATTGTTTCTACGCAAGAGCCTGATGCAGTAGTGTCTATTGGGTTCTGGAGGCAGTTAATAAGGGCCGAACTATCCAGAAAAGAGTTTTATATTGCAGGAAGAACTCCTGAGGTTGTTAATGATCCAGGGGAGACTATTAATGAATTAATCAGGGCGTCTGTAGAGATTAGAGCCGGAGATTTAGAAAATGCTGCAGAGATTCTAAACTCACTTGAAGAGAAACGAGAACCTTTAAAGGTTATCTGTAACGGAAAAGATTGTGATGATTTTAGAGATCTTGATGATCTTAATAGTGGTATTCTTGAGGTGTTGGCAAACAATGGTAAGTATTACTGGATTGAGCTTGATAAGATTAATAGCATAGAGTTTTACCCTCCTCAAAGACCAATTGATCTGTTATGGAGAAAAGCAATTCTTGATGTTGCAGATGGCCCGGATGGCGAAGTTTTTATTCCTACAATTTATTTTAATGAGGAGGCTGATTCTGAGAGCCGCTTGGGAAGAAAAACCGAATGGACGCAAAATGCAAGCCATCCTTTGCGTGGAATTGGGCTTAGAGCATTTCTTGTTGGGGATGAACTAATGACAATTCTTGATATTCAGGAACTTAAGTTTAATAAAGAGTAATTGGTAAAGAATCCCGGAATATAAATAATAGCGAGAGTTAATGGCAAGAGTTAACGAATTACAACCTCTGGTACCATCTGTTCTTGATAGGCTTATAGATGATGAGCCTCATAATACCAAAGAGTCATTCAGGTCGCAGACCCAGATTCTAAGAGAGATGAAAAACAGTGTCAGAAGAGATCTTGAGAATCTTCTGAATACACATATCTATTGGTATAAAGTTCCAGAACATTATACTGAGTTGGATGTCTCTTTGGTCAATTATGGGTTGCCTGATTTTAGTAGTGCCAGTATGTCATCACAGGATAGCCGGTTACGATTTTGTAAGAAGATTCAAGAGACGATCATGAAGTTTGAACCTCGGTTTAAACGGGTTAATGTTGACCTCCTTAATAATAGTGAGCCGCTTGACAGAACTTTGCGTCTGCGTATTGATGCTTTGCTGGATGTAGATCCGGAGCCGGAGCCAATTATTTTTGACTCTGTTATGGAGCCGATAAACTGCTCATTAACAGTTAAAGAGAATCGTTATGAGTGAAGATCTTTTACAGTATTACAATAAAGAGCTTGGATATATCCGTAAGCTAGGGGCTGAATTTGCCAAAAAGCATCCCAAAATAGCCGGGCGTTTGAAAATGGGCGAGGATTCTATAGAAGATCCTCATGTTTCACGTCTTATAGAATCGTTTGCATTTCTTACAGCCAGAATCAGGCATAAAATTGATGACAGTTTTCCGGAGTTAACAGATGCGCTACTTGGGGTGCTCTATCCCGATTATCAGGCACCTATGCCTTCAATGACAATTGTTCAGGCAACGGCAAAAAAAGATGCAAGTGAACCATATTTACTGGAGTCAGGTTCGGAAATTGAAACCCTGCATGATTATAGCGATGCCTGTTATTTTAAAACCACCTATGATACAAAAGTTTGGCCATTTGAAATTGGGGAAGTGAAATTAATGGGGATGCCGTTTACATCGCCATCCAGTCCTGTGAAAAACAGTGCAAATTCAGTGTTGAAAATCACAATAAAATGTAGTGACCCTGAACAGGAAATTAAGGCCCTGAATCCCGGTTCACTACGTTTTTTTATTAAAGGACAAGAACAGTACACTTTTAAATTATATGAGCTGCTTTTGAACTCTTGCTTGGGGATTTCCATAGCTGCCAATCAAACTGACCCACAACCGGTAAACCTGAAAAAAGACTTTTTGGTTCCGGTTGGTTTTTATGATGATGAGGCAATTTTACCTTATTCGCATCGTTCTTTTTCAGGTTACAGACTTCTTGCTGAATACTTCCTTTTTCCGGAGAAATTTCTATTTTTTGATATTAATGGCATTGCAGATAGTTTTGATAATATTGGTAGTGAGATGGAAATCTATATCTATCTGTCAAAAACTATAGCTGAACTGGAGCAGAATATATCGGCAGATAATTTAGCGTTAAATGCTGTTCCGGTAGTTAATCTATTTGAGCAGAGAGCAGAGCCGATACTTCTTAACGATATGGTGCAGGAGTATCGCATTATTCCTAATATCAGAAGGCCTGACGCGCATGAAGTACATGCAGTAAGAAAAGTTACAGCAATTTCTCCTGATGATAAGGAGTATGAATTTAAGCCGTTTTATGCCGCCGGGCAGATCGATAGTGATGTCGAAGAGGGGGAGGGGTTATTCTGGCATTGTCGCAGAGAATCGGCAGAATGGAGCGGTGGCAGAATTGATAATGGTACAGAGATGTATCTGTCATTACTGGATGTGAACTTTAATATGGTAACTCCGGGTAAGAGATGGACTTTGAATATAGAAACCACCTGCACCAACAGAAATAGACCGAATCATCTGCCATATGGGGCCGGCCAGCCTGCGCTACAGCTTTTGGAAGGAACTCCGGAGATTACAAAATTGCAATGTCTGGTTGCGCCTACCAAAGCAAGAAGACCTGAGTTGAAAGAGAATACACGTTGGCAGCTCATCGCTCATCTTACTCTTAACCATTTTAGTGGAGAAGATGGTTTGCAGGTTCTAAAGGACACTTTGCGACTCTATGATTTTGCTGATTCAGCCGAAACTAAATCGCTGATAAAGGGGGTTACAGCTATAGAGACAAAATCGATATCTACCAGAGTAAACGCTGGTGGACGAATTGGTATTGCTCAGGGAACATCTGTTTGTGTGGAGCTTGATGAGTCTCAGTTTGTTGGTAGTGGACTTTTTCTTTTTGCATCAATTCTGGATAGGTTTTTTTGCCAGTTTTGTGCAATCAACTCATTTACTCAGTTTTCAGCAAGGCTTAAAGGAAAAGAAAAGCCTTTCTGTAAGTGGCCTCCAAGATCGGGAACGCAGGAGCTTGTTTGATGGCGGGTTTGACGGCAGAAAGCAGCCTTAACATTGCAGAACAAAAAAGACTTCTGTTGGAAAATGCCAACCGCTATGATTTTTTTCATGCTGTTCGGGTTATTGAAAGGCAGCTGTTGCAAGAGAGCGCATCTTTGAAAAATAAGATTGGTCATGATGCTCATCCTGCTCACGAAAAGATAAAATTTAAGGTTAACCAAAGTCTCTCTTTTCCTGCAAACAGCATATATAAGATTATTGAAAAAGACGGAGACAGCAGACAGTTCACAGTAGAAATGCTGGTCTCTTTTTTCGGGCTTACCGGCAGTAAGGGAGTGCTTCCGCAACACTATTCAGAGCTGATTCTGCAGCAGGAACGCAAAAAAGATTATACTCTGGCCAACTTTCTCGATATTTTTAACCATCGCTTGTTATCTCTTTTTTACAGAGCATGGGAAAAGTATCGTATAGGAACACATTTTGAAAACCATATTCGTACATCCAGAACCGATGACGGATTTTCACAATGTCTTGGTAATATTACGGGCTCGATGAGTAGTGGTTTTTCTCATGACACAATCTATTATGGTGGATATTTTGCGCGTAGAGTTAGGTCAGCAACCGCATTAAAGAATATTATTTCAG
>QZLD01000098.1 GCA_004796385.1 Gammaproteobacteria bacterium | reverse complement strand
GTTTCAACTGAAGAAGTTCCAACCCTTGATTCGGTAATAAAATCAAATCCGTTAAATATTAATACAGACATTAACGCAAAACCTGACAACAAAAAAATCACAGTTGAAAAACCCGCAATAAAAATCAGCCGAACCAGACCAACAGAGCAAATTAACCGCCTTATTGAAAATGGTTATCGTGAATTCACAAACGGCAATACCGATCTGGCATATCAGCTTTACACCAGAGCACTGTTAAGAGACAGCAATAATATAGATGCCATGCTGGGATTGGCTGCAATAGAGACCATTAACAACAATAACAGCAAAAGCGAATACCTTTACAAAAAGGTTATGGAACTTGATCCCAACAACCAGACAGCCAAGGCCGCCCTTGCTAATATAACCGTTAGCGCAGACAGCATTATGACGGAATCAACTCTGAAAATAATGCTGCAACAAAGTCCTGATAATCCACAGATCTACTTTAATCTTGGAATTATCTACCTGCAGGAAGGCCGTTTGGTTGAAGCAATGCAGATGTTTAACACAGCCAATGAAATTTCCCCTGAAAATCCCGATACCCTGCTGAATATAGCCATCTGTCACGACCGTTACGGCGAACTGGATAACGCCATCGGCTACTATCAACTTGCCCTGAATGCAGCCAGCAGAGGCAACAGCAGTTTCAATCGTCATGAAATAGAGACATATCTGCAACAACTTATCAAAGAGAGCAGAACCAGCAAACAGGATGTTAAAGGTGAGTGAAAACGGAGCCACAAAAAAACCATTAAGACTGGGGGATGCGTTAATACACGCTGGCGTTATCACTCAGGATCAGCTCTCTATTGCCCTGAAAGAACAGAAAAATTCCGATATGCCTTTGGGACAACTCATTGTAAAACTGGGTTTTGCCTCAGATGCCGTAGTTCGTGAAACAATCAGTAAAGCAACCGGACAAGAGAGCATTGATATATCCAAAATCATCCCTGATGATGAGGTTCAGGAGCTAATCCCTAAAGAGATCGCCCGCAGATATAAAATTCTGCCGATAGATCTTGATAAAGAGACAGCTACCCTAACCATCGCCATGTCCGATACCTATAATGTACAGGCACTCGACCGCATTAAGATTCAGCTAAAAGGTCAGTTCGAACTTAATGTTATGCTTGCCGGAGAATCGGAGATTGAGGATGCCATAGACCTTTACTACGGCTATACCCTTTCAGTCGACAAAATCATTAATGAAATCGAAACAGGCAAAGCAGATATTAATGCTGATATCGGCGAAACCACAGAATACAGCCACCCACTAGTCAGGCTTGTGGATGCAATTCTGGCTGACGCAGTAAAGCGTGGCGCATCGGATATTCACTTTGAACCGGAAGAGGGTTTTTACCGGGTACGTTACAGAATAGATGGTGTTCTCAAACAAATTCGCTCACTGCACAATAGCTATGCAGCAGGAGTCACCGTCAGATTAAAAGTTTTGTCGGGCATGAACATTGCTGAAAACAGAGCGCCTCAGGATGGGCGTATTTCGCTCTCTATCTCAGGAAGGGTAATTGACTTTCGTGTTGCCTCTCAACCCACAATTTATGGTGAAGATATCGTCTTGCGTATCCTTGATCGTAAAAAAGGAATCGTACCGCTGGATAAGCTGGGACTGCACGATGACGCCCTTTCCACCCTGAAACTGATGATGAGCAGACCGGAAGGAATCATTCTGGTTACAGGCCCTACCGGTAGTGGTAAAACCACTACTCTCTATTCCGTAATCAACTATCTGGCATCTGAGTCTATCAATATTATGACTCTGGAAGATCCGGTTGAATATCCACTACAGATGATTCGCCAGACTTCTGTAAATGAGGCTGCAAAACTCGATTTCGCCAGTGGTATCCGCTCGATGATGAGACAAGACCCTGATGTAATTCTGGTTGGTGAGATCAGAGACCCGGACACTGCCGAAATGGCATTAAGAGCAGCAATGACAGGTCACCAGGTTTACTCTACCCTACATACAAACTCAGCCGTCGGTGCAATTCCGCGACTAATGGATCTGAATGTTAAACCGTCAATTCTTATCGGCAACATTATCGGCATAGTTGCACAACGTTTGGTCAGAAAACTATGCTCTAATTGCAAAGAGGCATATGAGCCGGACTCAATAGAGAAAAAAATCCTCGGCATTACCGATCACACCCATATATACAAGGCAGGCGCCTGCAGCGAGTGCGACTACTCTGGCTATAAAGGGCGAATCTCGCTTCTTGAGACCCTCAAATTCGATGCCGATATTGATGACATGATTGTAAAAGGAGCTACAAATAAAGAGCTGACTGAACTGGCTCTGAGAAAAGGTTTTATACCGATAGCTGAAGATGGCATTCGGCGCATCATTGAGGGCATTACCTCAATAGACGAAGTCTCAAGGGTTATCGACCTTACACACAAACTGGATATTTAACGGATGACTGCCTACAAATACAAAGCCATAGATAAAAAAGGCAAAATTCAGAGAGGACGGATAGATTCAGGCACCGTTCAGGATGCCGAGCAACGCCTCGGCAAAATGGACTTGGATGTTATCGCGTTAAATGTTGAAAAACACGATAGCAGCCTGCTGCGTAAAAAGGTATCACGCAAGGATATTATAGACTTCACCTTTCATATGGAACAGCTGATAAAGGCAGGCGTACCGATACTCGATGCCATCTCCGACCTGCGCGACAGCTACCCGGCCAACAGCCAGCTTAAGGTTGTTACCGCTGCTCTGGCAGAAGATATTCAGAGTGGCAAAAACTTTTCGCAGGCACTGGCAGTGCATCCTTCTATTTTTGGAGAGGTTTATGTCTCCACAGTCAGAGTTGGCGAACAGAGCGGCAAGCTGCATCAGGTACTGGCGGAACTGGCCGAAATGCTGGAGTGGCAGGATGACCTGACCACACAGGCAAAAAAGATAATGACCTACCCCATAATCGCATTAACGGTAATCAACGGAGTAATAACATTTTTAATGACCATGGTAGTACCGGATCTGGTTACCTTTATCAAAAGCATAGGCATGGAGATACCACCACTAACTCAGGCGTTGATAGACACCTCTGATTTCCTTATTAATTACTGGTATATCCTGATTATTACAATAGTAACGGTTATAGCACTGACTATAATCTCTCACAAGAAAATACCGAAAGTCAGACGCTTCTTCGATAAAATCTTTATAACCATGCCACTCTTTGGCGCAATCGTATTAAAATTGAAAATTTCCAGATTCACAAAGTACTTTGCCCTTATGTACGCCTCCGGCATTACCGTTCTGGAAACACTGGAGATGTGTAAATCAGTTGTCAGAAATATGGTTATCGAAGAGGCAATAGAACTGGCAAGAACCCAGATATCCGAAGGCGAAGGCATAAGCAGCAGCTTCGCCAATGTCGGCATCTTCCCTCCTTTTGTAATCAGAATGATGAGTGTTGGTGAAACAGGTGGCGGCCTTGATGAATCACTCTACAATATCAGCCATTTTTACACCAAGGAGGCCAAAGCCGGAATCGACAAAATTGAACCTATGGTAATTCCGCTATTAACTCTGGTTGTAGCAGCTCTGCTTATCTGGATTGTTCTGGCAGTAATCCCACCGATATTCGATATCGTCAGCAAACTGGGAACGATGTAATGAGGCAATTATTCTACTTTTACGGCTACAGGCTCAAGGTTATGCGCTGGAAAAAAGGCGAGATCATCGCTGCCTCCACATTTGAACCAAACAAAGAGGGATTTGAAAAATTCACTAGTTTTATCAGAGGTTATGAAAAGCTGAAAACTCAAATGCTGGTAGATATCATAGAAGAGGATTTTCAGTCCGAAACCATTCCCAAAGTACACAGCAGCCACGACAAACGCATCCTGATCGACAAAGCACTGGATAAATATTTTCAAAACATTAAATACCGCTGCGCCCTGCCGCAAGGCAGACAAAAAACCGGACGCAAAGATGAAATCTACCTTCTCGGCGCACTCACCAATACCGAACTTATAAATCCGTGGGTTGAAAAGATCCGCGAAAACAAGGTAAACCTGATCGGCATCCAGTCGGTATCCACAGTTGGTGAAAAGCTGATCTCTATTATCGGCAACGGCAACAAACCTACCCTGCTGGTATCTCAACAGGTGCCATGGACATTGCGTCTCTCGTTCTACTCCGAACAGAAGCTACTATTTAGCAGACTGGTTCCTGCAAGAATAAAAGATATCTCGGAATATCCTGAGCTGGTATTTAAAGAGGTGGATCAAACACTCAAATACCTGCAGTTTAAAAGACTTCTCGGAGCTGATGAAGAGAGAGATATCGTCCTTATAACCGACAGCGAATATCAGGAAGCGATAGCAGAAAATCTGAACGAAGATGAAGGCTACTTTAACCTGAAAACCTCAGATATCAGGGATAAAATAGGCATTACCTCCAAGGTTGACTCCCCCTGTGCCGATACAATCTTTGCCTATCTTGCCGAAGCAAAAGCGACAAACCACTACGGTCAACATGCCGATCTTAAACAGTATCGTACAACAATGGCAAAGACAGTAATTAACACAGCAACAGTAATTTCGACTGTTGCCGCAGCAACTATCTGCATAACACTGTTCTTGTTTGCCATTAATTATCAGCGCGCTACTCAAAAAGCGGATAGCGCTGCCGATAATTTCAACAACCTTTACCAAAATGAAAGCGCCGAACTCGACTCAGCCATGTCTAACGCCAATATGATGAAACAGTCGGTAGATGCAATAAACATTGTTACAAATACCGGCAACTACACACCTCTGGAGATAATAACCGTTCTGGCAAATACGCTAAAAAGATATCCGGCGATATCGCTTAAGCAACTACACTTAAACTATAACAATAAACATACAGTTGACTTTGACCCGTTGGCTGCTCCAGATCCAATGGCTATGGAACAGCCCCGGCTACCGGCAACCCTCACGGTGGAAGCAGAAATAATCGGTATGGACGATAACTTCCGCAAATCGCTGACTCTGGTCAGCACGTTTATAAAGTCGATAACTGCAAATGATATAGTTGCCAAAGTCGATCTGGAAAAGCCTCCGATAGACCTCACCTCCAAAGCTCAAGTAGAAGGTAAAACCGGAACCGCTGACGACAGCTATCAAAACAAAAAAAACAGTTTTTCAATAGTCATCAACTATAAAAACAAAAATCCTACCAACAATACAAACGGCAATATAGGAGGCACAGATGAAATCACGCCTTGATATTCCGATGCTAAAACTATCTATTACAGTTTTCTGCGTGGTTGTTCTTATCTGTGCCACAGCAATTGCCGGCAGCTACTACTTTATGTATTTGGGGAAAACCGAATTCGGTAAGGCACGCAATAATCTGCAATCAAAGAGATCCGCATATGAAGAGCTAATCCAAAAAAACAACCTCTTTGTCGAATATGCGAAAAAATTCAATCAGCTTAAGTCAAAAGGAATGGTCGGCAATGAAAACCGTCTGAGCTGGATAGAGGCACTGCAGCACGCCAATAGTTCTCTAAAGCTCCCGCAGATCAACTACAATATATCTCCTCAAAAACTGATTCCACCGGAGATGATTGATCCGGCAATTATTGAGGTCTCTGTAACACGCACTGCAATGGAACTGCAGCTGGAGATGCTGCATGAAGGTGACCTTTTCCACCTGCTTGAGGTACTAAAACAGAAATCAGGCGGCTACTTTATTTTGGATGAATGCACCATGAACCAGACAAGACGCTTTAAAGAAGAGGAGATTGATATAACCAAAGCAAATATTCGCAGCAACTGCAAACTAAGCTGGATTCAGGTATCACTACAACCTCCAATAGTTGGAGTTACACCATGACGACAGCAACCGGCCTAACAAGACAATTGGCAATAATTATAACTCTGACACTTACCGGATCAGGTTTCGCAGCCGATCTGCAAAGACTGTTTTTAACACCACAGCAACGCCACAAGATTGATATCGCTAGAACCGCCCCCCCTAAACAGCAGATAAAAAAACCGTATTCCAAAGAACAGCCTGCAAACAATAATGCCGAAGAGAAACTTATTCCCAAAAACGTAGATATCACCTATCGCGGCGTTATTACCCGAAACAATAAAACCCATGCAATATGGCTGGATACAAATAATAAAATGCAGAACATAACAGACAAACCAGCTACAAAAAACGGTAAAATAACTGTGAAACTAAACGATGGCAGAACAATAAAACTTAAACCTGCTCAGATATACTCAGCAGCGAACGATACCATCAGAGAATCTTATCAGCAGCAGAAAATCCCCAATACAGATAAAAATCAGGAAAAACAGAACAAAGACACAAAAAATAGCAAAACTGCCAACGAATCGGTTGAAAATAATTCCCCTGTAATGGAATCTCTTAAGAAGGTGAAACAACAAAATAGCAAGATAGATAAAATTCTTAATGAGGAGAAGGTTGAGCCTTGATTTACCGGTAATTCTTCAACCTCGTTCCTACGCACGGGTATGGGAATCAGAAAAAATGTCATACCGGCGAAGGCCGGTATCCAGAAAATAAAGTAAAGGTAGTCACCGCATAAGAAGGTAGATAGAAACGTAGGTTGCGGCTGAAGAATGAAGCCCAACACCAAAAAACAGAGACTCTTCAAAAGAGTTTGTTGGGCTTCCAAACTCTGCGCCAACCTACAACACTTAACAGAAGCAATAAATTCCCACGCACAGCATGGGAACCGGAAAAAAACGTCATACTGGCGAACAGCCTGTGTCGTAATATGGTTATTTTATGAGAAAAGTCAGAATTTGTTATAAATTTGAGAAATATACAAAAGTCGTCATTCCTGCGAAGGCAGGAATGACGGATTACTTTGTACGATGCTTTATGTTTTGCCATTGCGACACAGCCTGGAAGGCCGGTATCCAGAAAAAAGAACAGATATAACTGCTGAAAATTCAACCTCGTTTCCAAGTTTCAAATGGGAATGCAGAAGAGAAACAGTAAACATATTAGGCTAAATAAATAGAGTGTAGTGTAGGCAGAAAATGAAACAGATGCAGAAAACAGTCCCCCATAATCTGCAACAGCATGGTGCTGCAATGCTACTGTTTCTACTCTCTATGCTTGTCGGAATTGCTGCAGTAACCATGATCTTTTTCAGTAACAATCGCCTGAATACACAGGTGGATATAAAAACCAGCAACCGTCTGGCAACAGCAAAACGGGCTGTTCTCGACTACATTACAGCAAACTATACTCTTGTTAATATTGGCGATTACGGCATCCTTCCCTGCCCTGATTCAAATACTGCAAATATTCAGGGTGAATCCGATAGCAACTGCCTTAATAGTCACGTTAATGCCATTGGTCATCTGCCATGGAAAACACTGGGGATTGCGCCACTTAAAGATCAATCCGGCCAGTGCCTCTGGTATGTTGTAAGCGGCATTGCTAAAACTGCCGATCCCGATTCCATGGCAAACGGACTGATAAATGTTATCGCAGCAGAAGGACAAACCAGACTAACCAATCCCTCCAACCCTGCAGTTGCTGCGATAATCGCACCAAATAAAGCACTGGAATACCAAACCACCAGACCGGCAATACCTGATAGCTCTGCCTGCGAACTAAGCTATAATCCGGCACTATATCTGGACAGAACCACGACATCAACATCTCCGACCATCACCATAAACAACGCCCAACTTAACGGCGTAGTTGACACTTCAGATAATTTCATTACTGCTAATAATACAACAGAAAACACAATCCCTCCTTACAACACCGGCAATCCATCTCCTCATAATGACAGAATAATCTACATCACCAGAAACGAACTGCTAAACGCCATCACCAAAGGCAACCGCTCACAGACACAACAGCAAACCACACCGCAACTTGATAGTTCAACCGCACAAATCACCTTTGAAAATAACATCGGTGATTTCTCAGTTGCCACCGGAAATGCCCTTGTCGCCGTAAACGGCAGCGGCACAACAACAGCACTAAACATCACCACAGATCCGGCAAACAATAGCACTAATGGCGGTACAGACTACCAATATGCCTGTCGCTGGTATGGAAACGTATTTGAACTGGAAAACCGTACACTGCGAACATTTTTTGCATTTCACCTAAGTGAAGATCAAAGCAGTAATAGTGGCGCTCGCTGTTCCGGTTTCACCTTTACCATAAAACCGGGGCCAAGCATAAGCTGCGGATTAAGTGGTGCCAACCTGGGGTTTGCAGGCATGACAGACATCGGCAGCCAAAGTTTTGCCGTTGAATATGACATAAACAACAGCCCCACAAAAAACGATCCGGCCACATACAACCACATCGCCATAGTCCACCAATCCGATAACACCCACAACACCACCATAAATTCAGGATGTCCCGGCAGCGCATGCTACGGCAAAGGCAATGGCTCACAACAGGATATAACCTGGCTTGAAGATGCCACCAACCACTATGCAAGAATAGAAATTATCACAGGATTTCAGGACAACACCTGTACAGCAGGGCAGGAAAATTCAGGTGGTAACTACCTGCTTCTTAAGACGTGGGTTGACTGTAACGGCAGCGACTGCGAAAACCTTGGCAAACTTGATCAAAACTACAACGAAGCAACCAACTCCCCGGTTGTAAGTGAATGTTTTATTTTGCCCGCACAAATGCGGGGAGACCCCAGCTCCAGCATTGAAAACGGCATCCGCTTTGGCATAACTGCTGCCGTTGGAGGCTGTACCACAACGCCACCATATACAGAAATAACAATCTCAGACTTCGGACTGACCATAGAGTAGAGAGACGCAAAAATGAATAGGAAAACAAAAGGTTTCACGCTCATAGAAATAGCCATAGTTCTTGCAATTATCGGCATAATTGCAAGCTCTATTCTTATGCCGATGGCGCAACAGGTTAAAAGCGTAAAGATCGCCGAAACCAAAGCCAAAATAGCCGAGGTAAAAGAGGCATTGATAGGCTTCGCCATAGCCAACGGCAGACTCCCCTGCCCTGCAACCATCAGCAGTCAGGGCAGAGAACATCCCACAGGAGGTGGTAACTGCACTACCGCTCACGGATTCATTCCTTACGAAACCCTTGGAATAAAAGGAACTATCAATAATGATAATCTCTACCTTGACCCCTGGGGCAACCCCCTTGGATACAGCATTACCGTAAGAGATATAAACAATAACAACCGGAATGACTTCACCACCGCAGGAGAACTACAAAATATTATCAATGATGCCACTCTGCTGGATAACAACAGTCAACAGCTGGGAATACGCGCATTAACCTTAAGTTTTGTAGAAGCTGCCGGCTGGCCGGCAAACCCCTGTCGTTTCAATGGCAACACCAACTGCAACGACCTTGAAGTTAACCAAAGCACTCTCTCTGTCTCCACCACATTTACAACAGAAGCTCCGGCAGTAATCTACTCGTTGGGAGAAAACTGGAAAGATTACTACATGGGCGGCAGCGGCCTGCCATCCGCACTCGAAGCTGAAAACATCGGAACCAATATCAACGGCAGTCGCGTCTACCGCGTTGCCTCCAACACCAGATTTATTCACCACGAACATAGCGAACAAAACGGCAATGAATATGACGACATTGTCGACTGGCTATCCAAAAAAATCCTTATAAGCAAACTACTTGCAGCAGGACAGATAACCGCTCCGTGAGAACTTTCCAATTGATTAATTATTAACGAACAAGTATTATTTGAAACACGAATTAATTTGATAATCCGATCGATTACAAATTAATTTTCGCAAAATATCATCTACTACAGAAACAAGCAAAAAAGTTGTTACAAAAACTGAATCCCTAACAAGTTTGGGTTTTGCAAGTAAACACAACCAATAACCAAAGAGAGATTAACAGATGAAATTTAAAACTATTTTTTTAGCGATAATATTAATATTCATTCAATACAGTAATGCCAAAAGCCTCGCTACCATTAGAAAAGAAGAGCAGCAAAGGCAAAAAGAGATGATGATTACTCTGGAAAATTATGTTTCAAACACAAACTATTGCGCTTTAATCCAGTACACAAGTGTAGATGCGGCAATTATTCCTGATGATTCTTCTAAGGAAAAACACACATACCACGCAAAAGTACGGGAAACATTTCGTGGACCAAAATACGAAAACATCACTTATACAGCAATTGTGAAAAAAGGAGAAAGTTCACACATTAGTTCCAGACCCATAGTTATAACCCTTTGCCATAACAAAGAAGGGTTGTGGGGGCTTGATTATGAATCAAGATTTCCAGCCCAAAAAAAGATTATAGAGGCCACCAAAAAAATTATTGAAAAGACCAAAGACCAGAAAAAATTTGGGTTTTGCAAGTAAACGCAACCAACAACCGAGAAATCAGCACATGAAATTAAAAACGATACTTTTATCCGGAATATTGCTATTCATTCAATACAGTAACGCCTATGAACCAATGACTGAAGAGCGAAGACTGAAATATATAATGGCAGTTCTCCCCGATTTTGTCTCAAGCGCAAACTATTGCGCTTTAATCCAGTACACAAGCGTCGAGATTGCTCCTCATGAAATTGATTATGAGGAAAAACAGATCTATCACGCAAAAGTTCTGGAGACATTTCGTGGGCCAAAATACAAAAACATCACTTTTACAACAAGTACCGAAGTAGGAGATGGAACCGGCATTAACACAACCCCTGTAGTTATTACTCTTTGTCATAATAAAGAAGGCCTATGGGGACTTGGTATTGGCTCAGAATATCCAGCCATAAAAGAGGTTATAGATGCTACCAAAAAGATTGTTGAAAAGACCAAAGACCAGAAAAATTTTGAATATTGTAAGTAAATATAGCCTCATATTCAACAACCAAACACAGCAAAGGTGAACTTATTCTTTTAAGAACAGTCTTTCAAAAACGATGTTAAAACCCATTTATTGATAAACTCACAACTTAACCAAGGATAGGCAATGAAAACTAAAATCGCTTCTCTACTATTTTTTCTATTCGGCTCTCTGTCTCTTTATGCAGCAGAGATAACCATTCCCCAAATAACTGTTCACGGAACTGCTGTTAAGAAGGTCACGCCGGATACTATGAACTGGTATCTGACAATACAAAATAAAGGCAAGAATTTATCCGCAGTTGCCAAAGATCATACAAAAAATGTTCAAGCAGTTATTGCTATTCTTAAAAATCTAAAAGTTCCTGAAGATAAACTGCAAACAGCCAATATGCGCTTTGGTGAAAACTGGACTTACAGAAACAACTCCAGCGTTAAGGATGGATATTTGGCAACCACAAATATTCAATTTGATATCACCGATTTCACAAAGTACAACACGCTATGGATGGAGCTTTCAAAAAACAACTCAGTTTCTATTAACGGAGTCTATTATGATCATTCCAAAAGGATTGAATTCCAGAATGAAACCCGTAAAGAGGCGCTACTTATTGCAAAAGAAAAGGCCAAGGCTCTTGCAGAAACCCTCGGCTCTAATATTGGTGAACCGCTACTTATTGAGGAAGATGCTCCCGGCAGAAACAGCCCTCATCTTACAAATAGGATTGAGTTTAAAACAAATAGTTATGAACCAAGTGGCAGTGGTATAGCTCCAGGTCAAATATCTATTAAAATGCATGTTAACGCAACCTTTAGGCTTGTATCCGCTAAAAAATAACAGCATCTGCTTAACCATCTAAATATTTCCCCTAACTATCTTAT
>QZLD01000067.1 GCA_004796385.1 Gammaproteobacteria bacterium | reverse complement strand
TGTCTTTATACACATCTGGGCTGAGAGGCCTCCTGATATTGAAAAATCTTTATTCTCAGATTCAACCTCTATACGAAAAGTTCTGGTAGCATTTTTTGCAAGCGGTGATATAAAACTGATTTTTCCAGAAACCTGTTTGCCGTTTAAAAGTGTAGCCACTACCTGTGCGCCATTCTTTATTGATGCAATATCCTGTTCAACTATATCACCACTAAAGATAACCGGGTTAATGTCAACAATGCTAACTACACTTCTTCCTGTAGTAACATAATCTCCAACTTCTACCATCTGCGCGTTGATAAACCCATCAAACGGTGCCCTAACAATAGTATTCTTAATTTCAATTTCTATCTGCTTTAATCGAGCTCTTGCTCCTGCAAGAGATGTTTTTGCTGCAGCAAGACGAGTCTCTGTTGAAAACTTTTTGGTATATAGCTTCTTTGCAACCTTGTATTCCAACTTACTCTGTTCAATAAGGGCTTGTATTTCCTTTTTTCTCTGAGCTCTATCAAGCATATCCAGTTTTAACAAAGCATCTCCTTTTTTTACATAATCTCCTTTGTTAAATAAGATTTCCTTTACCTGTCCATGTGTCTCAGCCATTATCTCTGCACGACGTGAAGGCTCAGACTTAGCGCTAATACATATATTTGGCCAAATTTTTGTTGCTACTGATCTTCTTACAATTACACTGGCAACAGAAACTGGCGTTTTTTCTTTTTCGGTATTCGATTCTGCATTAGATTCAGGCTGTATCTGCTCCGCCTTTGAAACAGCTCCGTACATTATCCATGAAAATAATAAGACAGATAAAACTGCAGCCAACCAGAATGAACTATTTGAAAAAATCCCGGCACTCGCAGACCCTGCTCTTTTAGACATAACCAACTCCGATCTATTGAAAGTTAACCCACCACATCAAGATATCTTTTTCTGAAGCTCACACCTAAGCCTTCAGCAATCTCTCTGCATTTATCCACATCCACATCTTCAAGCCCCTCAATCGCTGTTGCTGTAACCTCAGGGATATATTCCGGCGCCATTTTTAAAAAATCCAACATTGCCTTAAATGATCCTTCCAACGAAGGCTGGCAATGTTTTTTATAGACATTTTCACTTTGAGCATTCATTGAAACCGATACAGCATCAATAAGTCCTTCCATATCAGCTAAAACATTACGCTTATGCAGATGGTTTGCCAATCCATCTGTATTTAATCTGGTTCTCCCGCCATTTTGTTTTACAAATTCAGCAATTTCAAGCAGTACTTCTATTCTCATTGTAGGTTCACCAAAACCACAAAAAACTATTTCATTAAACTGTTTAGGATCACCTATCAGGTCAATATACTCTGAAGCAGAGGGATTTTTATCCAAACCCAGATTATATTGATGCACTATTGGGTTATTTTGTGTTTTAGGACAAAATCGGCACTTTAATGTGCAACTATTCGTTAAGTTTATATATCTGTTTTCGCCAATATCATACACCAAAGTCTGCTTCATACTTTTCCTGTATCCACTAAATAAAAGAAAGGCTCATGATAACAGATCATGAGCCTTTCTGAACAAGAGTTATTTTTAAATTATTTTTTCATACTGTATTTTCGACGTACGCCTAGAACAGCTCCCGTCAGAAGAATAACCAGGCCAGTAGAACCACCACCAGAAGGATCGCTTGGCTCATCATCCCCCTCAACAACAGCTGCCTTATCAATAACTTCAAAGACATACTCTTCAGACTCAATCATTCCATTATCATGAACCACCTTGGCAACAAGTATGTGCTCACCTATTTCAAGGCTTGAGGTATCATAATCATTCACCCGGAAATATGCTGTAGCATCATTACCGATATAGTCATCATCTATATAGAACTCAACTCTAACAAGACTATCCGGCTCCTCTCCTACTCCGATAGATTTATCATTATCGTTTACATATACTCTAGCCCCAAAAATTATTTCCTCTCCCTGCTCAAATTCAGCCACACCATGACTGTCGCCTACCGGCATAATATAAGGAGCAGCAGAGTAAGTATCTTCCTCAGAAATACCTTCTTCGACGATACCTTCCTCAATACCTTCTTCGACGATACCTTCCTCAATACCTTCTTCGATGATACCTTCCTCAACACCTTCTTCGATGATACCTTCCTCAACACCTTCTTCGATGATACCTTCCTC
>QZLD01000096.1 GCA_004796385.1 Gammaproteobacteria bacterium | reverse complement strand
GGCCTTAATAGTGCTTCGACAGGGTACTTACTCATTGAGTTATCACGTCCGCAGTTATTAGCGCAGGATATCTGCTTATACCAAAGCGATTTTTAGCCATAGATCCCGGAATTGGCATTACCGGCACAATACCTTTTGAGTGACTGAGTACCTTTTTCAGATCTGCAATACCATTTGCCTGTACCAGCCAGCACTGGCCGTTTTGTTCCTTCAGTTCATATTTGATCTGATCAAACCATTGCAGCGAGGCATCATCGGCACCGATGATACACAGCGGCACTTTCAGAGCCGGAAAAGATACGGTTCTACTGTTAACTTTACCGACAATCAGACCACCGGTATCAAGCGGAAACAGTGTTTTTATGCCCTGACGTTTTTTAGCTGCATCAAAATTCTTTTTCTCTTCAGCGCGATATTTTTTAATAAGCTCTATCAACTCTTCCGGAGATTTTATCTGCCTCTCTTTCAGGATCTCGTTTTTAACCTCTTCCGGGCTTATATCGTAGAGATAGTTGGATACATCGCGGGTATGCCCGTTATCATAAATAACTTCAAGCTCTTTTGCCGATGCTTTCTGAGCCAGAAACATAGCCAGCAACATCAAAACCGCCACAAGAATTGCAAATGACAATGGTTTCATTGATTGAGCCCTCATGATCTCTTTCCCTTTAGTATCAATTTGAGTTTCTTCATAACCCTGCCTCTGTATGCCATCTGCAGCTTTTTATTACCCGGAGAGTGATACTTACCTACCGCAACGGCATATGAGCCAAACTGCTTCTTGTATCCGGCAATAATCCTGGCAGCTGCTCGCATGCAGTTGTATGGATTAAACGCATCTTCTATCGATGAGAATTTGCCGTTATGCCATCTCCAGTTAACCTGCATCTGACAGCAATCGAAGTTTTTATCGCCTTTTTTCAATAGCGATTTAGCATGAGCAATAGCCTTAGCTCTGGTTTTAAAGAACAATCCTTTGCCTCTGTGATTTATTGTCCATGGCCATGGCCTGGCTATGCCTTTACCTTTACTTCTTTTATAGAGTTTTTCTGATTCAGTAAGCGCAATGGCGTAAAGAATCGCAGGAGGAACACTGTATTCCTTACCGATCTTCCTATATGCACTCGGGATAAGCTCATTAATACTGCCGGCAGATACCGCCGCAGCATTAAATGATAAACACAATCCAGCAAGCGCAATTGCTACAGCCAATCTCATTTGCCATCCTTGACTCTTACAAATATTGAAGGGAATCTATCTGCACCAAACCTTTCCGATACTCCGTTATCGTGGTTCAGTGTTACCAGACCGTTTTTAACATCTTTAGGATTTACACCTACTTTACGAGCCCAATCCCTGATATCTTCATCTTTGACACCGTCACCCATGTAGTAGATATCGAGCACACTATTTTCGGCTCTTACTTTTGTGTATGCCTTCTGGTAAGCATCCTCGCATTCACTGCATCCGTAGCCTACGAACAGCACCAGACGATCACCTTTAGCCAGTGTTATTGTCTCTATGGCATTAAGCGGTGTGTGTGTAGTCTCTTTTTTGTCTTTACTTCTGAAAATGCTCAGTAATCCGGTATCGTAAACAACCCCACGATCCCTCTTGATTGCGAGTTTTTTATACTCGGCAGTAAATGCCCTATCAAAATCGAGCACCCCCTTAATGCGACCATACTCCTGTTCGGCGTACAATCTGGCATATCGGGTTCTCTCTTCAGGTGTTCTGGCATATATGCCCAATACCATTACCGGATCTTTATCTTTGAACTCGTATTTTGCCTGACCTCGTTTAAGCTCTTCATAGCGATGCCACTCTTCAAGCTCAAGCCCCCAGCGGTTCGCATTTTTAAGAGCATTCTGATATTTGATCTGCTCTTCAGTGAGTTGCTGATTCCTGATCTGTTTTTCATCTTTATTTCCCTTGTTATTACTTCCCTGTCTGGCCATTACCGGCATGCTGATACAGAGAATAAGCAGCAAGCATTTAGAGAGATGCAGTTTCATTCACCATCACCTCTACATAACGTCCATTTACATCACGATTACGGTATAGAATCTTTATCTTAGAGCGTGGAATGCCGTTTTTAGCAAGTAGATTCCTAACAGAAATGGCACGGCCAACTGCAAGTTTATCCAGCTCTTTTCGTCTGCGCTTATCTGCAACTGCCGAAGCGTAGCCGCGCAACTTTATCTGCCTGATACTGCTTTTATCCTGCCTCTCGATTATCTCCCGGACTGTTTTGGTTCCTTTAACCCCAAGAACCTCAACATTTGCAGCAAACCAGACCTTGCGCTGGTATTCCTCTTCGATCTTTCTCATATAATCAGCAGCTAGGTGATAACTATTAACAGCTAATCTGATTCCGTCTGAATTGAATTCAGACGCATAAATTATGCTCAGAAATTTCTCTACTTGTTTTGGGGTATTTGCTTCTACATTTTTATCCTTTTCAGAAATCTTTCTGGTGTTTTTGAGCTTTTTATTCCACTCTTTTTTTGAACTACTCTTAGTTTTCGACTTATTGATAACCGTCGTGTTCTTCTTATGTTGAGGGTTGCACCAGTATTGACGCTCCTGCCAGGATATACGCAGATTCCTGCTAACGATTGCACACCTATCCTCTACAACAGGGGTAACTTCTATCGGAACATCTGTAACTACAGTCGTCTTTTTCTCGGTAGTAGTTGAGCAGCTAAGGCAACCAAGGAGAACAACCGATGTGACAATGGCACGTTTCATCAGGCACCGCCTTTGCGCTTGAGCACATAGAGTCTGCCATCTTTCAGGCGCTGACATTCAATTTCAGTATTACTGAGACTGACGATCTGCCATCCAGCGCGGATCTCACCTTTTGCAGCAACCGTAGTATGTCCATCCAGCTCAAGAACAGCCTGTTTTTCTGTTCCCCACTCGTCAACTGAAAGCAGTTCAAACGGAGGTGCGGCCGGATCAGCCTTAAACTTCTCTTCAAGGTTATGGATTCTTTTAACTGCTGCGGCTGTTTTAACATCGCTAATGGATGAAATTTGATGAACTCTTTTTTCCAGCGAGGTCATTTGCTCAGATAGCAGATTAATACTTTCATTGAGAGCTGAGATTCTGGTAAGAGCCGAGCTGTCGGCATTGGCTGCACTGCTCTTTATTGCAGCCACGCTGCCGTTAATTTGCTGCAACTGTTTTTTAAGAGACAATATCTCTTCATCCTGCGCCTCCAAAGTTGAGGAGAACTCCTGTCTGACGTTATTTGCAACATTACTGGCAATTTCTTCTGCGTAAATCTTTCTATCAATATTGCTATGGTTATCTGCCGGATCATTTTCTATCTTGATTTGTGGTGCGGGATTGGGATTATTAATCAGATAATCAACCCCGCTGGTGCTGCCTTCCGGATTATCCTCATTTTTTGAAGCCGGTGTCTGAATCTGCTGTGAAGTTGCTGCAGCTTCAGCTGCCGGCTTATTTGGTTTCTTACCAAGGAACTTAACTGTAACCGTTACTGCTATCAGGACAAATATAACCAGCCCCAACATAAGCAACTTCACAGCGAAAGGCATTGGATTACCGCCTTGATCTTCTTCCTGATTTGAATCACCTGATTCCGGCGGAAGCCCTTGGGGCTCTGTTGTCGCATCGACAACATCTTCTGATCGTTGCTCCAGATCACTCATGACCGCCTCCTCTGTACTCTTGCTTAAGCTCAAAACTGACCAAACGGGCAACAGGATCTTCAACCAGAATCCATGCGGAACCAGAGAGCGTCTTCAGTCCGTTACGCAAGGTAATCGGACCGAGACGCCTATGGATTTGCGGGAGGGTTAGATTCAGCAGTGTCGGCTGCATTGGGTCTGCAACACGACCGATGGCCAGGTTGTATCCTGATCTTTGCAAAAGATATGTAGCGGCATCCTGTACCGTTACAACATCTGCAGGAAAGGTGATATCAACAATAACAGACAGCGGATCTTTCTGTTGCTTTGATGCAACAGGCTGAATTTTCGAGTATCTGCCGACCTTAAGGTCGGCAGCATTACCCGATACCGATAGTGTAGTTGTAGTTATTGCAAGTGCAAAGAGTAAAATAATCCGTTTGAGCATTCAAGCTGTCCTCGTATGTTCTTTTGTCCAACCTGTGCAATATTAAGAAATACCGAAAATAAGTCAGCCGAAAAACAGATATCGAAAAATCTGTTTTTTTGTGAGGTAGTTCACAAAAGGTAAAAAGCAAAAGGAAAGGTAATGGTTTCTATTTTTAAGGGAAATAGGCCAAGCTGCCCTGCGGGCAGCTTGTTTTAAAAGGTTTATTAATGGTAATGGAAAACTGCTTGAACAAGTTCAAGCAGTTTATGGTAAAGGGTTGTTAAGGGTAAAAAAGCGAAAAGGTTTAAAAGGTTTTAGGTCTGTGGTTATTAACCGGTTTATGAGTTGACTATGAGGCAGGAGGCCACTGTTTAGCAGTGTGCAGCACACGCAATACCCGAACCGCCGTCTCTGTAATATCGTAGATCAGAATATAATTCTTATGAACTACCAGTTCGCGAGTACCCGCTACCCGACCGTTACGACCAAGAAGGTTCTGTTCTACCAATAAAGAAGCCTTTTCAGAAAACAACTCATCAAGAGAAATTGCTGCAACAGGATTATTGGCTACTATGTAATCGAAAATCACATTACGATCCTCTATTGCTTCAGGCGTCCAAAACAGTTTCATTATTCAGCCGCGCCAAATTGTTTTCGAGCAGCCTCTCTTTTAGCTGCAAATTGAACCTCTACTTCATCTGCCGATACAAGCCTGCCGGCATTTGCCGAGTCCAAGCCAATCTTAACCTGATCACGAAACCACTCATCATACTCAACAGACTCCTGCTGTTGTTGAGCAATGTAGTCTCGCATAAGATCCCTTAACAGTTGCGCTCCACTGCGATCATTAGATCTTGCTGTCTGAAAAAACTGCTGTTTCAGCTCTTCATCTACCCTGAATGTAAAAGTCGCTTCGCCCATGATTATGCTCCAATGTGTTACAAATTTAGTACAATGTAACACAAATTATCCGTTTTCTCTGCCTTGTAGCGCATAAAAAAACGCCGCTCATAAGAGCGGCTGTTTTTATTGTTGCAAATAAAAGTCTGGTCTGAATATCCAAAGCAAGGGGGTAACCTGAAAGTGTTAACCAGGTTCCCCGCCTCTTTACTCTTTGGCCTTCATTTCAACGGTCAGGTTCTTTGACTTGACCGAGAAACTAAGCTCACTGAAATGGAAAACCGCACATACTGCAGTAATCGTGATGCATATCACAATAACTACAAGCAGTGGGTTCTTCCATTTCTTGAGTAAAGAAGCTAATATGTCCTTGCTTATGGACATAAAGGCCTCCTTTATGTAATCGCGCCGTGACTGTTCCTGCAGTCACGACTTGGTCGAGCGAAACGGTCGACCCAGACGCGCTGCCAGCCAGTCTGGCAATCAAAAAACCCATCTTTTTTAAGGTGGGTTTTTTTTGATCCGATTTTTTAAAACGCAATCGCAAGACCTTTCGATCTCCGGCACACGTCACAGCGATTTTGGCGTGCCTTTAATGGTGCTACTTTACCTAAGTAGCCAAGGTTAAATCATCTCCAGTATATGCCTATTTTCTATGTGAAATCAATTTGCCAGTTATCACACTATTTGGAGCAGCTCTCTAAAAAAGGAATTTTCAGTTTTGTTTTTCTGTAGCTGTAAAAATCACCTTGGATATACTTTATCGTGACAATTAGCCCGCGAAATCAAGGAAAAATGGATGAAACTATCGGATAAACAAACTGCGGTATTAAACTGGATCAGAGAGATATTTGCCGGATACCCGTTCGATGAAGATAACGAACTGGATTTGGAGATCACTGATATGCTTAAGATGATTCAGGAGAAGCATGAAAAGCTTGGCGCAACATCTACATCAGACTCAGAGATCGCCAACGGCATTAAAAACCTGGATGCGTTTACCTTTCGTGCATTGGTGGATAAAGGTTCTGCAGAACCGGATGCGTGTATCTGGTGGAATCCTATTGAAACACCTTATAAATCTTTTGAGGCCGCCAACAAAGCGGAGCATAAGCTATCCTGCTATCAGGCTCCGTTTGAGCATCCTGCACCGGATATAATTTACAATGTGGTAATGGCTCGTTTAATAAGAGACTGATATGTTCAGTCTTTTCAAGTCAAAACCGTCTGGCTCAGGCAGTGTTAGTAAACTCGCTGCGCTCGATAAGCTCGATGAGAATTGCCTGCCGGTTTTAAGCTCCGATCAATTAATCAAACTATTGGCTCAGGATAATTGTATTTCACGCATTAAGAGATTAACAGGTATTGGAGCAGATCACTTTGATTCTCTGTATATGCCGGTTATCAATGCGTTTATTGTCCGGGCACAGTTGGTACCGGCATCTATATCTCATCATCATTCTGGTCTTGGAGGACTTATTGTCCATACCCTTGAAGTAATTGAAAGAGCTCTGCGGGTTCGCAAAAACTATGATCTGCCCCAAAACAGTGATCCGGAAACAATAGCGGCTCAACAACACGTCTGGACATATGGTGTTTTTATTGGCGCAATACTTCATGATGCCGCTAAATTGATAACCAACTACTCTCTGGTATTGAATAATGGGGCAGCATGGAATGCCCTTGGAACAGATATCAGTAAAACTGGCGCAGCAAGCTATAAAATCACTTTTCTGAAATCAGATTATTCTCTTCATTCAAAAATGGCAGCATTGTTCTTTGCGATAATACCTGAACGTGGCAGGCAGTGGCTCTCTTCATATAATAAACTACTGGCGCAGCTATCTGCTTATTTGCAACATGATCCGTATGAATCCGGCGTTATCGGTGAGATAGTGACTGAGGCCGATGGCTTTTCTGTAGCAGAAAATATCAAAGCCGGCGGTGACAGAAAGCAGCTGAAAAATGCACCGGCTATTCCGTTGGTGAATCGTTTGGTTACTGCATTACGTCAGATACTGGAAAGCGGTGATATCAGATTAAATACTTCCGGAGGTAGTGCAGGTTGGGTTGAAGGGCATCATACTTATCTGGTTTCAAAGGTTATTGCAGATAAGATCATATCTTATATGAAAGCTTCCGGAGCAAGTGATATCCCTTCTGATAACAGTCGTATATTCGATATTCTTCAGGAACATGGCTTTGCTATTCCAACAGATGACGGTAAGGCTGTGTGGTCTATGATTATCGGTGGCAAAATCATGGAAAATGGCAAACCTGAGTTTAAATACGAATTGACCATGCTGAAGTTTGAGACCAACCGACTTTTCCATCCATCCCGCAGACCGAAGCCTTTCGATGGCGTTATTACAGTTAACTGCAAGTACTCTGTTGCTAAGATAGATAATAGTGCAGATGATAATAAATCTGGAGCAGCTGTAAAAACTGATGATCCTGAGACAGTTGATATTAGCCAGGCGAAGCCGCAGCAGGACGAAATTATTAAGGCTGAGACAGATACATATAGTTATGATTCTGGAGCAGTTGTTACCACTGACTGGGACGATGATGATCCGTTTGCTATGAAAACAGAACCTGTGAGCACTGCCGCCGAAGGCCAGCAAGCAAACGGTTGCGCCAGCTCCGATTCCAGCAAGCAAACAACTGCAACAGTTGCTGGTTCAAAAGCAGATGTTGTAGATAACAATAGCACTGAGTCTGACGCAGGCTTTAAACCAATTGAAGGATTGTTTTCGGCGGAAATCGGCACTCACTTTATGGACTGGATCAGAAAATCTGTTGCAGCCAAGAGACTGCCAATCAATAAGCCTAATGCAAGAATTCATATTGTTCCGGAGGGGGTGTTATTGGTTTCACCTGCAATCTTTAAGCAGTACTTAAATGAGTTCGATCTTGCTGACATGAATGGCGATAATAAAACCATTATTATGGAGGCTGTGAAGAGGGTTCAGAATAAAGTCCAGAAGCTGAAGCTGAATATCCGCACAGAAGGCTCTATGAAGTTGAATATTCACAATTACAGAATTGCCGGCGACAATAAAAACTCAAATATAAAAGCCATGCTGTTTCCGCTTGGCGAAATCTTTAAAGACATTACAAAAGCGCCGGAGCCAAATAAGTTTTTAAGCAGCAAGGATAAGAAGCCTGAAGATGATGAGGCTGATGAAGAGGCTTAATACCCTGCTTCCCTTTGATGCCTTATAGCAAGCAAAGTAACAATGGATATTAAACATATATTACTTGAATATATTTGAAGTTGCATCAATACTAATATTATCACCTCAACAATTACACAACTAACGACATGAGCATCACAGTTACCGAACTTGCAGAAGAATACTGTTTTCACAATATTTTTAATAACAAAACTGCCAAAGATTATCTTAGTGCCGCTGCTGTTTTTGAGAAAGAGACAAAAATAAAAAGCATTAATGATACTGACAGAAACAGCCTTACCAATTGGAAAAGAGAAACCCTGAAAAGAAAATCCCGGCATACATTTAACTCGTACCTGAGGCAACTACGCACTCTCTTCAAATACGCCGTCGAGGAAGAATATATCGAAAAGAATCCGTTTGATAAAGTCAAGATGGCTCCAGCTGGCCGAAGACTGCCAAAAACCGTAGCTCCGTCATTGATTTCAAATGCAGTTAAATATCTTGATACAAATACAATACAACCGGGTTGGTTCTGGCAAATCGTAATAAGATTTTTTGCAACAACAGGGGTACGTCGCAGGCAACTCATAGAATTGCAATGGAAAGATATATTCAACGACACAAATGAAGTATTGCTTGCCATGAGGGGGTCAAAAACATATAGAGAATGGTTAATACCCATTAACAATCAAGTTAAAGACGATTTAAAATACTTGTTTGACAGATCAAGCTCACTTGCGACTCAGTACAGCAACAGCCAAGTTTTTAATGTTTGTCTTCATTATCATAAATATCGTGGTAAGAATATGACCGATGAGCAGCTGGGGGGATTCTTCAGGCGTTTATCAGAAAGGTTAGGAGAAAAAATATCCCCTCACCGAATTAGACATACTCTCGGAACTGAATTAGGCAAAATGGATGGTATAAATATTTTTGTTTTACAGGATTTACTTGGTCATACAGATATAAGAACTACCAGACTATATGTGAATACAGATACCTCAGATATGCGTAATTTATTGAAAAAAGTTGATTTATTAAAATAATGAGATTATTCTTTGATGACTATCCTAGTCTAGGGTTTACAAGCATTTGTAATCAGCCGGTCGCGGGTTCGAGTCCCATCACCAGCTCCATTTTGCTCATTCCATTTTTCCCCAATAGAAAGAGTTGTATTTTTATTTACGGGGTTATTCGTGTAATGCTTTTTCATCTTGATGGCGATTCAATAGGGTGGTTGATTATTCTGAAGAAGGCAATTACCTTATTTTTGTGGTTTTCTAAATTAACTGTATCTTTATTTAGGGCATCTATTTTAATCGGACAAGAATCTTTAAGGCTGTATTAATAGCGACTAAAGCAATACTTTCACTGAACAATAAAACGGATAAAATATATGTCCAATATAAATCGAGCTATGATTCTTGCCGCAGGACGCGGTAAAAGGATGCGTCCTCTTACAGATAGTTGTCCGAAACCGCTGTTGCCACTTGCAGGGAAACCTCTGATTGAATACCATCTAAATAAGTTGGTTTCTGCAGGAATTAGCAATATTGTTATCAATCATGCCTGGCTTGGCGAGATGATAGAAGAGTACTTTGGTAATGGTGAAGAATTCGGTTGCCTCATAAATTATTCTTCTGAACAAGAAGCATTGGAGACCGCCGGAGGGATTATCAAGGCGCTGCCACTGCTTGGTGATGAGCCTTTTATTGTTGTTAATGGGGATATCTGGAGTGACTGCGATTATTCGCAATTAACAGATATGGATATTAAAAGCGGGGAGGCGCATTTGTTTCTTATTGAAAATCCAGATCATAATCCTAACGGTGATTTTATTGTTGACGGCGATAACAGAGTGCAGCACAAAAACGGGATGGATAAAAGCTATACGTTCAGTGGCATTGGTATCTATTCACCTGAGATTTTCAGGGGATTACAGATTGCGCCGCTGGCGTTAATAAAGATCTTTAATCGACTTATTCCGGAAAGACGTTTGAATGCTACTATTTGGAATTGTCGCTGGTGTGATGTAGGTACGCCGGAAAGATTAAAAAAACTTGAAGCAGAGTTGTTACAATAGGGATAAAAGTTTACAGGGAAAAGATATGACGGAAAAACTGTTACAGGTAGAAAGCTTGGCCGTTGCCTTCGGTAAGGCAGTACCCATTGTTAACGAGGTTTCCTTTACGGTTAATCGCGGCGAAACAGTTGCTCTTGTTGGTGAAAGTGGTTCCGGTAAATCTGTTTCCGCTCTCTCTGTTCTCAAGCTGCATAAATATCCCTACACTAAACACCCTAAAGGCAGTATAAGTTTTAAGGGGGAAGATATTCTCTCTATGCCGGAGAAGAAGATCAGAGCAATTCGCGGTGATAGGATCAGTATGATCTTTCAGGAACCTATGACATCTCTGAATCCGTTATTTACTATCGGTTATCAGATAGCTGAAGCGATAGTTGCCCACAAGCACGAATCGGAAACCATTACCGAGCGAGTTATCCGCTTGCTTGAAATGGTAGGGATAAAAGAGCCGCACACTAAATATCGAGCCTATCCGCATCAGCTTTCAGGGGGGCAGAGACAACGGGTTATGATTGCTATGGCAATTGCTAATAAGCCGGATCTGCTGATTGCCGATGAGCCAACCACAGCACTGGATGTGACTATTCAGGCCCAAATTCTTATATTGTTACAGGATCTGCAAAAAAAGATGGGTATGGGATTGCTGCTGATAACCCATGATTTGGGAGTGGTAAGGCATATTGCCAATCGTGTTTATGTAATGCAGAATGGGTGCATTGTGGAGTCTGGAAGTTGTAGAGCCGTTTTTAATAATCCTCTTCATGAATATACAAAAAAACTGTTAGATGCAGAGCCTGAAGGAGTTCCGCTTCCGCTAAATAAAGATGCCAGCGAGGTTTTTAAGGCAGAGGGTATTACCGTTTCATTTCCGGTGACTGCTACAAATAGAAAAGGGCATCATAGTAAAGAGTTTTTGGCAGTTAATAGCATCTCTTTTTCTGTAAAATCTGGAGAAACTCTTGGTGTTGTCGGTGAAAGCGGTAGCGGTAAGACCACGCTTGGAAAAGCTGTGTTGCGCCTTATAAAAGGCAATGGCGGCATTTATTACAAAGGCAAAAATCTCAACTCTTTTTCAAGAGGCGAGATGCGCGATTGTCGCAGCAGTTTGCAGATGGTATTTCAAGACCCATATGGCAGTCTTAGTCCCAGACGTAAAATTGTACAGATAATAGATGAGGGGCTGATTGCCCACAATCCACAGATGAAAAAAACGGAAAGAGAGAAGCTTGTTATTGAGGTGATGACTGAAGTTGAGCTATCGCCGGAATTGCGAACTCGCTATCCACACCAACTTTCCGGCGGACAACGTCAGCGTGTAGCCCTTGCCAGAGCTTTAATCATGCGCCCGGATTTTATTGTCTTTGATGAGCCGACATCGGCTCTTGATATGACGGTGCAGGTGCAGATTGTAGAACTTATGAAGCGTCTGCAACAAAAACATAACCTTGCCTGTATGTTTATCAGTCACGACTTGCGTGTTGTACGTGCTTTAAGTCACAAGGTTATCGTTATGCAGAACGGTATGGTTGTGGAATCCGGTAGTGCGGAACAGATATTTAACGAACCACATCATCCATATACAAAACAGCTACTATCGGCGAGTTTTAATCTGTAGGTCTTTCTGCTCTTTTCTCCGATAAATAAAGCATGAAATAGGATAAAAGCACCTTAATCCGTTAAATCGCTTTTCATTGCAGTTCGATACTGCGCATAATTACCCGGTTTCTTTACACGCAGGTAAGTAATTAATGGATAGTATTAAAATAAGATTCAGAGTCTATTTTTTTGCTGTTATTGGTGATGGTTGTTATTGTTATGGGGTTGGCTCCTTTGTTGTGGTCTTGACTAATGCTACAGAGATGATGATTGTTAAGCGCGAAAGTCGGCAGCATCAGAAAAAGATTAATATGGTTATCGGAGTTTTCTTTAGTGAAGTTGGAACGCAGCTGCTTTCTTTTTTTTGTGATTGCGATAAGGATATTGATGAGATTAGGAATGATTTGATTGTAAAAGATAACTGGAATGAAATCAGGTTTAAGCAGATTCATGAGATAATAACCGGCCACAATTTTAATATGGATGTGACATCGGAAGATTTGGTGGATATTCGTCAGTTTCTTATGGGTAAAAGGGCGTTTATGGTGAGATTATTGGAAAATCCGGTGTTATTTGAGCATGAGCGGTTTACATCTTTATTGCGTGAAGTTTTTCATGTAACTGAGGAGCTTTCTGCACGAAGCGATATTACTAAGCTGCCGCTTTCAGATTTGCGTCATGTTGCCAATGATATTAAAAATGGCTGTATTCCGTTGGTGCATCAGTGGCTTGATTATATGTATCATTTGCGTAAAAACTATCCGAATCTATTCTCTTTTTCTGCACGAATTAACCCTTTTGTAAAAGAGCGTTCGCCCGTTGTAGTGGAATAATTTATGGAATCTGTAATGGAAAGTAATCGTGTTGGAGGTATGGAAGAGTTTCATGTGATGCGGGTCATGGCTCTTGCTGAGCAGTTGGAAAAAGAGGGCATGGATATTATCCACATGGAGGTAGGAGAGCCTGATTTTCGGGCTCCTGATGCAGTGAAAAATGCTGCAATATCAGCTATAGAGGGTGGTGCTACAG
>QZLD01000331.1 GCA_004796385.1 Gammaproteobacteria bacterium | reverse complement strand
ATATTTCTGCAATAGGTGAAATTGCTCGCAATAAAAAGATTTTCCTTCATGTAGACGCCGCACAGAGCGCAGGCAAGCTCAGTATTGATCTGCAAGAGTTAAAGGTTGATCTGATGTCATTTTCCGCACACAAAATCTATGGGCCTAAAGGTATCGGCGCATTGTTTGTTCGCAAGAAGCCCAGAATAAGGTTGGAAGCAATTATTCATGGCGGTGGTCACGAACGAGGCATGCGCTCCGGAACACTGGCAACACATCAGATTGTCGGTATGGGTGAGGCTTTTAAAATTGCCGGCGAGGAGATGGCGGCAGATCACCAGAAGCTGTCAAAACTAAAAGAACTTCTCTGGAATAAGTTGAGCGGACTTGAGGAGATCTATTTAAATGGCGATCTTGAAAACAGCGTGCCTAATATAATCAATCTCAGCTTTAACTTTATTGAGGGTGAGTCATTGTTGCTGGCATTAAAAAATGTAGCGGTATCCACCGGCTCTGCCTGTACTTCCGCCAGTCTTGAGCCTAGTTATGTGCTCAGGGCGCTGGGCAGAAACGACGAGCTGGCACATAGCTCGATCCGTTTCAGTTTTGGTCGTTTTACCAAAGAGAGCGAGGTGGAATATGTGGCCGAAACAATTATTGAAAAGGTGGGCAAGCTCAGAGGGCTGTCACCACTTTGGGAAATGTATAAGGATGGCGTTGATCTGAATGCGGTTGAGTGGGCGGATCATCACTAAACAGAACAAAAGGATCTCTTGTTAAACAGCAATTTTAAAGAGAGGTGAAAATTATGGAATACAGTGACAAAGTTATGGATCACTATGAGAATCCACGCAATGTAGGATCATTTGATAAAGATGATTCCCATGTGGGCACAGGCATGGTTGGTTCACCTGCCTGCGGTGATGTAATGAAGCTGCAAATAAAAGTTGATGACAACAATATCATACAGGACGCCTGTTTTAAGACATATGGTTGCGGTTCTGCTATTGCTTCCAGCTCACTGCTTACTGAAATGGTTAAGGGTAAAACTCTGGAAGAGGTAAAAGCGATCAAAAACAGCGATCTTGCTGATGAACTCAACCTGCCACCAGTAAAGATCCACTGTTCAATTCTTGCAGAAGATGCTATCAAAGCGGCTATTGAAGACTACGAAAAGAAAAAGAGTACATAATGGGCACAGTTAAAATATTACCGCATGAAAATCTCTGTCCTCAGGGCGCAGTTCTCAGCGCCAACAGTGGTGATAATCTGCTGCAGCTGCTGCTGGATAATAATATAGAGATAGAACACTCCTGTGAAAAGGTAGGCGCTTGTGCCAACTGTCATGTCTATATTCGCGAAGGCGGAGAGAGCGTCAGTGAACTTAGTGATCTTGAAGATGACTATCTTGAAAAGGCATGGGGTCTGGATATCGATTCCAGATTAAGTTGCCAAGTAAATCTTGGTGAAGATGATATAGTCGTAGAAATCCCTCGTTATAGTCTCAATCTTGTTTCTGAAAAGGGGTAAGCCCCAAAAATCCCTTCTTCAGCTGGCTTATGCAGCAATATTTTGGTTAAATAAGCCACAAGATTTTAAGTATTCTTTGCAATTATCGTTATGAGTTATTCAAAGATAATTCATAGAAATTCCAATAATTCCTAAACTTATGTCTGGCTACTGGTAAGGTGTGTGTTGGGCAAGCGTCCAAAACGACGGTGGAAGACATCAGTCTAGCAAAAGCTAAAGGAGTCAAAATGACGCAGCAGATTAAATATCCAACAGGTGGGGATAAAATATCTATAGTTGATGGCAAAATGGTAGTGCCGGAAAACCCCATACTTGGTTATGTAGAAGGCGACGGTATCGGTCCCGACATCACTTCAGCCTGCCTGAGAATATGGGATGCCGCAGTAGAAAAGGCATATAACGGCAAAAGAAAGATCCACTGGGCAGAACTCTTTATGGGAGAGAAGGCCGCCGGACTTTACGATGGCAACTACTTCCCGGAAGAGACTCTGGAGGCAATGAAAGAACTGATCGTATCTATCAAGGGCCCTCTTACAACCCCTGTTGGCGGAGGTTTCCGCTCACTAAATGTAGCGCTGAGACAGCAACTTGACCTCTATGCCTGCGTCAGACCGGTAAGATACTTTAACGGTGTACCTTCGCCTCTGAAAAAGCCGGAAGAGGTTGACGTAGTAATCTTCCGAGAAAACACCGAAGACGTATATGCCGGAATCGAATACGAAAGCGGCTCTGAAGAAAACAAGAAAATCAGCGCATTTCT
>QZLD01000199.1 GCA_004796385.1 Gammaproteobacteria bacterium | reverse complement strand
GGAGTAATGGGTGGAGAGCAATCCTCAGTAACTGATGCAACTAAAGATGTTTTTCTCGAAAGCGCTTTTTTTGCACCACATTTGATTGCAGGTAAAGCAAGAAGCTATGGTTTGCATACAGATTCATCACATAGATTTGAAAGGGGTGTTGATCCTCAAAAGCAGATAGAAGCCATTGAAAAAGCAACAGCACTATTACTTGAAATTACAGGTGGAGAACCTGGGGTAGTTGTTGAGGCAAAATCAGAAGCAGATCTGCCTCAGAAGGGCGAAATTAGTCTACGTGAAAAAATGGTCTCTAAGGTACTTGGAGTTTCCATTGAAAGAGCAGTTATTGAAGATATTTTAGTTAGATTGGGGATGGAAATTAAGACAACCGATGACGGCTGGACTGTTTTACCTCCACAATTCCGATTCGATATAGAGATTGAAGCCGATCTGATTGAAGAGATCGGTAGAGTTTACGGATATAATAATATTCCTGACTCGGCTGCGTCGGTACCGCAGGTGCTGCAAATAATTCCTGAGGCTGAAGTGACTCTTGAGCAGGTAGAGACCCTGTTTATAGAGAGAGGTTATCAGGAAGCAGTTACTTACAGTTTCGTCTGTCCTGAGACTCAAAAGTTAATAAATGACGATTCAGCAGTGGAGCTCACCAATCCGATAAGTGCAGATATGAGCGTTATGAGAACCACTATATGGACGGGCTTGGTAAAGGCGGCTCAGCATAATATCAACAGGCAGAATAGTCGCGTTAGACTTTTTGAAAGCGGCTCAATCTTCCGTAAGGATGGTGATAAAACTGTTCAGGAGAAAACTGTTGCGGGCATAGTTACTGGTAGCAGAAAGCCGGATCAGTGGTCATGTAAGTCTCAAGCTGTTGATTTTTATGATGTAAAAGCTGATCTTGAAGCACTGTTTTCTCTAGGTCGTAATGAAGATCAGTTTGAGTTTACTACAGCAAAGAACAAAGCCCTGCATCCGGGGCAGACTGCGGAGATTATTCGAGGAGGAGAGAGTATTGGCTGGATAGGAGCTATTCATCCTGCTTTAGCCAAGAAACTGGATTTGCCGACATCTACATATCTGTTTGAAATAATTCTGGATGGTATAACGCAAGGGGAGCTGAACAAGTATCACAGCATCTCCAAGTTTCCGTCCATCAGGCGTGATATAGCAATTGTCATAAATGACAATGTTGAAGCGGGTGCGGTAGTAAAATCTATTTTAGAGATATCGTCAGAGATACTGCATGATGTTGCGGTGTTTGACGTGTATAGGGGGGAAGGTATAGAAAAAGATTGTAAAAGTCTTGCAATCAGCTTGATTTTACGTCATTTTTCGCGCACTCTTATTGATAACGAAGTCGATGATGTTGTGGAGCAGGTAGTTGAAAAGCTCAGTCAGCAATTCGGCGCAAAGTTGAGGAATTAAAAATCATGGCACTAACCAAAGCTGAAATAGCGGAAAGACTCTATGAAGAGGTTGGATTAAATAAGCGCGAAGCTAAGGATTTAGTGGAGCAGTTCTTTGAGCAGCTTAGAATTGCATTGGAAGATGGAACGCAGATAAAACTATCTGGTTTCGGGAATTTTGATCTTAGGGATAAAAGTCAACGTCCGGGGCGTAATCCAAAAACAGGGCAGGAGATACCTATATCTGCTCGTCGTGTGGTTACATTTCGTCCGGGGCAGAAACTTAAAACACGCGTGGAAGCATATGCTGGAACCAACGAAGAATAATGAATTACCCCCAATACCTGCAAAAAGATATTTTACAATTGGCGAAGTAAGTGAGCTTTGTTTTGTAAAGGATCATGTTCTCAGATATTGGGAGCAGGAGTTTGAACAATTAAGCCCGGTTAAACGCAGAGGGAATCGGCGTTATTACCGCAGACAGGATGTTATGATAGTAAGGCAGATCAAAAGTCTTCTATATGAGCAGGGATTCACTATAGGTGGCGCTCGTCAACAACTTGCTGGTGAAGGTGCAAAACAGGATCTTAACCAGTCACATCAGGTCATTGAGCTGATTTGTAACGAATTGGAAGTGGTTAAAGAAATACTTAGGTAAGTGTTTTTCCTGCAAGACTTTTTGAATATTTTAGTTTTGCAGGAGGTAGCTTCTATCTGTATATAGTTATTGTGCTGCTAAATAATAAAAGAACTTGGTCTGTATAATATTGACACACTAATATCGTGGCTTTGTTGTCTAATGTTGCTATAGCTTTTTGCGGTGCATTGTTGTTTGTATGTTTTTGCAACTTAATTTTGCATATGAGTGAGTGGCTGTTTCGTCTTTCTTATCTATTCTCTTTATTAATTGTTTATGGTGCTATTATTGTATAGTCAGGTTATATCCCTGTACTATTAATTGGCATCAGTTTAATATCTGAATATATTTTCAGCCTTCCATTTATTAAGGGATTTTTTATGGATAGCAATAATTCTTATCCTCTTGAACAAATTAGCACAAAAGCCTTAGTTGAATTCGGATTGAATAGGCAGCCATTTATTGATCGTAATGGTTTAGGGGCTCTTTTTGAAGATTCTGCTCTTTCAACCCAAATCAATGTGATGATAAATATGTTGCATGGGAGCGATAAGATTCTTCTTATAACAGGAGAAGAGGGGGTAGGAAAAACATCTCTTTTATATCGTATCGGAAAAACAAGCCATGACGGACTGTTTTTTTGTTATATAAAGGCAGTTGAAGGATTAACTGTAGATGAAATATGTCGTGAAGCTCTTAAAAAAATGGAGATTGTTGCGCCAGGAATTGGTAATGAGATAAAAGATTTCTTTGCATCTAAGATTGCAGCAAAAAGAAAGATGGATGGCAAAACCATACTTATTCTTGATAATGCAGATAAACTTGATAGCTACACTCTTGATCAGCTTCTTCTTTTAAGAAATATAGTCTCAGAAGATGGAATATCAGCT
>QZLD01000248.1 GCA_004796385.1 Gammaproteobacteria bacterium | reverse complement strand
GCGATTAACTCCATCTTCTCCAGTGCTTTAATGCGGCTTTGCGCCTGCTTTGACTTGGTCGCCTTGGCCTTAAAGCGGGTAATAAAGGATTCCAGATGTTTGATCTTGCCCTGCTGTTTTTTGTGCATAGCCTCCTGCAATGCCAGCTTTTCCGCGCGCTGTTTTTCATAGGCTGAATAGTTGCCGCTATAAAAAGTGATGTCGCAATTATGGATATGGGCAATGCCATTACATACCGAATCAATAAAATCACGGTCATGAGAGATAAGCAGCAGCGTGCCTTGATAGCGCGCCAGCCACTTTTCCAGCCAGATTACCGCCTCGATATCAAGGTGGTTGGTCGGCTCATCCAGCAACAGCAGGTCGGAGCGGCACATAAGCGCCTTTGCCAGATTAAGCCGCATGCGCCAGCCGCCGGAAAAAGTAGTAACAGGATTGCTATGGGTTTCCGGCGCGAAACCTAATCCGTAAAGCAACTCCGATGCCCGTGCAGGAATTGCATAACCACCGATAGAACTGAGTCTGTCGTGAACAGCCGCAATCTTATCGCCATGATTATCCTTTTCTGCCTGAGCCAGATCTCTTTCAAGATCGCGATACTCACGGTCACCATCGATAACAAAATCCAGAGCAGTTGCAGAAGAGTGCGGGGTAGATTGCTCTACATAAGCAGTCACCAATTTATCCGGCATCGAAATAGAGCCACTGTCTACATGCAGGTTGCCCAGCAGTAGATTAAACAGCGTGGTTTTGCCGCAGCCATTGGCGCCAATGACCGCAATCTTATTGCCCTGAAATACAGTAAGGCTGCACTCGTGGAAAAGCCTGTTGCCATCCCGGAATAGTTCTATATCTTTAATCTCAATCATGGCGGCGATTATAACCTTTGGCGCAAATAATTAAACTGTAATGTTTGTGGTATAACATAATATTCTGATATGATTCCGCATCTTTTTAAGACACTTATTTAGAGTATCCCTAGGAGAAAATATGAAAATTACAAAATTATTTACGACACTTTTTATCTCGGCTCTGGTTATAGCTCTTCACGGCTGCGGTGGTGGAGGCGGAGAAGATAAGGGACCCGATACTGCTCCTGCCGTTGTCGATGGGGAATACAGCTATTTTCCGGAGAATTTAGAAGCGACATGGATATACGATGATAATAATGGATATGAACGTACATTATGGTTGGAAGATTCTGGAGCAATAAATGGTTATCAGAGTTACTCCATTTCCAGAGATGGAGATGGTAAAATAGAAGAATATTATGTTTCAGGGGATAGCGGTATATATCTTGCGGGGCTAAAATTTCCTGTATTTATTGCATATACAAACGGAAGTGTTGAGGAATATTCGGCTAAAGTAATTTTCGATGAAAAATTGGCATTGCTTACTGAAGAGATGATAGAAGATTTTGCTAAGGGAGATTACGATAGTTTCATTACATATGGGCGAGTCAATATCAGTCCAGATTATGGTAATCATGATGTCATGGTTTCGGTTTTGCATATGTATAACGGTGATGATTATATTTCTTACAATGATCTGGAGACTAAAAATATCAGGCTGAATTTGATTTTATCAGTAGATATTGACGGTTATGAAATTCAGAAAACTATAGATTACGATATACAATTTGCAGAAAATATTGGAATAGCCGGATTGGAAATTCAGGATGAATACGGTTCGGAGAGTTATGAACTTATTGAATATTCTGCTGAATAGCAGATGATGAATAAAATAATTGTGAACCATTAAAAAAATTAGCACTCTACTGGTAAGAGTGCTAATATTGCTAAAAAGATTTTTTCGGAGAGAGAGATGAATACAGCTTTGATTACAAGAGATTACGCAAACCTGCCACTACTTCCCGGTAGTGAGGATGCCTATATCCAGATTGTCAGCAGTATTCCTGTGCTTGATGAAAAAGAGGAGCAGGAACTGGCAAAACGTTACAGATACGAAGACGACCTGGAAGCAGCAAGAAAACTGGTTCTTTCCCATCTGCGTTTTGTGGTTCATATAGCCAGAGGTTTTAAAGGTTACGGGCTTGCCCTTGCCGATCTGATACAGGAAGGTAATGTCGGCCTTATGAAAGCGGTAAAACGCTTTGACCCGGAACACAAAGTAAGACTGGTCTCATTTGCTGTTCACTGGATAAAGTCGGAGATTCACAACTTTGTGATTAAAAACTGGCGCATAGTTAAGGTTGCTACCACTAAAGCTCAGCGCAAACTCTTTTTTAACCTGCGCAGCTCCAAAAAACGTCTTGGCTGGATGAATAACGAAGAGGTTCAGGCTGTAGCTGAAGACCTTGGAGTAAAGCCTGAAACAGTTCTGGAGATGGAAAAACGCCTCAGCAGCAGTGATGCCTCGTTTGATGGCTATACCGATGAAGATTCAGACAGCGATAGCTATCATAAAGCACCAGCAGCATATCTCGAAGATAACAGCCTTAATCCTGAAAAGCTGGTTATTAGCGATGACAGCGAAAGTGACTCATCCCAAAAATTGGCTGATGCAATGCTGGATCTGGATGAGCGTAGCAGAGATATTATCAAAAAACGCTGGCTGGATGATTCCAAAGAGACATTGCACACATTGGCGGACAGGTACGGAGTTTCAGCAGAGCGAATCAGACAGCTGGAAAAAAATGCCATGAAAAAGCTGCGGGTTGCTATTGAGGCTTGCTGATTTCTGTGTCATTAGTCTTGCAGAGCGCCAGCTTGCTTTTGCACAACTTAATTGTTATAAACTTACACTGCTTTAGGGCGGTGTATTTTTTTGTATGGTTGCTAATTCCTGATATTATACGAACTGGCAATAAACCGCCCCGCTTTCACTGTTTTAAATAAGGAGATCATAATGTCCATAAGAAGTCTGATTGTGCTGGTTTTTTCTGCTGCGATGGTTTTTTCATGCAGTGATAAGGGTGATTCTGCCAAGGTAAATGGCAAAGAAAAGGTAGAGAAAACAGAGCAAAAGACAGAAGCTAAACAGCAGCAGGAAAAGAAAATTTCTGAAGAGCCTAAAAAACAATCAGAAAAAACCAAACCTGCAGATGAAGCTAAAAGTGCTGAAAAAACAGAAGAAAAAACCACTACTACTGAAGTGGCAGAGGTAAAAAAAGGCACCCTGATGTT
>QZLD01000249.1 GCA_004796385.1 Gammaproteobacteria bacterium | reverse complement strand
CCACCGCATACTCCACGAATCATCAAGTACTATCATAATATTTGGAGGAACGGTTTGAGTAGTTGCATAAAGAGGAATATCGGAAATATTGACTGTTTCGGCAGCGCTACTGTTGCCGCCGTAAAAGATAATTGCCGATAGTGCTATGGCTTTTATCGAACCATATATGAAATTTTTAATTTTCATTTCTGTATCCTTTTAAAAATGATTAAAAAGTTTTTTAATTTGGAACAACAAATACGCTCTGTAGATATATAACGGTGGAGCTTTTGGCGCCTACACCTTTGGCGGTTATGTAAAAGGCATTGGCGTTCTCTTTTCCGAGTGTGTATGCGTGTTGAATTATAAATTGCGGTTTTTCAGCAATATCTGTACTAAGGGCTGCAAAATTTGTTGTAACTGTTTTTCCGTGTCCACTCCAGGTTGATGAACCCTTATAGTTAAAGGCTTCATCCTTATAGCAAAGGTGTACTTGTGCGCTTGGAGAGGTCATGCAGCCGTTGGTATTGGATGAGACACTGCCGATATAGCTCTTTATATCGGCATCGGCGTTTGCCAGTAGTAGTTCTCCTTCCCTAAGGGCGGCTTCAGCGGCTTGAAACGCTATCTGTTTATCTTTGTCATTACCGGCCATTTTCTGTTGCAGCATGGTGTTTTTAATTGATGCCAGTCCAAGCCCTGTCATTATAAGCATTATGAGTAGCCCTGTTATAAGGGCGGAGCCTCTTTCATCTCTTTTTTTGCCTGTCATGCTTTTTCTCCCCGGTAAAATATCCAAATTATTTTTTTATGTGCATATTTCTAAGGTTAACGGTTGTTGAATATGCTCGTGCAACTTCATGAGGGCCGCCTTTTTCAGCACTCATAGAGAGGTTTATGCGAAGCATTACCACTTTTTCCCAGTCGTTTTCTTCTATTTGATCTGCTTTAATTATTTTATCCGGAACCTGATCTGCCGGATCGGATTTATCAATGCCGTAATCAATAGAAAAGCCATCAATAATTATGTTTTCCTGTATTTCTACATCTTCGTCTTTTGTGAAACTACCGGATTTAATAGTTCTTTTAACAAGCCTTCCATTTTCATTAACATAAAAAAGAGAGCTTTTTAGTTTTGCAATCATAGCTCCTGCTTCAAAAGAGAGGGTGTCATCAAAATTGGCAGCGGTTGGTTTGATAATTATTTCGGTTTGAATGCTGTTAACTGTATTGATTTTTCCTATGGCAAGTTTGTCGCAATCTGAAATTATTATGATATCTCCATTGCTGAAATCTGAGATATTTCCTGTGGTGTTAAATTTTCCGTTGGTTGTGATCTTGTAAGTTTTGTCACCAACGCTGGGTGTGATCTTTTGGAAGGCGATAACAGAAGAGGTTTTTTCCGACATTCTTCTGATGATAATGCTATCCATTCCCTGCTTTGTTTCAAATTTCTGGTCGCTGTCTATTGAAGAAAGGGCGGTTGTATTATTTTTGTATCCGCATGTGTCGGAGTTATCTCCTGAGCATTTATAGCCACGGATTGTTTTTAGTTTGCTGCTGTTATCCCAGGCGAGGCTGTTATCAAGCAGGAATTTCTGTTTTATGGCATCTTCTCCGGAAGAGTCTATTGAACCGATGCCTCTGCATCCTCCGTAATCTGACATTCTTAGCTCTTTTGTGATGGCATCTGTCATAAAACGGGCATCTTCCTGAAGCTTTATAATATTTCCCTGAACATGATAGCTGCCTACCATGGTAGAAAACAGATAGACAATAGCTGCTGTTATCATTAATGAAATAATAACCGCAATCATTAATTCTATGAGGGTTACGCCATATTGGTTTTTAATTGTTGTTTTATATTTCATATCATTGTTTTATAGGAGAAAGTTTGAATTTTGGAATCGTTGCCGTATGAGGAGTTATCTTGCCATTGAATATCGATTTGCAATGTGTAGTATGGTGCTGTTCCTGAAACTTGAATGCTGGCTTTGCTATCCGGCAGGTTTTTCAGATATCTCTGGTCATTCTTCCATTGATTGACATCATATTGTGCAAGTTTTTCTGCTGAACATAGGCTTGCTTCACAATCAGGGGGTATTGCGGGAATTATTTCTGTCATCGTACAGTTATAGCTTCCTGTATATGCTATTTCTCTATTGGTTCTTATTCTTTCAGTCATGTCATAAGCCATCCATGAGGCTACAGATCTTTGGTATGCGCTTGTGCTGTTTCTTATCGATATTACCTGCATTTGAGCCATAGCCAACAGCCCAAAACTGAAAATCGCCATGGCTATTAATACCTCCAGCAAAGTAAAGCCTTTATTATGTTTCATTGTTTTCCCCTTTTAGTTAATTCTTTTATTTGCACAAAATCAGATCAGCTATAGTTGCATCAGGTTCTTCTTTAATAACTCCGGATTGCTTCAGGTAAATTTTATAATGGCCACTTGTCTCACCTTTTATGCAGATATTTATCTGGACAATATTTTCCGGATCAGCAATTCCTTCATTACTGAATCTAACGAAACTGCTGCTGGAGTTTGAGGTTGTGTGAGAGGTAAAAATATTGCTTTCGACAGATGAATCAATATTTTCAATTAATTCGCTTTCGTTGGAACAGGCTTCAGTGGAACAGATTTTCCAGCCATCTCCCCAAAAAGAGGTTTTTGGAATGATGAATACCTCTTTATCTGTTCTTTGCGCCTCACTTCTGGCGAATTTAAAGCTTGAAGTTAATTTGCCCGATAGAGCCATTGCTCTGTTGCTTGTTGATGTTTTTGAAAATCCGGCAGAAGCGATAGTTGCAAGAATTGCAACTATCGCAATAACCACAAGAAGTTCAACCAATGTAAATGCTTGACAATATTTAATTGATTGCAGGACTTTTCTCTGTTTTAACATGCAGCAGTACATCCTAATAATTTTATATAAAGATAACTACGAACAGAGGTGTTTATCTGTGACAGAATAAAATTGCATTTTTTGATTATGCTACTGCCCCCGGTTTTTATACCGGATCAGTTACTCCCCGAACCCATTATCTGTTTTTTATTGCACAATATTAATGATTTAAGATTTAACCGTAAAAAATATTAACAGCCCCACTGCTACTGAATTAACACCGATTACCTCAAAAAACATTTCCCTTTGGCGCTTTTAATTATCTTAGCTATGCAAAATCCTAACGAGCATAGCGCGCCCCATCGACTTACTTATACCAGAGTTGTTGTAGATAAATCAATAAAAAATTGTTTTGGCCAAGTCTGGCCTGGCAAGTTTTTGCTATTAAGTTGATTTTTTAAATTTAAACATAAATTGAGTCTAATAGCCTCTATGTTTTTATTGGTGTAGAATTTGAACATAGATGGAAGTTAAAACTATAGTAAAATTATCAGGTTGGTTTTATGGATAAAAAACAGTTAGTGAATACATTGG
>QZLD01000292.1 GCA_004796385.1 Gammaproteobacteria bacterium | reverse complement strand
GTCTGCCAGTATCATTGCCAGTGAATATGCTTCTTCTCCCGAAGAGCTGGCTGCACTCCAGATTTTTATGTTTTTTTGCGTGCTGAATTTGGGCAGAATATTGCTGATCAGGTAATCGAAATGCTGTGGTTCTCTGAAAAAGTAGGTTTCATTGGTAGTAAGTTTGTTTATGCAGTATTGGAGTTCGCCGTCTATTATCCCTTTTTCGCTGGTTAGGTAATTGTAATAATCCATATAGTCGGAAAACCCAAGTTCAATTACCCTTTTTCGTAATCTTCCGGATATCAGCGGTTTTTTTACATCAGTCATGTGAATTCCGGCCTTTTCGTAAATAAAATCACGAAATTTGTGAAAGGCTTTGTCTGATATTTCTATTGACGTATCAAGTCCGGTTCTGTTATTCATTTCCATTATGCCTGAATTGTTTCCAGCGTTGGCTTTAGACTTCTGCTATTTTTTCATTGTTGGATTTGACTTTCTTTGTGGTTGCAGATAATTCGTTAAAATATTTATGCTCCTGTGTAATGGCATTATTTATCAGGGCAGGGATATCTATTATTAATGCTACACTGCCACTGCCTAAAATTGTGAATCCGGCGAATCCTGCTATTCCTTCAAATATTCGTCCTAACGGTTTTATTACTGTCTGAATTTCTCCATATAAGGCGTCAACTATAAGTCCTGCTTTTTTGCCGGAATAAGAGACGACAACAATGTTTTTTCTGGACTTTCCTGTATCTGTGACTTCATCCAGAGCAAGAAATTGTTGCAGGTCTATTAACGGCAGTACCTCATCGCGTAGTTTTATATAGCTTTTCCGGTGTATCTCTTCGGTTATAAGATCATCGACAGATATACATTCGACAACCATATCCAGAGGAATTATGTAACTCTGGTCGGCTACTCCAATATTAAATCCTTCAATTATGGCAAGGGTTAATGGCAGTATTATTTTTATCTCGGTTCCTTTGCCTTCGTCACTGGAGATATCTATAGTTCCTCTTAATGATTCGATGTTCTTTTTGACAACATCCATGCCTACGCCTCTGCCGGATATGTCGGTAATTTCAGACGCAGTGGAGAAACCCGGTTCAAAAATCATGTTTAGTATTTCTTTGTCGGAATATTTTTTATTGCTGTCAATTAACCCTTTTCGTACTGCCTTTTCAATAACAAGGTTTCTGTTAATACCCCGGCCATCATCGCTTACCTTTATACATATGGCTCCGGTTTCATGAAATGCCTGTAGCTTTATTTTACCTACCGACTCTTTGCCCGCAGAAATTCTTTCTTCAGGCATTTCTACACCGTGATCTATTGAGTTTCTGATTATATGTGTAAGTGGATCGCTTATCTGATCTATTACACTTTTATCAAGTTCTGTTTCTCCTCCTGATATTTCAAGGTTTATCTGCTTTCCGAGTTTGGATGAAATATCTCTGACTACTCTGTGGAATTTATTGAATGTTCCGGTAAGCTGGATCATTCTCAGTCCGAGTACGACCTCTCTCATCTCTTCCAGTGTTTCTGTCATTTCAGATGCGCTTTCGGTTAACTCTTCATCCGAATATTTTTTTATTAGCCGTCCCGTTTTTGCACAGCTTATTACCATCTCTCCAACCAGATTAACCAGAGTGTCCAGTTTTGATGCGTCAATTCTTATAAGTGATATGGCATTTTTCTTGGTCTGCTTTACCTGCGCCTGTTTTTTTAGTGCTGTTTCGACAAGTTCTGCCTGTACATCTCCTTGGGAAACGAGTATTTTGCCGGTAAGTTCTCCTGTCTCCAGGTTTGCTTTAAGGGCATCGTTCAGCTCTTTTTCGGTTAGAGAACCAATATCTATAAGCATCTGGCCAATTGCTTTGTACTCGTCTTCCGGAAGCTCCGATATCATTTTTTGAAAATCGGCAACAGATGTTTCCGGGGGCAAAATGTGATAGGAGCTTTCATCAAGAAACTCAAATACTTCAGCTATTTCCTGCTTGCTTTTGTCGCTGTTGAAGATAATAAACCAGCCTAGATAGCAGGCATCGGGGCAGTAATTTTCTATATTGGGAAAATGGTCCAGATGAGGAGTTACTGAAATGATTTCTCCTATATCCCGAAGTTGATCAAGTATGACCTTTGGGGAAAATCCGTGTCTGAAAGAGTCTTCTCCCAGATAAAATGAAATATGAAAATAATGGTCTTTTTCGGCAGGTTTTTTGTCGCTGGTCTCATCCTGTTCATTGGTTTCTGCAAATGGAGTCAAAGGACATGAGCTATCTGCCTGCAATTCTTCTGCGGCATTTTGTTCCTGTTCGCCGTTTTGGTAGGTCTTTAATAGTTCGGCCAGTCTTTTGCTCTCTTCTTCATCTACCTGCGATTCGGATATCAATGCCTCTATATAAAGATTAATTTGATCCTTACACTGGAATATTATGTTGATAATATCGGTATTTACCGATATCAGGCAGTTTCTTATATCGTCAAGTACGTTTTCTACAACGTGTGTGAATTCAATTATGTCTTCAAAACCGAATAGCCCTGCTGAACCTTTTATGGTATGCACGGCTCTGAAGATCTGATTAATCAGCTCCGGATCATTCTGTTTTTTTTCAAGCCCAATAAGAGCAGATTCCATGTCTTCCAGTAGTTCTTTGCTTTCGGAGGCAAATATCTGAACACATTCATCTAATTCCATTATCTGTTCCTTAGTTTATTGCTCGGCAGTTTCCGGTTGTTTGATCTCAAGATATCCGTCTATTAATAGCGATTCTGCTGTATCAATGATCTCTTTTTTGCTGACATCGAAAATAATCTTTTTTTCTACAGATATAGCAGAGATTTTCATCATCATCAGCAGTTGAAAAAATGTCACATCGAAGTTGTCTACATCGTCAAGACTGAAAGTGATTTTTTCAACGGAGGAGTTCATCCATGACATGTCGATTTCATGAAATTTATCTTCAATTTCGTAAATGCTGTAGTCGCCTGACAGCTTTATCAATATATCTTCAGTTTGATCGTTCATGGTAAATCCTTGATTGGCTCAATCTGCATCATCGGTTGCATTTTCTTTGTTTTTATTCATCTCTCTGACTATGGCTATCTCTTCAACAGAAAGTATTTTTTCTATCTCAAGAATGGCGACTATTTTTTCGTCTATTTTTGCCATTCCTTTTATAAAATCTATATTTATTGTGCTGCCGAATGAGGGAGCCGGATCAATTACATCGTCTTCAATATCTCTGACCTGAAGAACCTTGTCTACTATACAGCCCATTAGAGCTACTTCGGAATCATGTTCTATTTCCACAATTACAATACAGGTTCTTTTTGTAATCTCTCCGGCTTCCATTCCGAATCTTTCTGCCAAACCTATTACGGGAACGACTCCTCCTCTGAGGTTTATAACCCCTTTAATAAAGGAGGGGACAAGAGGAACCGGTGTGATTTCACAGTATTCAACTATTTCCTTAATATGAATGATCGGAAGTGAAAATTCTTCTTCGGACAATATGAAAGTCAGGTATTGGTCGTTATCAAGCTGACTTTTATTGCTTAACTCCTGTATGTCATCACTCATTATGTTCTCCACTAACTTGTTTTTACTGAAAATGTTCATTGCTGAACTTTTTAGTTTTTTAAAACTTTTCTCATTGAGAGAGACGTTTTTGTTTCTTCGCCGATTTTATGATTCTGGCAATTTATTCGGTAGTTTGCGATATGTTTTGAAGACGAAAATATGCGATTAATTGCCCCATTTTTTCAGCTTGGGAATTCATCTCTTCTGCTGTAGCGGCTAATTGTTCTGCCAGAGCCGAGTTGCTTTGTGTAACACTATCCAGTTGAGATACTGCTGTATTAATCTGGCTTATGCCTGTTGCCTGCTCTTCACATGATGCGTTGATCTCTACAACCAGCTCGGCTGTCTGCTGAATTAAAGGAATAATGCTTTCAAAAGTTGTTTTTGTGGTTTCTGCGACCAATAAGCTGTTTTTGACAAGAGAGCTGATCTCATTTGCTGCAGCTTCACTTCTGGCAGCAAGTTTTCTAACTTCAACGGCAACCACCGCAAAGCCTCTGCCGTGTTCTCCGGCTCTGGCAGCTTCAATTGCGGCGTTGAGTGCTAAGAGGTTTGTTTGATATGCGATGTCTTCAATTATTCCGATCTTATTGGCGATAACCTGCATGGCGTTAAGTGTCTCTTCAACTGCACTGCCGCCTCTTTCTGCCATAGATGCCGATTCTGTAGATATCTTTTCTGTTTTCCTCGCATTTTCTGCATTCTGGTTAACGGAGGAGCTCATCTGTTCAAGTGATGCAGATGTTTCTTCAACACTGGCCGCCTGCTGGGTTGAGCCGCTACTGACGTTTTGAGCAGACATGTTGATTTGAGATGATGCCGATGTGATCAGCTCTGAATTGCCAGATACCCGTTTTACAATATCTCTTAATCTGTCAACCATATTTGAAAGAGCGGATGAAAGTTCGCCCAGTTCATCTTTTCTATTCAGTGATTTGCTATCAATTATTATTGATAGGTCACCATTTGCAATAGTATGTGAGGCATCGACAGCCTGTCTTAGAGGAACTGTTATGGATCTGGCAATAACCAGAGTAAGAACTCCAACAAGAAGCAGTGATACAAATACTACGCCCAGCAATAAAAACAGATTATCTTTAAACCCTTTAAATACACTGTTTACATCATTGCTGTTTACTTCTTCGATATAAGAGATGAATTGCGATATGTGACTGTCGAGATTTTTGATTATTTTATTGGCTTTTAATGTGTTTTCAACATACTTTTTTGTTAGCTTTTTTACTTCGCTATTTGATTTCTGGGCTTCAACCGCCATTACTGCAAACGGAGTATCTTTTAATCTTTTTATATCCTTTTGTGTATTGTTAACAACAATATCAAGATATCTCAGTATTTCATCTTTATTGGCAATATTCTCTTTCATCTGCAAAAACAGTTTAATTACCTCGTAGTTAGAAGAGGTATTTGTCGCAGCACCATTAATTACCAGGCGTTCGAGGGTTGTAACCGAATATCTATCTTCTTCACTGGCCAGTCGGTCACTCATCTGTTTTATATAGCCATTTGAGATTTTTATGGACTTGTTGGTGAGATCAAAAACCTTCTCTTCAAATTCTTTGTTTTCTTTTCTAAGCGTATTTATTGTTATCAGATCAGCTCCAAGACTGTTAATTATCTCTTTCATTTCAGTACTGGTGATTTTTCCATACATCGCAGTTTTATCAACACATAAGCTGTAATCTTTTTGTAAGTCATCAAAATCAATTTTGTTCTGCATGTAATCATTAATTGATTTGGAAAGATGAAGGCTGCTTCTTTGCATGTCCGATATTATGGACGATTTTTTCTGCTGATTATTTACAATATCGTTTGTATAAAAGAACATGAACAGTACGATTATAAACGCTGCCAATTGCAGAATGTTTGGTATCTGCAACTTATAACCAACATTCAGATTTTTAATAAAGCTCATTCTCCACCACCTTTAGTTGTCATTAACCACACTGTTGAGAGCATCGATAATATTTTTAAAAACAGAATCAAGTTGCAGATTTCCTTCGTACAAATTTACCATCTCCGTTTTTTTCGTTTCCAGAACTTTTATCATGTATTCTTCCTGTGCCAGAGTCAGGTCTATTGTCATAAACCCGGCTTCCATCTCCTGAATTAAACTTTCCAGTAATTTATTGGCCATCTCTTTTTGTTCATTCATTTTATCCTGGGTTTCAAGAAGAGCCTCGTGCGTTTTATCGATTACTCTTTTTAATCCCATTCTCTTTTTTCGCAGAGCTATTACAGATTCTATAGATAGTATTTTGGCATTGGCACCATTAAGCATTATCGGTAGCAGATCCTTAATTCTGCCTTTTTGTTCGGGATTGTCCGATGGCATGTCTTTAACAAAAAGAGTTATGTTTTCAAAATTAACAAAAAGTTTTGTGCCTATTTCGAAAATGCGCCCTCTTTCTGCAGCTTTGCTCATAAGGTCGCATACGTTGGGAGAACATTCGCCGGAGTCGCGGTAATTATTAATTCCGGCAGAATGTCTGAATTGCACTGAGCAGGAGAGATCCAGAGATGAGGTTACACTAAGCAGTAGTTTCGCAAGTTCATCATAGGATGAGCAGCCAATGGTTTTGTCCAGAAACTGAAGTATTTCTCCAAATTCACCGGCACTGCTCATTGCCTCCATAGCTGTTTGCCAGATATCTTCAACTTCATCTTTCAGGGATTTTCTTGAATCTACTGTTTGACATGCAACTTTGATTTTGGCTAATAGTTCGTCTGTTTTATACGGTTTGGTTATGTAGTCGTAACATCCTACCTCATATCCCTTTATCCGGTCTTCCACACTTACTTTTGCCGATACAAATATCACAGGAGTATCTGCAAATTCAGATTCCTCTTTTATCCATTTGCACAACTCATATCCATCCAGTTCCGGCATGGCAATATCCAGCAGGATAATATCCGGCTTTATTGTGTCAATTTCATCTCGGGCTTTAACCGGAGATTCATATCTGGCTACATCATACCCATCCAGGCCCAGCACCTCTTCAATGATAAGAAGGTTTGTTATATTGTCATCCACCACAAGGATCTTTTTACTCATATTTCCACCACACTGTTTTTAGAATTGTATATTCATTGTTAAGGCGTATATTCAGGTATAGTAATTATTACAGACAAGCCGATTCCATTCGCAGGGGTTTCTGCCCTGATTGCGCCTGAATGTGCTTCAATTATCTGTTTAGCCAGAGTTAGTCCCAGTCCTGTTCCTTCTGCTGAAACTTTATTCCGGTTTGAAATTATGGAGAAACTCTGGAATATCTTATCCATTTCATCTTCCGGCACACCTATCCCTTCGTCCGTTATTGATATTGTGTAGTTATTATCTTTTTTTCCGATATCTATATAGATGTTTCCGCCGCTATCAGAAAATTTAACTGAGTTTTCCAGTATGTTTTCCAGGGCGGTAATTATCATTTCTGCATCAGCATTAATATTATAGTTTGTGTTTGAGTCCGGCTTTATTATCTTAATGCCTTTTTTCATGGCGTTGGTGTTAATTGTATTAATAGACATTTGAATAAGGCTGAAGAGGTTCACCTGACTCATTGAATATTTAGGGTTATTGATTTTGTTATTTGCAAATGAAATCAAAGAATCAATAAGCTCTTTTAACCGATTGCCGCTTTCATTGATATGCTGAAAATATTCAGTAGATTTTTCAGCAGTTAAACTGCCGTTTTTTAGTAAACCTAATTCAGAAAAGCTTAAAATGCCGCTGAGGGGCGTTAGCAGTTCGTGAGTTATATTCGAGACAAACTCAGCCTTTGTTTTATATGCCTGTTCAATACGAATGGCAGCTTCTTTTATATCTTTTGTCTGTTCATCAACTCTTTTTTTAAGCGATTCTTTAAGTTTATATAATTGTTCTTCAGCACTTTTTCTATCGGTAATATCTCTTATTGTTCCCTCAACCCCTTTTGGGTTGCCTTTGGCATCATGAAAATAGGATGAATTGATACTGGCTATTAATTCAGTTCCATCATATCTCTTCATTTTTATTTCATAGTCAGATAGTTTGCCTATTTTTTCTCTTAAGCGACGGGCATTTTCCATGTCTTGAGGGTTTTTTATTACTTCACTGATTGAGCGTCCTTTTAAGTCTTTAATATCCCCTTTATATTTAAAGAATTTTTTCATGCTTGGCGAAACAAAAATTACGTTGCCTTCGAGATCACATCTGAAATAACCATCTTGAATATTATCAAACATAGAGCGTATCTCTTTTTCTTGTTCAATTTCATGGGTTATGTTTTTTATGGTTAATAATGTAAATAGTTTATTGTTTGAGGAGGTTGGTTGTACAGAACTGCGATAATATTCTTTTTTATCTTTATTGTGAGGATCAATAATAATATCAACATACTCAAGATTTTTTTTAAGGGATGTGCTTTTTTTAATTCTATCCAGCCATTTTATGTCGGTTATTGTTTTCTGAAAATAGTCGATGTTTTCTGAATTATCATGATTACTAAATAGCAAATGACTATATGTTTTCTCAGACATGTTGTTTAGATATATAACTCTGTTATCGGAAGATAACAAAACTACTGAAAGCTCAATGTTATCCAGAATTTCCTGTGGATTAAACAGATCCTTTTTCTGGATGCTAATCTTCATTTTATATCCTCCGGTTCAGAGACTGTTAATAGCGCTCGAAATCTTTATATATCTCATCCGAGGAGTCATTGTTGCCGATATCTGTCGGCGTGAATTTTTTCGGGCTACCGGAATTGCCGGAGTTTTCTTTTTCAGAAAAATGATTCTGTTTTGCGGGTTGGTTATTTGAGGAAGAGGCGTTATTGCTAAAACGGTTGGCTTGACTGTCTTCAACAATAAAGTTTTCCATTAAACGGTTTAGCTCTTCAGTTTGAGAGTTCATCTCCTCCGCTGTTGCTGCCAGCTCTTCTGCTAAAGCAGCGTTACTTTGCGTAACTGTATCCAGTTGACCAACCGCCGAGTTAATCTGACCTATCCCGCTGGCCTGCTCTTCGCTGGAGGCGTTTATCTCCTGCACAAGTTCGGCAGTCTGTTTTATGCTTGGTACAATTTCTTCAATAAGTTTTCCGGCAGTTTCTGCAATTTCGACACTGTTTGATGCAAGGGTGCTGATTTCTCCTGCTGCTTCTTCACTTCTGCCTGCCAGTTTTCTTACTTCTGCTGCAACTACCGCAAAGCCTCTGCCGTGTTCTCCGGCTCTGGCTGCTTCAATAGCGGCATTCAATGCTAACAGGTTTGTTTGATATGCAATGTCTTCGATAATGCCTATTTTCCCAGATATCATCTTCATCGCATCCAGCGTTTGGGCAACCGCTTCTCCGCCTTGTACAGCTTTGTTTGCAGAATCTGTAGATATTTTTTCCGTTTGTCTGGCATTATCGGCATTCTGATTAACTGTAGCGCTCATCTCTTCAAGTGATGCAGATGTCTCTTCCACGCTTGCCGCTTGCTCTGTTGCTCCGCTTGAAAGGTTTTGAACACCGGAACTCAATTGGGCATTACCTTGAGAAATACTGGATGCGGAATTTTTAACATTGGCAACGATATTTTTCAGCGATTTGACTAAATCATTAAATGAGTCGGCGCATTGTCCAATTTCATCTTTTGTAAATACGTTTGTATGTACCAGTAGGTTTCCGGTTTTTTGTACAGTAAGCATGGATTCATTTAAGGCCGTAACCTGACGGTTAAACAGTTTAATAAATAGTCCTGCAATTAAAGATACAATAGCAATTACCGCAACTATAAGCAGTATGATTTTTGTTGCAGATTCCCAGAAAATATTATTAACATCATCAATATAAATTCCTGTGCCTATAACCCATTGCCAGGATGTGGCTGCTTTAACATATGATATTTTAGGTATAGGCTCTTGTGTTCCCGGTTTTGGCCACATGTATTCAACAACGCCTTCTCCTGATTCTTTTGCGACTTTGGCAAATTCCTTAAACATATATTTGCCGTTACTGTCTTTTTTATCCGAGAAGTTTTTGCCGTTGTTTTCAGGGTTAATCGGGTGCATAACAATTACTGCATCGTAGTCGTTTATCCAGTAATAGTTATTATCGCCGTAGCGCAAAGCGGAAATTATTTCCATTGCTCTTTTCTGCGCCTCTTCTTTTTTCATCTCTCCGCTTTTTGCCATCCTGGCATATTTGTCGATGATACTATAGGCGGTTTCCAGTGTGTGTTTTGTTTTAACTATTCTGTCTTCCAGTAATTGTGATCGCAGAGTCAGAAGCGAATCAACTGAAATAGCAATAAGGCCGCAAAGGAAAAAACAACTAAAGAGAGTCAGCTTGTATTTAATTTTCATATTAAGTTCCATCTATGTTGCTTTGGAAAGATGGTTTTGTCGATTATTCAGTAATGAAGGACGTTATTGAAAAAATTGTGTTGTTGCGCCGTTTTTCATTAATAGTAATAACCGATTAGAAAACCGCCTGTTTTTTCTTCTTTATGAAGTCTAGTTGTGAAAAAAGGTTTTTCAATAAAATGGAGAAGAAAACTTTTGTATTATTAATGACTTTGAGTCGTTTTTTCGGGATGTTGTTTTGCGAAAGGCGCATTGTATAAATTCTGTAGTTTAATTAGAACAGTTAAAGAGTTGTTGCAATTTAAAGGATGGATAATGAATTTATTAATCCTGAAAATGGCTGTAAAACACTTTTTCAGGAGCGCTTGGTATGAAGATTATTTTTTGTATTTTCTTACAAAACCTATAAAACCAATCAGGTAGCTGCCAGTAAGAACCAATGTTGTTGGTTCAGGAACTTCAGCAACTACTATATCAATTCTTACCTCTCTTTCAGCTGCAAGAGTAAGTGTTATATTGCTACCATCGGCAGAAACAGCTCTCCAACCGTTAATATTGGAAGGCATTTCAACAAATTGGACAAACAGTGTCATTAGTATATTGAATTTTGTTCATGGTTGACTAACTACAAAATAAAAATGGCTCTTTTTGCCACTGCTCTCTTTTTCGGTAACAAAGAGTCTGTTTGCTCTGATTTCGTAGGTTCTGAATACCGGTTTTGGGGGGATAGTGAGCGCAAGAATATATCTGCCGGAATCTTTTTTATAAACAGAGGTTTTGCTGCTAAAGGTTCCGGATGTAAAACTTCTGTCTGCAATAAGGATTTCGGTAGATTCGGTTTGCAGGGTAAGGGTGTAACCTCCTCCGAAAGAGGAGTTTTGAGCCCAGTCATTAAGTTCTTCTTTACTGCAAAATATGTTGGGGATTTCCTGTTTGCAATCCAGAGGAATCTCAATTTTTTGAGATTCCCGGGTCGCAGACTGTTGTAAGTAGTTTGAATTCTGTGCCGACAAGTTGCAGGCAGAGCAGCAAATTGAGAGTAGTGCCGCCTTAAAGGTGGTCATTAAAGCCGACATCTTCAATCAGTTTTTGAATCTCTTCTACAACATCATCTTTTTTATTCACATACTCAAATCCTGTATCGTAAAAATCAGGATTTATATCGTTTTTACTCCATATGCTGCGGGCATCAAAACGGAGAATGCGTTCCTTTCTTCTGTCGTTTGAAGGGTTTAGGTGTAAAGAGAGGTTGTAAACCTTATCAGTTACCACAGGGGTTTCTGAAACGACCATTATCCCTTTGGTGCTTATGTCGCCAAGAAAGCCTATAAGATCACCTGTGTCGGAGTTGTAGACCCGCAGATAAAAGATCAGGTGGCGTCTGGGAGTTTCTCTTTGCGGTTCATCTTTTTTGTTTTTATCTAACATGGCTAAGCTCCATATTTAATTGGCAACATCCTTATAGTCTATATCACCTTTTTCAGTTTTCAATTATGCATATCTATCGCTTTGCGGAAACAGTCTATGGCGGTTGCCTGTTCATCAAGCTCTTCAAACAGCTTTCCCAGCTCATTGTATGCTGTAAATGTCGGTTTGATATTTATTATCGCCTGATAAAAACTTTTTGCCTTACCCCATATGGATGCCGAGGTAGCCTGACGTGCGGCAGCAAGCAGAATAGTGGTGTTGTCAGGGTGTTTTTTCAGCCATGATTCCAGTTGCGAGAGCATTTTTTCCGGGGCTGCAAGCTTGAGTGTGCCGTAAGTTTCTATCAGTTTTTTATCCCACTCTTTGGGAATGGCATCGCGCAGCAGTTTTTCTGCTTCATTCGGCAGGCCGCATTCACATAGCAGTTCGCTGTAGTTTTTGATTGCATCGGGATGGCTGCGTGAAGATCTCTGCAGGTTTTGCCAGCAGTTTTTCAGTGAGGTTTCTCCGTCGAGAAACGCCTTATCAAGAGAGATGAGGTCTGCTTTTACAGTAATCTCTTCCAGCTCGGTTTTATTAAGAATGCTGTTTTTTATGAGAATGTTTTTCAGGTTGCTTATAGAATCCCAATCGCCAACCTCTTTGTAACACTGGTAGAGGGCGCGGATTACCGGCGGATGGTTAGGCTTTATCTCATTATAGAATTTGAGCTTTGCAATGGCCTGCTCATACTTTTTGCCATGAATGTTTAGCATTGCATCTATAAATGCAGTTGCCAATCGCGCTTTTTTACCGGATGAACCTGCATTGGCAATATGCTGTTTTTGAGCCGTTTCATTCTGTGCGAAATGAGCTGCTATTGCGGCTGCTATGTAGTTGGCAGCATCGCTCTTATCTTCTGTGGTGGATGAGATAAGTTTTTTCTCGGCATCTTTGTAGTTTCCTTCAGCAAGTAGAATCAGCCCGTTATAAAAGGTGTCCCACGCTTTCTGTTTCTTTTTGCGTGAAAACCAGCCGGAAATTCTCTGCTTTGATCCAAAAACCCCCTTAATTAAAGAGAGCAGCAGAAACAGTAAAAGAAAGGTTACCAGCACCAGTAGAACAAACAGTGGCAGGCGCATACCTATAGATGTTGTGCCGGTATCTATAATTACAAAACCTTTGTTGGATTTGCCCAGTATGCCAACAGCAATTCCTGTGAATATAGAGGCAATAATAAAAAGTATTAAGCGCATCTTATTCTCCTGTCTCGTCAGGATTAACAGCCGGTGTCAGCACCTTTGCCAGCTCCAGATTGAGCGCATTAATCGAGTTGGTTAATTTGGGGATTTGCGGATGAATATCGGCTCTTTTTATCTCCCAGATAATCTCTTTTGCCTTGGCAACTTTGCTGTCGTTGTTGTCGAAATTTGCCATTATCCACTCTTCAATAGCTGCCAGATCCCTCTTGAACATAACGGCGTCAAGATTGGAAAGTGCAATCAGAGCGGTCTGGATTTTAAGCTCAATATTCTGGTTCAG
>QZLD01000224.1 GCA_004796385.1 Gammaproteobacteria bacterium | reverse complement strand
TCCGGCAGCATATCGGCAAGTGTGGCACGATTACTACCGATACTATCGAGCGCGCCTGCTTTTATCATTGTATCCAACGCTCTGCGATTGAGTTTTCGCAGATCAACACGCCGGCAGAAATCAAAGATATCGCTGAAATCGCCACCATTTTCTCTCTCACTGACAACACTGGCTATCGCACCTTCACCCACCCCCTTTATCGCCCCCAAACCATAGAAAATAGATTTTTTATCGCGGGCGCGAAACATATACTCGGAGATATTTACATCCGGCGGCAGAACCTCTATGCCCTGCTCGCGGCAATCGTCGATAAAGTTAACTACCTTGTCGGTGTTATCCATATCGGATGAGAGTACCGCCGCCATAAACGGCGCAGTGTAGTGTGCCTTGAGCCATGCTGTCTGATATGAAACCAGCGCATAAGCTGCGGAGTGTGATTTGTTAAAACCGTATCCGGCAAATTTTTCCATAAGGTCGAAGATGTAAGTGGCAACACCTTCATCGACCCCACGAGCAACCGCGCCTTCGGTAAAGATGGTTCGCTGCTTCTCCATCTCTTCGGGCTTCTTTTTACCCATTGCACGACGCAGCAGATCCGCACCACCTAACGAATAACTGGCAAGGACCTGCGCGATCTGCATCACCTGTTCCTGATAGAGAATAACGCCGTAGGTTGGTTGCAGGATTGATTCCAGATCGGGATGTGGATATTCAACCTCGGCGCGACCATGTTTGCGGTCGATAAAGTCATCCACCATTCCCGACTGCAGCGGCCCCGGTCGAAACAGTGCCACCAGTGCCACGATATCTTCAAAGGTATCTGGTTGCAGGCGGCGAATAAGATCCTTCATACCACGCGATTCCAGCTGAAACACAGCGGTGGTGTTATGCGCCTTGAGCAGGTCAAAGGTATCTTTGTCATCAAGTGGAATCAGTGCGATATCAACAGGATCAAGCCCTTCCGCCTGCTGCATTTTATTGATAGCCTTTACTGCCCAGTGGATAATTGTAAGTGTACGCAGACCAAGAAAGTCAAACTTGACCAGCCCCACATCCTCAACATCATTTTTATCATACTGCGTTACAACCGAGGTGGCATCAGCCTCGCAATAAAGAGGTGAAAAATCCGTTAGAAGCGATGGCGATATCACCACACCTCCGGCATGCTTTCCGACATTTCTGGCAACGCCCTCCAGTTTTTTTGCCAGGTCAATCAGGTATTGCACCTCTTCATCGGTCTGGTATTTTTCACGCAGCTCCTCTTCCTGTTCCATCGCCTTATCCAGAGTAATACCTATCTCAAAAGGGATGAGTTTGGCTATCTTGTCGACAAAACCATAAGGATGACCCAGCACACGCCCGACATCCCGAATCACAGCCTTAGCTGCCATAGTGCCGTGGGTGGCTATCTGCGACACACTCCATTTACCATACTTTTCAGAGACATAGGCAATAACCCGGTCGCGCCCTTCCATGCAGAAGTCGACATCAAAGTCAGGCATGGAGACCCTTTCCGGATTGAGGAATCTTTCAAAGAGAAGATCGTATGCCAGCGGATCGAGGTCAGTAATCTTGAGTGCGTATGCCACCAGAGAACCAGCACCAGAGCCCCTGCCCGGACCTACTGGCACATCATTATCCTTTGCCCACTGGATAAAGTCGGCAACGATGAGGAAGTAGCCCGGAAAACCCATCTGGATAATTACATCCAGCTCTATCTTGAGCCGCTCCAGATATTCATTTTTTTTGCTTTGATAGTCCGGCGAATTCTCATCAAGCAGCACCTGAAAACGCTCTTCCATGCCTTCATATGAAACCTGTCGCAGGTAATCATCGATGGTGGTACCCTCAGGAACAGGGAAATTGGGCAGGTAGTTTTTACCCAGTTCAACATCGAGATTGCACCTTTTGGCTATCTCGACTGTATTTTGCAATGCTGATGGCAGATCACTAAAAAGTTCCAGCATCTCTTCCTGCGAACGCAGATATTGTTGCGGTGAGTATTTCTGCGGTCGCCTTGGGTCATCCAGTGTATTGCCATTACAGATGCAAACCCGTGCCTCGTGGGCATCGAAATCATCTTCCGATACAAAACAGACATCATTGGTAGCCACCAACGGCACGCCTTTTTCAGCAGCCAGCTTTACAGCCTTACCATTATAATAGTTTTCACCTTTGCGTCCGGTGCGCTGCAACTCTATAAAAAAACCGTTATCAGGAAACAGTTGCAGCCACTCCTGCAAACATTCATTTGCCAGATCATCTTTATCCTTTAGAAGCAGCTGTCCAATTTCGCCATCTTTCCCGCCTGAAAGAGCGATAAGACCCGCAGTATTTCCTTGCAGCCACTCCACATCTATTATCGCCTGGTCGTCGTGCTGACCTTCGGTATAACCACGCGAGATAATCCGCATCAGATTCATATATCCTTCGTGGTTGGCACAGAGCAACACCAGACTGAAAACCGGCTCCTCTTCCGAGCGCCTAACCAGAATATCGGCGCCGATAACAGGCTTTACACCTGCTCCCTGCATCGCCTTGTAAAACTTAACCATGGCAAACAAATTGCTTTGATCGGTAAGCGCCATAGCTGCCATACCAAGCTCAACCGCCTTTTTTGCCAGCGGTTTGATCCTGACGATGCCATCAACCAGGGAATATTCAGAATGAAGTCGAAGATGTATAAACTGCGGTTCCATATCGCTTTTGCACTTCCTTTAGATCAGTTCGTTTACAGGCTTAAATGTCTTGCGATGAATAGAGGTCGCTCCGTGTTTTCTTAATGCCTCTATATGTTTTTTGGTGCCGTAACCTTTATGGCTGGCAAAACCATACTCAGGATACTGTTTGTCGATTTCCAACAGCTCTCTGTCACGCGCCTCCTTTGCCAGAATCGAAGCGGCACTTATTGCCTCTACCCGCTGATCGCCCTTTACCACCGCAGTTATCGCTATCTGTGATTCCGGACATCGGTTACCGTCAACCAGAATATGTTGCGGCTCTACATCCAGCCCCTCTATTGCGCGCTGCATTGCCAGCATTGATGCCCAGAGAATATTTATCTCATCAATCTCTTCAACGCTGGCACTGGCAACCGACCATGACAAGGCATCGGACTTTATCTGCTCTTCCAGCAGAGCCCGCTTTTTGGCAGTTAGCTTTTTTGAGTCAGCCAAACCTGCTATCGGCCGCTTCTTATCCAGAATCACTGCTGCCGCATAAACAGCTCCGGCAAGAGGACCTCGCCCGGCTTCATCAACACCAGCCACTTTTTCCATCAATGCTGTTTTGGCGATAATCTCATCTACATCCATCATTAACCTCTATCAAATCCAGAACCGCCTGCGCAGCCCTATCACCAGAACCGGAGCGCATCAACTCTTTAATTGCCACAAACCGCTCTTCTATCTTCGCTCTTTTATCTGCGTTGCGATAGAGCTCCAAAAGCGCCCCTGCAAGATTTTCCGGTGTCGCTCGCTTTTGAATATACTCTTCTACCAACTCCTCTCCTGCAAGCAGATTCGGCAATGCAAAACGATTTATCTTCACCAGACGACTAATAATAAAATAGCTAATAGGCGCCATTTTATACGCCATTACCATTGGCCTGCCAACCAGCATCGCCTCCAGCGTTGCCGTGCCGGATGCCACCAGAACCAGATTGGCAGCAGCCATTACATCTCTGGCTGCACCTTCGGTAATGGTAACCCGTTCGGTTAGTGCTGCATCATTCTGTTGTAATATTTCTTTGATTACCTCGCCAACAGCTTTGGTTACAGCAGGAATAACAAAGCGCAGCTCTTTTTCGTTATCTAAAAGAATTTTGCAGGCAGAAAGAAAATCCGGCAGCAGCCGCTTTACCTCACTGATACGACTTCCGGGCAGAACTGCAATAACACCGCCACCTGCATTCAACGCCAATTGTCTTCGGTAGAAAACAGGAGACTGCGGGTAGTCGATAATCTCCGCCAGGGGATGGCCTACGCATTCAGCCGCAATTGCATTCTTATCATAAATATCTTTTTCAAAAGGAAATAGCAGCAGCATTTTATCTACTGCTTTTTTTATCTTTTTTATTCTGCCACTGCGCCACGCCCATACCGAAGGGCTGACATAGTGAGCTGTTTTTATACCTTGCTCTTTTAGTTTTAACTCAAGCCCAAGGTTAAAATCCGGTGCATCTATGCCGATAAAAAGATCCGGATTCTGCTTGGTTATTTTTTTACAAAGCTCTTTTCTTATCTTTAAAAGTTCAAACAGCCTGCCGAGAACTTCGATAATCCCCATTACCGAAAGGCGCTCCATGGGATAATATGATTCCATGCCGGCCGCAATCATCTGCCGACCGCCAATTCCGAAGAACTTAGCATCAGGATATTGTTGTTTTATGGATTTTATCAGCTCTGCTCCGAGATTATCTCCTGATATCTCGCCTGCTACTATTGCTATTTTTATCATCGACAGACCTGATCTATTTAAAAACGTGGGCTATCTTATTATGCCTCTGTCACTGGCTTCGATAAATGAAGTGAACAGCTCTATATCTTTTTCGTCTTTGTACTCGTTTCTGATCCACTCTAATGCCTCTTCCAGACGCATATTGGCATAGTAGATCTTTTTGTAGGCATTTTTTATCATTCTGATTCTTTCCGGAGTAAAACCACTACGCTTCAGACCTTCAGCATTAATTCCCCGAGGTTCTGCCAAATGTCCGGAAACCGTTACATACGGTGGCACATCCATATTAATCACGCTTCCAAAAGAGCAGAAACAGTACGAGCCAATTGAACAGAACTGGTGTACCAGGACAAAACCACCCAAAATCGCCTTGTCATCCAGACGAACATGACCGGCCAGGGAGCTTGAGTTGGACATAGTGCAATCATTTCCGATTATACAGTCATGAGCAATATGACAGTACGCCATAATCCAGTTATCGTTTCCGATTGTGGTCACTCCCCGATCCTGAGTTGTGCCGCGATTTACTGTGCAGTACTCACGAAACAGATTGCGGTCACCTATCTCCAGTCGCGTCGCCTCTCCGTTATACTTTTTATCCTGAGGAGCCTCACCAATTGAACAGAAGTGATATATTTTGTTCTCTTTACCGATTGTTGTCGGACCACTTATTACAACATGATTTCCAATCCACGAACCGTCGCCTATTTCAACGTCATCTCCTATGACGCTAAAAGCTCCGATAGTTACATTCTTTCCTATCTTTGCTTTAGGACTAATTACTGCTCGTGAATCAATCATTATCAAATATCCTTCAGGGTACAGATAATATCTGCAGAAGCAACCAACTCACCATCCACTGAAGCCTCTGCTGAAAACATACACATGCCTCTTCTGATTTTGTTGATCTTACCAGCAAGATCAAGCCTGTCTCCTGGCTCTACGGGTCTTTTGTAGCGAATCTTATCAAGCCCTGCCAGAAGAACAATACGATTACCTTCTGCATTTTCACCTTCGCTCTTAAACGCAAGAACGCCACATACCTGAGCCATTGCTTCAAGAATCAGAACACCAGGCATTACTGGTCGCTTTGGAAAATGACCTTCGAAAAACGGTTCGTTAATAGTAACGTTTTTATAACCAACTATTCTCTCCCCTTTCTCAAACTCTACAATCTTATCCACTAAAAGAAACGGATAACGATGCGGTAATATCTTGATTATTTCATTAATGTCCATCATTTTTCTTTCTCTCGCTCTCAAATAAAAAAATCTGCCGGCATATTTGCCAAAGCATTATAATCGGAAACTAAATAAGGGATTCTTCTTTGGACGAACCTGCAACACCAGAAGGCAGTGTCTCAAATAACAAAACTGCTGCAGGGATAAAATGCAAACTAACAAATAGTTTCTCCGCAACCGCAGCCGGAATGATCAGCCTATATGAAGCACTCCATGCGCCAAAATAAAAAACCACTCCGAAAACCCGCCGAGATGTGCATTGAACCACCTAATCAGCTATCAGTCAAATGTTTCTTTATTGTGAATAACTATGTCTTTTTTGCTAATCTGCGAATTTTTGCTACAACCTTGTGCCACACCTTGTCCGGCAGCGCCGGCATACTTGAAGAGTAAACCCCGGGAGTTTTAATGCTTTTTGTCACAAGACTCATAGCGGTAATATGGCAGTCGGCACAAATTTCAAGATGACCAATAATGCCAACCTTTCCTGCAATAGTGCAGTTCTCTCCAACCTCTGTACTTCCAGCTATACCAACAGATGCAGCAATAGCGGTGTTTCTACCTATTTTAACATTATGAGCAATCTGAATAAGATTATCCAACTTAACTCCATCGGCGATAACCGTATCACCAATTGCGCCTCTATCTATTGTAGTATTGGCACCAATCTCAACATTACTACCAATTCGCACCTTTCCTATCTGAGCTATTTTTTGCCACCCCTCTTTCGATCTGGCAAAACCAAGACCATCTGCTCCTATTACTGCTCCTGAATGAATAATACAGTCATCACCAATAACAACTCCGTCAAGAATAGTTACATTTGGATATATAGTAACTTTTTCACCAATAGAAACCCCCTTGCCTATAAATGCTCCTGCATTAATTGCGGTACGCTCTCCTATAACTGTATTTTCTTCAATAGTCACGCCTGAGCCTATCTTCACAGGCGAACTTATCTGAACATTATCTGCAATAACTGCTGTTTCATGGATTTCATCCGAATTCGGAAGTAACAACGGATACAATAGTTGCGAAATTTTTGCGTAGGCAAGATAAGGATCACTACATATCAAATAATTTGACTGGTAACCACAGCTTTCTGCCCTACTAATAATAACTGCTGATGCTTTAGTAGTTTTAAGGTGCTTTTTATAGCAAGGGTTAGAAAGAAAGGTAATTTCACCCTCTTTAGCATTTTGAATTGTTGATATACCGCTTATTTGACATTCAGGATCTCCAGATATTTCTGCCCCTATATAATCGGCAAGCCTTGATAGAGAAAAAACTGTTTCATACTTTTTATTTGACGCCATCATCCCCTTCTTTACTTGTTATTTAAATTCCATAAAAAACAAAATCGCCTGCAGCAAGTTAGCTACAGACGATTTTTTATTCGCTTATATCTATTTTTTCTTTTTATATAAGGCTCTCATCTTTTCCAGAATCAGGTCGGTTATATCTACTTTGCCATCAACAAAAACAGCACCGTCAGCCAAAACCAAACCATAACCATTGTCTTTTGCAAATTTATTAATAACCTGACTCATATCACCCTGAAGCTTAGCAAGAATTTCATTACGACGAAAACTTACATCATCCTTAAACTCTCGCTCCAGTCTTTTCAGCTCTCTTCTTCGCGAAAGAATATCCCTCTCCATGGAACTACGCTCTTCATCCTTCATAATTCTGGCATCTCTGTTTAGTTTTTCTTCCAGATCGCGCAGATCTTTTGAAAGGGCAAGAATATTATCTTTTCTTGCAGAAAATTCGCTTTCCAGCTTTTTCTCAGCAGCTTTAATCTGAGGAGCTTCTGTAAGAAGTTTACCTCTCTGAACATACCCGATCTTAACTCCTGCATTCGCCACAGATGACAAAAACAGCCCCAGAATCAACCATGCAATTACTTTTCTATTCAAAACAACTATCTCCATTTTTACATAATTAAAATCAGAAAGAGGAACCCAGGCTAAACTGAAATCCCTTAGTGTAGTCTCCCTCTTTCTCGTTAAGCGGAAAGCCATAGCTGAAAGCCATTGACCCTAGTGGCGAAAGCCATAGAATCCCAAACCCAGCAGAAGTTCTTAGCTCGCCCAAGTCGACATTTTCATCAACTGTATCAAAAACATTTCCTACGTCAACAAAAGTTACGATTCTGGCTGCTTCGGTATCAAAAAACGGAAAACGACTTATCACTTCAAACGAACTTAATATTTTGGCATTACCACCTATAGGATCGTCCGGATCATAAGGATCTCTAGGTCCTAAAGAACTGTTCTTATACCCTCTTACAGTAGATATTCCTCCGGCATAGTAATTCTGAAAAAACGGTAGTTTTTCCGTATTGTCATAACCATCACCAAAAGCAAATTTTCCATCATAAGACAGTGTAAGTTTTTCTGTAAGAGGATAATACCATTTATAACCATAACTAAGTTTGTAATAGGTCAGTTCGCTTCCAGGCAGGGTTACCTCGGCAAACAGTGACTGCCTGACACCTTTTGTAGGAAAATAGTAGCTGTTTCTGGAATCGCTGGCCCAACCACCGGTTAATCTTATTGAGGCATACTCATCACCATATTCTTCTATAAAATCATGCAAGCGCTGTGGTGAATATTCAGAAACTTTAAGTTTCAGCCTATCATATCCAAACCCCAAAGTTATACGCTCCTCTTCAGCAATTGGGAAACCAAAAGATACGGACCCACCCCAATCATCCGTTGCATAGGTGGAAATTGTAGTGTCTTCTGTGTCAGTTTGCCTGAAAAAGAAATTATATCCTCTACTGATACCCTCTTTTGTATAGTAAGGATTATTAAAACTCATGCTGTATACGGTATTTGTTTTACTGTTATTAAGCCTGATAGAAAACTTGTTTCCGGTTCCTAAAAAGTTCTGCTGACTCAAACTAGCTCCAAACGAGAACCCCTGATCACCACCATAACCAGCTGAAAGCTCGATTGAACCCGAACCTCTCTCAGTTACATTTATAATTATATCCACCTGATCTGTAGTACCTGGCACTGCTGGAGTATCAATATCGACCTTTTCAAAATAACCAAGACGCTGCAATCTAAGACGCGATCTTTCCAGTTTTCTTGTGGAATACCACGCCCCTTCAAGCTGACGCATCTCTCTGCGTAATACCTCATCCTTGGTTTTGTCGTTACCGGTAAAGACAATTCTTCTTACAAAAACCTTTTTACCCTGATCAATAAATATTTTTACTGTAACTTCTTGTTTTTTCTCATTGACATCAGGAACAACATTAACCTTAGAGAAAGCATAACCTTCGTCGCCAAGCATATCTTTATATATATTTTTTGTTCTGACTACATCTTTCTGAGAAAAGAGCTCTCCCACTTTTATTACAGATTTTTTAAGCAATTCTGGTTTTTTTATTGCGTCTGCCCCAATTATATCAACTCCTTTTACTTTATACTGCTCACCTTCCTGAATATTAATTGTTAAATATATCCCATCCCGATCAGGCGACATAGAAACCTGAACCGATTCAATCCTGAAGTTCAAATAACCTCTGTTCATATAAAATGTCTTCAGCGATTCAATATCAGCAGATAGTTTTTCTCCGGCATATTGATCCGAGCTCGACCAAAAGTTATAAAATGCAGGGATTGCCAGATTAAAGTCTTCTTTAAGTTCTTCTTCGCTAAATGCCTTGTTGCCAACAATATTTATATCTTTAATTTTGGCAGATTTTCCTTCCGCAATAGTTACGCGAATACTTACACGGTTTCTTTGCAGAGGAGTAATGGTTGTCTGCACATCCACATCATAATAACCTTGCGAATAATACTGCCTGAATAGCTCTCTGCTGACACTATCCAATAACTGCCTGTTGTAAATTCTACCCTCGGAAAGACCAATATCTTTCAATCCATCCATAAGAGGCTCTTCTTCAAGAAGTTCATTACCTTCAATTATAATCTCCGCTATTGAAGGTCTTTCTACAACGGAAACTATAAGTACATTACCGCGTTTTTTCAGCTCTATATCATGAAAAAATCCTGTGGCATAAAGCTCATTTATTGCCAAAGTGCTTTTATTTTGGTCAATAAGATCGCCTACCTCTACCGGCAAATAGTTAAAAACCGTTCCTGCAGAAATTCTGCGTAAACCATCAACCTCAATATCTTTTACAACAAACGGATCAAATGCCTGTGCACCGACACAAATCACAAACGCAACCAAACAAAAAACAGTTCTAATTATTCGCTTCACAATATACCTTTTCTTTTTCATGGCTCTCCTGAAAAAGCCTTTCAATATCCATGTAAAACACAAAAACCATTAAGGTCAGCAATAATGCCAACCCTACCTTGGTTCCATATTCAAAAACCTTCTGATTTATTGGTCTGCCGCTTATTGCTTCAACAATATAAAAAAACAGATGCCCGCCATCAAGCACCGGAACAGGTAACAGATTCAGCACGCCAAGACTTATACTCAAAACCGCAAGCAAATTAAGGACATAATATAGCCCCATGTCATACGCCTTACCGAAAAGCTGGTAAATAGGGATCGGGCCATTAAGGAGTTTTGGTGATGCCTTACCGCTGATAATATTCCATAATCCATCAAGAATCAGAGCCGGAGTATCATACATTTTTTGCGCTGCCTGAACAAACGATTCTCCAAAACCGTAGTCAATTTCTATACTGTGTCCTTCAAGAGAGTCGAAAAACTTTTTCTGTTGCTCTTTTGTGTATTCAACACCTATTCTGCCAAAACGCTTGCCATTCTCTTCTATTGTATCCGGTATAACATTTATGGAGACTGTTTTACCATCTCTTTGCAGCTGAATCGTAATCTCTCTGCAATAGCTGTAGTAGATACCTGCAACCATATCTCCCCAGTTTCTGACCTTATTCTCGTCTATCTGCAATATTCTATCGCCGACCTGAATCCCCGCCTTTTCAGCAGCGCCTCCCGAAACTACCTTGCCAATTTCTGCAGGAAACATTCTTATAGGTGGAAGAATACCTATATTATCCAGAAACACTTTTTGGTACTTTGCCAGGTCGTAATCAGAAAAATCGAGTTCGGTTTTATATTCTGAGCCATCCTTTCGCTGCAGAACCACTGCTGTCTTCTTTTTCCCCAGAGCTGCGGTCATAAGTTGCAGCCCCATCTGCTGATAACCCTCCACCTCTTTTCCGCCTACCTCTTTAACCAGATCTCCTTTTTTAAAGTCGGCAACTTCAACCATACTCCCCTGATTCACATGCCCAATATAAGTTTTATAATCTCTGGTTCCATAAACATAAAACAGCCCCCACAATACAAAAAGAGCCAATACCAGATTAAAAAACGGTCCGGCAAAAACCACTAATGCCTTTTTCCAGACTTTTTGACTATTAAATTCGAGATGTTTTTCGGATTCTTCCACCTCACCTTCTCTGCTATCCAGCATCTTCACATAGCCACCCAGCGGAATCCATGCGATCGCATATTCAATACCGCTTCTTTTGCTAACATATTTAAAAATTGGATGACCAAAACCGATGGAGAATTTAAGAACTTTAAATCCAAGCATTCTGGCAAAAAGATAATGTCCAAACTCATGAATAAAGATGAGAATACCAAAACAGACTATAAAAACCAGTGTCTTTAAAACAATATCCATTATCTATACTTCTCCGATCACAACTACTCTACCCTTCTAACAACCATTCTCAACCAAAAGCTTTGCATAACTTCTGGCATCGCTATCCACTCTTAAAACATCATCTATGGAGTCAGGATGACTTTGTTCCATACTATTCATGGCTCCAGAAACCACCGTTGCAATCTGGTCGAATCTTATCCCTCTTTGCAAAAAAGCAGCAACTGCAATCTCATTTGCAGCATTAAGAACTGTCGGCATACTGCCACCGTTTTTCATTGCTCTATATGCTAGGCCAAGACAAGGAAAGCGAGAGTTATCCGGTTCGAAAAACTGCAGCTCTGTCATCTTACAAAAATCCAATGACTCTACTCCCGCATCTACCCTTTGGGGCCATGCCAGCGCATGGGCGATTGGTGTTCTCATATCCGGATTTCCAAGCTGTGCCACCACTGAGCCATCTATATACTCTACCATCGAGTGAACAATACTTTGCGGATGAATTACCACATCTATTTTACTTGCAGGCAGATCAAACAACCAACCCGCCTCTATTACTTCCAGCCCCTTATTCATCATTGTGGCTGAATCTACCGATATCTTACTGCCCATACTCCAGTTTGGATGAGCCACAGCCTCTTCCGGTGTAATCTTTGAGAAATCGGCATCTTCCCTGTTATAAAAAGGGCCTCCGGATGCAGTAAGAATTATCCGTTTGACTCCCTTATCATCTATCTCAGTAACGTTTTTGCCTTTGGCAACACTGGAAAGCGACTGAAAAACCGCGTTGTGCTCACTATCTACCGGTAGCACCTGCGCACCTGAACGATGCGCCTCGCTCATAAAGAGTTCACCTGTCATAACCAGCGCCTCTTTATTTGCCAGTAGTATCTTTTTACCGACCTTTACCGCTTCATAAGCCGGGATCAACCCTGCTCCGCCAACTATAGCTGCCACTACTGTATCATTTTGTGGCAGTGTCGCCGCTTTAACCTGTCCATTGACACCGCAAACAACCTCACAGTTCAATCCTTCACTATTTATTTGCTGTTGCAACTGTTTTGCTGCAAACTCATCTGCCATTGCAGCAACATGAGGCTTGAACTGTCGACACAATTCAAGAATACCATTTACATTTCGATTTGCGGTTACTGCTGTAATCTTATATTTATCGCTGTTTCTGGAGATAACATCTATCGTACTCTTGCCGATACTACCAGTTGCTCCAAGTATTGCTACTCCGACTCTGCAATCGCTCATAGAGCACCACTTCCCAGCATATAACCCCCTGCCAGATAAATCGGAGACGCAGCTATCAGGCTGTCGATTCTATCAAGAATGCCGCCATGCCCAGGAATTATATTGCCGCTATCTTTTATTCCGCAAAGCCTTTTAAGCATGCTTTCAAACAGGTCACCACTAACAGAAACTATAGAAACCACAACAGCCAGAGTTATCTGCAGGACAACGCTACCCTCAAGCTCTTTGCCTGTTATTGCAGGCAACAGATATCTGGCTACAACCATTATTGCGATAGCTGTTATTAAACCTCCGATAACGCCTTCTATGGTTTTCTTTGGACTAAGTCTTACTGCCAACTTATGCCTGCCCAAAAACCTGCCGGCAAAGTATGCGCCGGAATCTGCGCCCCAGATAAGGAACATAAGGATTATCAGATGCTCTGTACCAATCTCTCGCACCTTGATAATAGCTACCCACGATATAGTCAGCACAAACCAGCCAATTATCGCCTTCAGCAAGGCTGAAATATCAGCATTCCCATCTCGCTTTGAATAGATAATCATCCAGATAAGCGCTGTAAGTGTCCATGATAGTGCCAAAGAGAGAAGCGCCTTTATAGCAATGGATATTACAGGAGTATCTGCCTTAAAAAACAGATACCAGCTACCGCCTAACAGCAACAGCTGTACTGCTATGTATATACCTTTTTGTGTAATGCTTTTAATTTGAGAAAGCTGCGCCCACTCCCACGAAGCCAGAAGAGTAATTGCAGCAAAAACCACAGCCATAACCTCAACCGAAGAGTAAATAATAAGCGCAAGTACTGCAGGTATAAGTGCCAGCGCCGAAACTATTCTTGTTTTCAAATTTTTGTCCTTTCAGGGGTTATTCTGCTCTGTTATCTGATCTCCGGTCATACCAAAACGTCTCTGCCTGCCTGAGTACCACTGTATCGCCTGCATGTATTCATCTTCCCTGAAGTCGGGCCAGAGCACATCTGTAAAGTAGAGCTCAGCATATGCCAGCTGCCAGATAAGATAGTTACTGATGCGCTTTTCGCCACCTGTTCGGATAAAAAGATCAGGATCAGAATAGCCGGCAATAGAGAGGCGTGATGCAATCTGCTCCTCGGTAAAGGAGATTTCGCTATTGCCAAAAGAAATATGCTCTTGTACCAAGCTATTTACTGCGTTGGTTATATCCCACTTGCCGCCGTAATCTGCTGCGACAAACAGGTTCATCTCCCGGTTTTCCGCAGTTAATTTCTCCGCCTTTTCCAACGCCTTGAGTATTTTTGCAGAGAAACGTGAGCGATTTCCGATAATCTGCAATCTTATACCATTACGATGCAGCTTTTTCACCTCACGATTGAGAACCAATAAGAACAGCTCCATCAACATATTGACCTCCTCGGAAGGTCTGCGCCAATTTTCGCTGCTAAAGGCAAATATCGTAACCGATTCAATTCCCAACCTGCGCGAAACGCTGACTATCTCGCGGACTGACTTAACCCCTTCATGGTGTCCCTTATAGCGTTTCATGCCACGAGACTTTGCCCACCGACCATTGCCATCCATTATTATGGCGACATGACGCGGCAGGCTCTCTGTTTCCCGAGTCTGATTATCTTTCATAGAAACTGCTGCTTATACAGACATCAGCTCTTTTTCTTTTTCAGCAAGTATGTCATCGATCATATTTACATACTTGTCGGTAACTTTCTGGATACCATCTTCCGCACCACGGTGCTCATCTTCAGAGATCTCTTTATCCTTTAAAAGTGATTTGAAATCATTATTGGCATCACGACGAATATTTCTCACAGCAATCTTGCCGTTTTCTGCCTCATTCTTTACAACCTTAACCAGATCTTTTCTGCGCTCTTCAGTAAGGGGCGGCAGCGGAATCCGGATTACTTCACCGGCAGTTACCGGATTAAGACCAAGATCCGCTGTCATTATCGCCTTCTCTATAGGCTGCACCATGCTTTTGTCCCACGGAGTTACCGCAAGGGTTCTTGAATCTGAAACAGTTACGTTTGCCACCTGATTAATCGGCATTGAGCTACCATAACAACTCACTGTCAAATGCTCCAGCAGGCTGGGGTGCGCCCTGCCGGTTCTGATTTTTGCCATGTTACCCTTGAGAGAATCAATACTCTTTTTCATTCTCTCTTCTGCGTCTTTGGTTATCTCATTTATCATCTTCTTTCCCTCTTGATTCAGCCTTAACTCTATAACTCAACAATAGTTCCTATGGGTTCACCGCAGACGATTCGCACCAAACCACCGGGAACTGTGCCATCAAACACTTGAAGCGGCATATTGTGATCGCGGCACATTACTATTGCGGTTGCATCCATGACCATAAGTTTTTTACTCAATACCTGATCATAAGTCAATCTATCGTACCTTTCTGCTGTCGGATCTTTCTTGGGATCGGCAGAATAAACTCCGTCAACCTTTGTTGATTTGAACATGATATCCGCTTTTATCTCTATTGCTCGTAAACTTGCCGCAGAATCTGTAGTGAAAAACGGATTACCCGTTCCTGCAGCGAATACAACAACTCTACCCTTTTCAAGATGCCTTATTGCTCTTCGCTGAATATAGTCTTCACATACCCGGTTTATCTTGATTGCCGACATTACTCTGGTAAAAACATCTATCTGCTCCAGAGCATTTTGAAGTGCCAGCGAGTTCATAACCGTTGCAAGCATCCCCATATGATCTCCGGCAACTCTGTCGATACCTGACTGCGCCAAACCTTCTCCGCGAAAAATATTGCCTCCCCCAATTACTACACCAACCTGCACACCTAAAGAAACAATTTCTTTAATCTCATCTGCAAGTCTTTTTATTACATTAGGGTCAATACCGTAATTCCCGTCGCCCATCAAAGCCTCTCCACTCAATTTAAGCAGAATTCTTTTGTAAATCGGTTTAGACATTGTCACCCTCCGCAGTTTGTCAGCGTTCATACCCCAAGTTAGTAACTCGGGAAAATTCGTTTTTATGAAAATCGCTTTTCCGATCTCCACTTACTCAAAAGGCGAGTCAACTGACCCGCCTTTTAACGTGTATCTTAAAGATTTTTTTAAGATCCTTTTACCTGAGCCATTACCTCTTCAGCAAAATTCTCTTCTTTTTTCTCGATACCTTCGCCAACACCATAACGCTGCATTTTGACGATTTTCATTCCTGCATCTTTCAGAAGTTTACCAACAGTGATGTCAGTGTCCTTAACAAACGCCTGTCCTTCCAGAGTAATCTCCGCAAGATATTTTCTTAGTCTGCCCTGAATCATCTTCTCGATAATTTCCATTGGCTTACCGCTCTCCTGAGCCTGAGCAACAAGAATACCTTTCTCTTTCTCAAGAACATCTGCAGGAACATCCGCCTCTGAGATACACATAGGATTGATCGCAGCAACGTGCATGGCAACATCTTTGGCAATTTCGGCATTATCGCCTTCTGTAGCCAGAAGAACACCAATTCTGTTACCGTGAAGATAACCCTCTACAATTCCCTGCTCAGCATCAAAGGTCTCGAAACGTCTGATCTGAATATTCTCTCCAAGCTTAAGCAGCAGCTCTTCACGAACCTCTTTAAAGGTACGCCCGTCTTCAGCTGTAAGAGCAAGAACAGCATCGCTGTCTGCCGGTCTGTTTTCCAGTATCGCTTTGGCAACTGATTTTGCAAAATCTTTAAAGGCATCGCCACCGGAAACAAAGTCTGTCTCGCAGTTTATCTCTACAATCGCGCCTGACTTTTTGTCATCAGCAATAACAAAGGCAATAGTACCTTCTGCTGCAACTCTTGAAGCCAGCTTGTCATTCTTGGCCATGCCCTTCTTACGCATCTCTTCAATCGCAGCTTCTATATCACCACCGGTTGCGGTAAGTGCCTTTTTGCACTCCATCATGCCACATCCGGTTCTCTCTCTTAGCTCCTTAACTACTGACGCTTTAATCGCTGTCATAATTCACCTCTATAAAATTCTTTACTTATGCTAATGGAAAGAGATATATCCCGTAAAACGGGATATATCATTCAAAACCAATTTTCAAAAAATCAGCCTTAAAAACTAAGCAGAAGCTTCTTCGCCTGCTGCCTCTTCACTGCTGGTGTCCGCCTCAGCTGCAGACTTTTCAGCGTCATCAACTTCAAGATATTCATCTTTACTCTGCTCCGCCTGAGCAAGCTGAGCATCAACTGCCTTTCCTTCGTTTATTGCATCAGCCATGCTGGACGCATAAAGCTTAATTGCTCTTATTGCATCATCATTACCAGGAATAACATAATCAACACCGTTAACTTTGTTGTTTGTATCAACAACTCCAACTACAGGAATACCCAGTTTTACTGCTTCCTGAATAGCAATCTTCTCATTACCAACATCGATAACAAAAATCACATCAGGCAATGTAGGCATATCCTTAATACCGGCAAGACTTCTGTTAAGCTTCTCTCTCTCTCTTCTACGAAGCAGAGCTTCCTTCTTGTTCAGCTTTTCAATTGAACCGTCAAGCTCCTGAGCTTCCAGATCTTTAAGTCTGGCAATAGACTGTTTTACAGTCTTGAAGTTTGTCAGCATACCGCCAAGCCATCTGTGGTTCACATAAGGCATACCACAACGATCCGCCTCTTCTTTAACAATCTTCTGAGCAGCTCTTTTTGTACCTACAAAGAGCACTCTACCCTTCTTGGATGCAGCCTTGCCAACAAAGTTAAGGGCATCATTAAACATAGGAAGGGTTTCTTCAAGATTGATAATATGAATTTTATTGCGCTCACCGAAGATGTAGGGAGCCATTTTAGGATTCCAGAAACGAGCCTTGTGTCCAAAATGAACACCAGCCTCAAGCATCTGACGCATAGTTACTTTAGCCATATTTTTCTCCTTGGGTTTAGGCCTCCACGCGCACATTTAAGACAAACCCGCTTAGGGCAACCCTGCCTTAAAGAATCACGCGTGTGTGATTTAAATTTTCGCAGTTTTAAAACAGTCCCTTCCTTAATATAAAAGGACAGGGAACGAATGCGCGCGTTTTATACCATATTTAAGCTTTTCAGGCAATTAATAGTTTTTGTTCTAAGAAAACAAATTCACAAGTCACAATCCCCAAAAACATATTACCCGCTCACCTGCAAGGAGGCTTTATTTCAAAACAACCGCTTCCCGATATAGCTCAAGGCGCACAATCAGATTTACTTTTAAAACAAACAAAATAATAACGACCAAGCACAACACACTAAATAAAATGAACAACTGCATTTTAATAATGCAAAAAATAGATTAATAAGCCTTACAAAACCTGTAAAGAGCAATCTCAGCAAAAAAATTAGGCCAAATTTTTGTTCTGATATTATTTTTATGCTTTCTATCTACCACACTTCTCTGCATTATTTTTACCCCCTCCTTTTTTGCCAAACGCTCAAAATCAGCAATAGTACAGAGATGAATATTCGGAGTGTTATACCAAAAATTAGGCAAAGCATCATTTACCGGCATTCTCCCCTTGAAAACAAGATCAAACCGACACTGCCAATATCCAAAATTAGGAAAAGTTACAATCGCCTCCCGCCCAACTCTAAGCATCTCATGAATTACCTTTACCGGATCATTAATAGCCTGAATGGTTTGGGTCATTATTACATAATCAAAAGAATTCGCATCAAAATCAGACAATCCCGCTTCAATATCAGTTTGAATTACGTTAATACCCTTTTTTATGCAGGAAGTGACATTTTCAGAATCTATCTCCAGTCCATACCCGCGAATCCCTTGATCATCCTTAAGACTTTGCAACAAAGCGCCATCACCACAACCAAGATCAAGAACACTGCTATCGGGACGAATCCAACGACTAATTATCTCCAAGTCCGGACGCATCTCAACCACACTCCACCTCCGCCGCTATTCGCTCCATATATGCAGACATTCCTGACATATACTGAGGTATCTTCATCAAAAAACCATCGTGCCCATATTCAGCCTCTACTTCAAGATAGGAAACATCCTTATCGTTATCCAGTAACGCCTTGACTATCTCCCTTGAACGCGATGGATTAAAACGCCAATCGCTGGTAAAAGAAGCCACAAAAAACTTCGCCTGCACATCCTTCAAAACCGCAGAAAGATCGCCATCTGCATCAACAGCCGGATCAAAATAATCAAGAGCCTTAGTCATCAGCAGATAGGTATTTGCATCAAAAAAATCAACAAATTTCCTGCCTTGATAACGAAGGTAGTTCTCCACCTCAAATTCAGCATCGTAACCGAACTTTATCCGCCCATCACTAAGCTCTCTACCAAATTTATCTCGCATAGCGTCATCTGAAAGATAGGTAATATGCCCAAGCATACGAGCCAACATCAACCCCTGCTCCGGCTTATTCTCCTTATCGTAATAATCACCATTGGCAAAATCAGGATCAGACATAATCGCTCTTCTGGCAACCTCATTAAACGCAATATTCTGAGTTGAGAGCCTGGAAGTAGCCGCAATAACCAACGCATGAGAAAGCCTATCCGGATAATCTATAGCCCAACGTAAAGATTGCATCCCCCCCATACTACCGCCGATAACCGCAGCCCATCGGTCAATACCCAGATAATCGGCAAGCAATGCCTGGCCTTTAACCCAATCCTCAACAGTTACTAAAGGAAAATCAAGACCATAATGTCTATTAGTGGCAGGATTTATAGATGATGGCCCGGTAGAACCAGAACAGCCGCCAAGATTATTACTGCAAACAACAAAAAATCTATTAGTATCAATAATCTTACCTGGGCCAATAAAGTTATCCCACCAACCAGCCTTCTTATCATTTTCCGAGTGATATCCAGCCACATGATGATCGCCTGACAAAGCATGACATATTAAGATTGCATTGGAACGATTATTATTCAACTGCCCATAAGTCTCATAAACCAACTCAAAACCTGACAACACTTTGCCACACTTAAAGGTAAAATCGTGCTCATAACACCACTTTACAGGCGTTACAACTCCTACTGAATTTTTAGGTAAGCAATTATTCATCCGCGGATTATAATCCTTTTATCCTTAAGAGCAAAAAAAGAAATAGGGATTAAAAAATCACTCGAAATAGCTTCTTGCATTATTATTATAAAAATGTAAAATGTTCGCCTTCCGATTTTTCACAGGTGTCTGTATTTTTTACAATAATGACACTCGAAAACAAATGGAAAGATTGCCGGAAACCATCCGGAAAACAGTTGAGATATTAAGCTGAAAAAAGCAACAAAGTTTCCTATCCTTTATTAAAGGTGACCAGATTAATTTGCACCCCGCTATCTGGCGGCCAGTATCCAGTTTAACCAACAGGTGATAAGCACACATGAGCCAGCAACAAACGCCACAGCAATTAAAAAAGCTTATTTCAAAAGGAAAAGAGCAAGGCTTCCTTACCTATGCCGAAGTCAATGATCATCTCCCGGACGACATCGTCGATCCGGAACAGATTGAAGATATTATCAGCATGATTAACGATATGGGCATAAGCGTATGCGAAGTTGCTCCCGATGCAGACACCCTGATACTGGAAAACTCAAACATCACTGACGACGAAGTTCAAGAAGCTGCCGCAGCTGCTTTAGCATCAGTTGAAAATGAATTAGGCAGAACCACAGACCCCGTCAGAATGTATATGCGCGAAATGGGTACAGTTGAACTACTTACCAGAGAAGGCGAAATACAGATAGCAAAAAGGATTGAGGACGGCCTTAAAAAAGTACTTGAATCGCTTTCACGATTTCCGGGTGCAAGTAAAATCCTGATTGATTCATATCACGAAATCATAGAAAAAGAATTAAGATTAAACGACCTTTTTTCAGGCTTCAGAGAAGCTGAAGACGAAGAGGAAATACCCGAAGGAAACAGCCACGCCGATGACGATGCAGAGGTTGAAGAAGAGGAAGAACAAGATAAAGGCCCTGATCCGGAAAAAGCAGCCCAGCTAATCGAGGAATTAACGACATCTTATGAAAATGCCATTGCCACAATTGCCAAACACGGCTCGGAACACAAAAAAAGCACCAAGGCGATAGCAGATCTTTCTGAAAAATTTATGCACTTTAAGCTATCCACAAAAACAATTGAAAGAATGGTTAAAAACCTGCGTCAGGCAATATCAAAAATTCGCCGACAAGAAAAAAGCGTTATTGATATATGCGTTAATAGATGCCATATGCCTCGCAAAGTTTTTATAACCTCATTTCCTGGTAATGAAACCAATGAAAAATGGATAAACGAAACCATAGAGTCCGATAGAGAATACTCTTCAGCCATAGCTGAAAACAGCAATGAAATAAAGAAAATTCAGAACAGACTCTGCTACATAGAAAAAGAATATAATCTTCACATAAGAGAAATAAAAGACATAAACCGTTTTATGTCGATTGGTGAAGCAAAAGCACGCCGAGCCAAAAAAGAGATGGTAGAGGCAAACCTGAGATTGGTTATTTCCATTGCAAAAAAATACACGAATCGCGGGCTTCAATTCCTGGATCTGATCCAGGAAGGCAATATTGGCCTTATGAAGGCCGTTGACAAATTTGAATATCGACGTGGATACAAATTTTCCACCTACGCCACATGGTGGATTCGTCAGGCTATAACACGCTCTATTGCTGATCAGGCACGAACTATTCGCATACCTGTTCACATGATAGAAACCATAAATAAGCTCAACAGAATATCAAGACAAATGCTTCAGGAGATGGGCAGAGAAGCAACACCCGAAGAACTGGCGGAAAAAATGGATATGCCGGAGGACAAAGTCAGAAAGGTTCTTAAAATAGCCAAAGAACCTATTTCCATGGAAACACCAATAGGCGATGACGAAGATTCACATCTTGGCGATTTTATTGAAGATGCCAACATCGAATCCCCATCAGAGGCCGCCACAACAGAGGGGTTAAGAGAAGCTACTCGAGGAGTACTTTCCGGACTAACTCCAAGAGAAGCAAAAGTGCTGCGTATGAGATTCGGTATTGACATGAATACAGATCATACCCTCGAGGAAGTGGGAAAACAGTTTGACGTAACCAGAGAAAGAATCAGACAAATCGAAGCAAAAGCGCTACGCAAACTGCGCCACCCATCGAGATCCGATCTGCTTCGTAGTTTTCTGGATGCTGAAACCCAACCATAAAAACAGGATTATTGGTGCAGTTTTTTAATAAAAAAGATTCTGTAAAAAAACTGCAACAGGGGTTCTCGAAACAACAATTTGGTTGTATAATCGCTCCTCTTTACTGAAAAGACGAAAGTTTGGGCCTGTAGCTCAGTTGGTTAGAGCAGGGGACTCATAATCCCTTGGTCCGCGGTTCAAGTCCGTGCAGGCCCACCAACTCAAACCCCGATCCATAAGGATTTCGGGGTTTTT
>QZLD01000193.1 GCA_004796385.1 Gammaproteobacteria bacterium | reverse complement strand
GTGTTTTAGCAGCACAGAGGTTGCTGATGCCTGGAAACAGCTAAAAAAAGAGTTCGAAGCAGTTCTTAAAAGCCAGAATTATTCAGCTATTTACAATTCAGAAGCTGTAGAAGCTATAATGTCTCAACAGCTCGAAAAAAACAGTCCTGACAATAACGAAAATCTCTCACAACCATTGCCGTTTCTGGGTTTTTCAGAGATTCAGCGCAAGATTTTTTCCAGTATATCGGCAATTTCAGCCTCTAAAGATGGCGAAGGCGTTGGAAATATTCCGTCAGAAGAGCTTTTTTCGCTGTCTGTTCTGCCACACATGCCATTTGATGAAACATTATTAAGTAAATTTGAAAACATTATTTTTTCTCATCAGGCATCACGTTCATTTGAAAAAATGGGTTTAAACCTGCAGAAACAGGCATATGATGGTGTTAGTTCGTTAAATGAATTCTATTCCAATTATAATCTGCTTTGTACCATACTCTACAATACTGTTCCCAAGGCAGTATCAATATTTGATGGTCGTTTTTCAGAATACGCAGAATATAACGATGAAATTACAATAACAAAGTTTTACAAAATCTGGCTGAATTCCTGCGAGCAGGCATATCTTCAGGTGACTTCAACCGATGAATATGCCAAGGCATATGGTAGCGTAATTAATACCTTTATCCGCCTTAAGAATCAAACTTCTGAATTTACCAATACAGTTTCATCTGCGATTGGTTTGCCTACGCAGAAAGAGGTGGATGAAGCACAGAAAGGCCAGCATGAACTTCATGAGCAGCACGCATCTATTAAAGATGATCTGTGTAATGTACTGCATAAACAGAAGATTGACGAATCAGCCATGCGATCTAAGATGAATGCAATGGAAGGTGAAATAGACTCCCTTAAAGAACAGATAGAATCACTGAAGAAGCTGATTCAGAATCCGCATGAGCAGAAGCCTGAGCAAAATATCCCTAATAAAGACGATTCGGATATCTTTCACTGATCAAGGTAGCAATAATATATGAAACAGTTCGAGTTTGATCAGGAAAAAATATCTCTAGAAATTTCAGAAATAAACCGTAAAGCAGCAGAGGCAATAGAAAGATATCCGGAGCATCAGGATATAGATGTTGCCCCCACTGAAAGAACAGAAGAGTATAGTGAAGATCGTTTCAAACTTTATCGCTATAAACCTCTGGTCACCAATCCTACCCATCCTGTATTGCTGGTTTATGCCTTAGTTAATAAACCCTATATTCTTGATCTTGAAGAGGAGCGCTCTTTTATACGCTCTTTACTAAAGCAAGGTTTGGATGTCTACCTGATAGAATGGGAACCTCCGCAGAGAAAAGATCGTTTTACCACAATGGATGATCATGTTTGCGGCTATATAAACAGAAGTGTGCGTCATTTGGTGCGTAAACTTAATGTGGATAAAATTAACCTGATGGGGGTTTGTCAGGGAGGAGTTTTCAGTATCTGTTATGCAGCACTTTATCCTGAGTTGGTTAATACACTCACCTGCATGATAACTCCGGTAGATTTTGACAAAGAGAACTCACGTCTGAGTCATCTTATCTCAAATATTGATATAGACGCCGTTGTAGATAGTTACGGCAATATTCCGGGAGATCTTCTTAACTGGAGTTTTGTTGGGGTTAATCCTGTTCATTTTATTCAGCGTAAATATCTTGGTTATATGGATGGTATAGATGATGAATCCAAAAGCGACTTCTTTTTGCGGTTGGAAAAATGGTCTTATGACAGCCCGGATCAGAGTGGAGAGACATTTCGGAAATTCTGCAAAGATCTCTACCAGCAAAACAAACTTATAAACAAAGCTTTTTACCTGCAGGAGCAACTGGTGGATCTTGCCAGAATAACCATGCCGGTACTGAATATATATGCCAAAGGTGATCTTATAGTTCCAAAAGAGTCATCTCAGGCCCTTGGGGAAAATATTAAAACAGATAACTATAAAGAGATAGAGCTTAAAAGCGGACATATAGGCTTTTTTGTAGAACCAAGCGAACAGCAGATTATACC